>NZ_JBEAES010000117.1:0-203 GCF_050477165.1 Brevibacillus sp. FIR094 | reverse complement strand
CAATCGGCTGTTAACCGATCGGTCGGCGGTTCGAGTCCGTCCCGAGGAGCCATATTATGCTCCTGTAGCTCAGTCGGTAGAGCGTTTCCATGGTAAGGAAGAGGTCGCAGGTTCGATTCCTGTCGGGAGCACCAGAAGTAATCTCATGATCTTGGCCCGTTGGTGAAGCGGTTTAACACAGCAGCCTTTCACGCTGTCATACA
>NZ_JBEAES010000116.1:0-208 GCF_050477165.1 Brevibacillus sp. FIR094 | reverse complement strand
ACCCACAACCCCCTGATTACAAGTCAGGTGCTCTACCAATTGAGCTATACCGGCATATCTTTAATTATGGCATATCTTTCATGAAAAATCAACGTTTTTTTATTCCGTTAAACCTTTTTCATGTTCATGAACCATGCCATCTCGTTAAGAAAGATGGCGGAGCTGACGGGACTCGAACCCGCGACCTCCGGTGTGACAGACCGGCGTG
>NZ_JBEAES010000115.1:0-212 GCF_050477165.1 Brevibacillus sp. FIR094 | reverse complement strand
CTTCTTCGTTGGATCATAGGTTACGCTGGCGAGATCCCAGATGATATCTGCATTAATCATACTGTTATCGTCTAAGGTAACATCCACTTCCACAGGTAAACCTAGTGCTGCTACCCTTTTCTCTGTACCATTCACTAGACCTGTTTTCGCTGGCAAGGTCGCCACCGAAATGATGTCTTTCTTTTTCGGCACTTCTGCATCTACTGTTACGC
>NZ_JBEAES010000114.1:0-232 GCF_050477165.1 Brevibacillus sp. FIR094 | reverse complement strand
TCCCAAACGCAAGGCCTCAACTCACGGGAACAAGACCTTCACGTTCTCGAACAAGTGCTTCAGACGAAAGACCAAGAACTTCAATCCAAAGAGCTAGAGCTGCATTCTCTGACGCAGGACCTCCAAACACGTGAGCAGGACCTACTCAGTCTTGATCAAAAACTTCAGGCGAAAGGCCAAGAACTTCAATCCCTAGCTCAAAACTTGCAAACGCAAGAACAACAGCTCACTT
>NZ_JBEAES010000113.1:0-235 GCF_050477165.1 Brevibacillus sp. FIR094 | reverse complement strand
ACCGGAAGGTGCGGATGGATCACCTCCTTTCTATGGAGATACGACGATTAACGCAACATTCGCTGTTCAGTTTTGAAGGAGTATAACTCCTTTGAGGGCCTATAGCTCAGTTGGTTAGAGCGCACGCCTGATAAGCGTGAGGTCGGCTGTTCGAGTCAGCCTAGGCCCACCATATAATTCCCCAGTATGGGGCTGTAGCTCAGTTGGGAGAGCGCCTGCCTTGCAAGCAGGAGGT
>NZ_JBEAES010000112.1:0-237 GCF_050477165.1 Brevibacillus sp. FIR094 | reverse complement strand
GAGTTTGGATTGAGGTAGTTTGTTAGGGCGTAGTAGTAGATTTTTGCTGTGTCATTGCGACCAATGCCTGTGACCGTTACACCGTGGTGTGAACCACCCTCTGCGAGGAGATATGCTGCTTTGTTATTGATACCGCTGTTCGTGTGTACGCCTCCGTTGTCATTTGGACCTGTGTAGCGATCGCTGTAGTGGTCAGGATCACCAGCAATGGTTGGATCTTCGAGAGAGCGTAGTGCG
>NZ_JBEAES010000111.1:0-237 GCF_050477165.1 Brevibacillus sp. FIR094 | reverse complement strand
CGCACTACGCTCTCTCGAAGATCCAACCATTGCTGGTGATCCTGACCACTACAGCAATCGATACATGGGTACAAATGACAAGGGAGGCGTACACATTAACAGCGGAATCAACAACAAAGCGGCATATCTCCTCGCAGAGGGTGGCACACACTCCGGTGTAACGGTCACAGGCATTGGACGAGATGACACAGCAAAAATCTACTACTACGCCCTAACAAACTACCTCAATCCAAACTC
>NZ_JBEAES010000110.1:0-244 GCF_050477165.1 Brevibacillus sp. FIR094 | reverse complement strand
CGCCGGTCTGTCACACCGGAGGTCGCGGGTTCGAGTCCCGTCAGCTCCGCCATTTCTAATCAAATGAAATTGGCGCGTAAAGCATGGATATAAGGCTCGGTAGCTCAGTCGGTAGAGCAGAGGACTGAAAATCCTCGTGTCGGCGGTTCGATTCCGTCCCGAGCCACCTTTATAGGGGCATAGTTTAACGGTAGAACGAAGGTCTCCAAAACCTTTGGTGTGGGTTCGATTCCTACTGCCCCTG
>NZ_JBEAES010000109.1:0-249 GCF_050477165.1 Brevibacillus sp. FIR094 | reverse complement strand
CGACCTCCGGTGTGACAGACCGGCGTGAACTCCAACTTCACCACAGCTCCATATTTGGTTGCGGGAGCAGGATTTGAACCTGCGACCTTCGGGTTATGAGCCCGACGAGCTACCGAGCTGCTCCATCCCGCGATAGTCAGGACGACTGAGTGTCAGTGTTGCCACAGGACGTGGCGCTTTTAGCTGACCTTCCTTGTCCATTAATATAAGTGGTGGAGGCTGACGGGATCGAACCGCCGACCCTCTGCT
>NZ_JBEAES010000108.1:0-276 GCF_050477165.1 Brevibacillus sp. FIR094 | reverse complement strand
AGTACTTGGCTTGGGACCAAGGGGTCGCAGGTTCGAATCCTGTCTTCCCGACCATCGATTTCTTGAAAAAAGATGGTTGACATGAATGCAATGCACATGATATATTGAAAATCTGCTCTTACTAAACAAATTGCAGATTGGTTGTAAAACACTTCGAAAAAAGTGTTTGACACCCGAAAGTGAATGTGCTAACATGAAGTTCCTGCTAGTTTAGCAGAACTAAAAATGCTCTTTGAAAACTGAACAGCGAAAGCGTTAATGAGTCTATCATTAAAT
>NZ_JBEAES010000107.1:0-288 GCF_050477165.1 Brevibacillus sp. FIR094 | reverse complement strand
TGAATGATGTGGCATACCAAAAGCAAACGCATGTGAACAGGTTTGTCGACCGACCGAACACATACGTCTTACAAGAAAATGGAGACGGAACGGTCTCGATCGTCCCAGCCTGGCAGCAGATTGCAGGAACGCCAGTGGATGAATATAGGCTGAATCATATGGAAGACGGAATTGAAGGGGCGCACTTGCTGTTTGGACGATTAGAACGACGGGTGACTCGGGTAGAAGCCTATCTTGATTTAGACAGTCATGATGTAGAAGGAGCGCAAGCGAGATTTGCCGACACCT
>NZ_JBEAES010000106.1:0-300 GCF_050477165.1 Brevibacillus sp. FIR094 | reverse complement strand
ATCCTTGCATTTCCGTAATTACTAAAAAGTACTTACAGTTTATATCTTAGCAATTTCATGCAGTATCCAGTTTTCAAGGAACAAATGGATAGTTACTCGTAAGAGTAACTGCCTGGCGACGTCCTACTCTCCCGGCTCCCTGCGGAGCAAGTACCATCGGCGCTGGAGGGCTTAACGGCCGTGTTCGGCATGGGAACGGGTGTGTCCCCTCCGCCATCATCACCAGACTATATGAAGGATTCATGCTCCTTCAAAACTGAACAGCGAATGTTGCGTTAATCGTCGTATCTCCATAGAAAG
>NZ_JBEAES010000105.1:0-311 GCF_050477165.1 Brevibacillus sp. FIR094 | reverse complement strand
CGTCGATACTGGAATTAGGCAAAAGGACACCTTTCCCATTTCCCTCATGGTCACCGGACTTTTTCTTGCCATTAGGTCCATCCAGTTTATCGGCCATTTTCGCAGTCCGCATAACAGTTGTACCTGTACCAGCACTAAGAACGGTTACCGCTACTTCTGCTACTACCATGTCTTTCTTAAACTCATTCTGACCCTTCGCATAGCTCTCGTCTTCCGATCTGGTCCACAAACCGCCGTTAAACAAGTTATCTTGTTTGTATTGGGCGTCCTTCGCGAATGGATCGAGATACTCGTCGTAAAGCCCTTCTCCC
>NZ_JBEAES010000104.1:0-329 GCF_050477165.1 Brevibacillus sp. FIR094 | reverse complement strand
CGTAACAAGGTATCCGTACCGGAAGGTGCGGATGGATCACCTCCTTTCTATGGAGATACGACGATTAACGCACATTCGCTGTTCAGTTTTGAGGGAGCATCAACTCCCTGACGTATATAGTACTTTGAAGTGCCGAAGTTTTTGGCCTTTGGAGTAGTACGTCTTTTTTTGTGGGTTACGAGGGCCTATAGCTCAGTTGGTTAGAGCGCACGCCTGATAAGCGTGAGGTCGGCTGTTCGAGTCAGCCTAGGCCCACCACTAAATATTACCCAGTATGGGGCTGTAGCTCAGTTGGGAGAGCGCCTGCCTTGCAAGCAGGAGGTCATCGG
>NZ_JBEAES010000103.1:0-351 GCF_050477165.1 Brevibacillus sp. FIR094 | reverse complement strand
GTGTACCCCACCCACCAATCCGCATTTTTTGTGCCGCTACATCACGATAGATGGTAGATCGACCGATGAGTGCGCCTTTTTTGTAACTGTTCGCAAGTGATGCGAAAGTAATGGTTCCCGTTCCGATTGCTGTGATCTTCTGATTCTCAAAAGCCACATCATCACAAATCGTCACTTCTTGTCCTACTGTAAAGCCCGTCGTTGACGCTACTGTAACTGTTATGGAAGAAGATTTGGCGGTCAACGCTGTTGTCGCATACGTTTTGGTTTGATCCAGTTTCAATACTGGGTCATCCACGCCATCGTAGGTGTCGGCAAATCTCGCTTGCGCTCCTTCTACATCATGACTGT
>NZ_JBEAES010000102.1:0-360 GCF_050477165.1 Brevibacillus sp. FIR094 | reverse complement strand
ATAAATTGATATGAAATCGGGGGAATTGCTGTGTACTGTAAGTTGTTTATCGATACCGAACTGGATAGAGAAGAAGTGAGCAAACTCATCGCAAAGTCAATAAATGGTATTGTTCATAAGCATCAGTGTTTTTCCGAAGCTCTTGATATCTATGTGAATAAAAATGATGACTTTGATTTAGAAAAAGGAACGGAAAAACGGGACGGATTTTTGTACTATAAGTACTTTTTAGATATTGAACCACAAAAAGGTTCGGATGAAGAAGTTTATATTAATACGATTGGAAAGCTTTTAGAAAACTTATGGAGAAATGGAATTAAGGCTGTTGCTGCTAGTGATTTTGAACATCTGCTACCAAGA
>NZ_JBEAES010000101.1:0-370 GCF_050477165.1 Brevibacillus sp. FIR094 | reverse complement strand
CCTGGGGACCCAGCCATTCTTTGAAAGCCTGCATTCGTTCCTCCAAAAAAGATAGGTTTTGTCGATGTTAGTGGAGCAGGGCCTGTAGCTCCAGTAGTTCCAGTGTTCCAGTAGTTCCAGTAGTTCCTGTAGTTCCTGTAGTTCCTGTAGTTCCTGTAGTTCCTGTAGTTCCTGTTGCTCCAGTAGCTCCGGTTGCTCCAGTAGCTCCGGTTGCTCCAGTAGCTCCGGTTGCTCCAGTTGCCCCGGTCGATCCTGGCGGGCCACCAGAAGAACCAGTTGGACCAGTCGGACCTGGAGGACCTACCGCAATCGGTGTAGACAAAATACTATCGAGCTTGCTATCCAACAATAGTTCCTTCTTGGTTAACTC
>NZ_JBEAES010000100.1:0-384 GCF_050477165.1 Brevibacillus sp. FIR094 | reverse complement strand
CTCGACCTTCGCCTTGGCAAGGCGACGCTCTACCAATTGAGCTACGTCCGCATATTTCTTGGTGCGGTCGAGAGGACTTGAACCTCCACGGTGTTGCCACCACTGGCACCTGAAGCCAGCGCGTCTGCCATTCCGCCACGACCGCATTTTCCCATCCAAGTAGCCAGAGCTGTTAACAAGCTGACTTTCACTTTTCGGGTTTATAAAAACTGGTGAGCCATGAAGGACTCGAACCTTCGACCCTCTGATTAAAAGTCAGATGCTCTACCAACTGAGCTAATGGCTCATGAAAAATGGTGGGGAGAGACGGATTCGAACCGCCGAACCCGGAGGGAGCAGATTTACAGTCTGCCGTGTTTAGCCACTTCACTATCTCCCCATTTT
>NZ_JBEAES010000099.1:0-402 GCF_050477165.1 Brevibacillus sp. FIR094 | reverse complement strand
TTCTTCGGCTCCTAGCGCCAAGGCATCCACCGTGTGCCCTTAGTAACTTAACCACGACGCACAGGATGTGCTAGTGCATGCGTTGTCTCATGGATGAGACGAACTTAGCAGGCCATCCTTGCATTTCCGTAATTACTAAAAGTACTTACAGTTAATATCTTAGCAATTTCATGCAATATCCAGTTTTCAAGGAGCATATATATTCTTTTGGTGGAGCTGAACGGGATCGAACCGATGACCTCCTGCTTGCAAGGCAGGCGCTCTCCCAACTGAGCTACAGCCCCATCACTATATAAGTGAGGGTTATACTCCCTCAAAACCGGAAAGAAAATAATCTGTGATTGGTACTCCATAGAAAGGAGGTGATCCATCCGCACCTTCCGGTACGGATACCTTGTTACG
>NZ_JBEAES010000098.1:0-413 GCF_050477165.1 Brevibacillus sp. FIR094 | reverse complement strand
AACAAAAAAGCTGCAGTTATAGTGAAAAAAGCATTGGAATCTGCAATTGCAAACGCTGAACACAATAACAGTTTAGATGTAGACGACCTTAAGGTTACTACGATTTACGTTGATGAAGGCACTAGCCTTAAACGTATTATGCCACGTGCTAAAGGCCGTGCAGATCGTATTACTAAGCGTACTTGTCACATTACCGTTAAGGTAGGGGTTTGATATGGTCAGAAGGTTCATCCAATCGGTATCCGCCTTGGTGTTGTAAAACGTCATAACGCCAACTGGTATGCGAGTCCGAAACAATACGCTGAATATTTGCTTAAAGATCTTCAAGTTCGTGAGTTTTTAACTAAAAAACTTAAAAGCGCGATGATCAGCAAAATTCTTATCGAACGTCCTACAGGCGCTGCTAAAGTAAC
>NZ_JBEAES010000097.1:0-417 GCF_050477165.1 Brevibacillus sp. FIR094 | reverse complement strand
TCGACCCTCTGATTAAAAGTCAGATGCTCTACCAACTGAGCTAATGGCTCGCAAATGGCTGGGGTACTAGGATTTGAACCTAGGAATGACGGAGTCAAAGTCCGTTGCCTTACCGCTTGGCTATACCCCAATGGTGGTGCCGGCAATAGGACTTGAACCCACAACCCCCTGATTACAAGTCAGGTGCTCTACCAATTGAGCTATACCGGCGTGTTTTGTATAAATGGTGGCTCGGGACGGAATCGAACCGCCGACACGAGGATTTTCAGTCCTCTGCTCTACCGACTGAGCTACCGAGCCATTCATGATTAATCTTCGCCATTCTTTAAGAAAAATGGCGGAGCTGACGGGACTCGAACCCGCGACCTCCGGTGTGACAGACCGGCGTGAACTCCAACTTCACCACAGCTCCATATT
>NZ_JBEAES010000096.1:0-421 GCF_050477165.1 Brevibacillus sp. FIR094 | reverse complement strand
GCGCTGCAGCAGCGCTGGAGTACGACAGGCCAGGCGGCTCCGGCGATGTCAATATTCTGGAGTCGCCGGACATGCCGTCACATGGCTTATTGAGCACTCTGGAACAACATTTACAACGCATCATCGGCCATCTGAACACCATGCACACCATTTCGTCGATGGCCTGGCGTCAGCGTCCGCATCACGGTATCTGGCTGAGTAAGCGGCTACGGGATACAAAAGGTTAAGATCGACTGCCGGATGGACTACGCTTATCCGGCAATCCACCATCAGCAACTACTTTCCCGACCGCCTGCGCAAAACGTTGCATTCCTTCATTGATATCCGCCTCTTCCACCACCAGAGACGGGGCAAAACGCATCACGTCTGTTCCGGCATTGAGCACCATCACGCCGGCCTCCGCGCTGCGTACAGAAAATCG
>NZ_JBEAES010000095.1:0-424 GCF_050477165.1 Brevibacillus sp. FIR094 | reverse complement strand
GAATCACAGCCGAAGTGGCAAGGCAAATCAGTTCAACAGACACACCTTGGTTTAGACCATGTTGTCCAATCGATACGTTGTAAGAAGACTTGGTTGTTTAAGTCTGTATTGCTAAATTGGATATGCAAAGGCTCGTTTTTGTGCGTTTAGTCCAAGCTGATCCAATATTTTATAAATGCTATTTACTAAGCTGTTCATTTGAATGAGTTAATTATTATTAAAAAATATGTTTAGATTATAATCATAAGTCAAAATTCTGTCATTTTTAATTTTGTAAAATGATTTAATATCCACAATATAATTATTAAAATTCAATAAATTACATATAACATAAATTTATTAGGCATTAAAAATATGGCTAAATAAATTTCAATAATTTTAAATCAATAAAGGAAATCAATTAATCAATATAACAATAGATCAT
>NZ_JBEAES010000094.1:0-427 GCF_050477165.1 Brevibacillus sp. FIR094 | reverse complement strand
AAGTATTGCTTAATATAGTTTTGCGATTCTTCACGAGTAAAGCCCAGTTGACGAATCAAACCAAACTCAGACATACCGTACAATAAACCAAAGTTAACGGCTTTGGCTTGGCGGCGTTGATCAGAGGTTACATTTTCCAGCGCGACACCCAAGACCTCGGATGCTGTACGGCGGTGTACATCTTGCCCATTTTGAAAGGCATCAACCAAAGCATCATCTTGTGAGAAATGCGCCATTAAACGTAATTCAATTTGTGAATAATCTGCTGCCAAAAGTACACGCCCTTGAGGTGCAATAAAAGCTTTACGAATCTGACGACCAATTTCTTCACGTATCGGAATGTTCTGTAGATTTGGATCGGTTGAAGACAAGCGTCCCGTTGCTGTTAAGGCTTGATGGTAACTGGTATGTACGCGATGGGTATCGG
>NZ_JBEAES010000093.1:0-429 GCF_050477165.1 Brevibacillus sp. FIR094 | reverse complement strand
CGGGTGGCGGTATTCTGTCACCCATGTATCCGTGGAGATATCCCAATGAAGTCAATCATCTGGCACAACACGGCAAACAACTTTACCAACAATGGAATGAGAAACTACAACCTAAAACAGGGATAGACTTTCAAATCCATGACACAGGAATGTTAATTTTTGACGAAGCAGATTTTGAGCTTGGACTGAATTATAAAGACCAGCATCAAGACCCCATGCAGCATTGTGAATACCTGCAAAGAGAGCAGCTTGAAACCGTCAACCCCCATATTTCAGCACAGTTTCAACATGCAATTTATTTTCCACATTTAGCCAATTGTTAGAAATCCACGACTTTCTTAAATCACTGATCAGCTACCCTCAAAACAACACCCTCAAGTTGAAGTGTATGAAAAATACATGGATCGAAAAATTTAATATTCAAAATCA
>NZ_JBEAES010000092.1:0-454 GCF_050477165.1 Brevibacillus sp. FIR094 | reverse complement strand
GCCTATTCCGCCTTACTTTAATCGTGAAGCAGAAGCCATTGACACAGAACGCTATCAAACCGTGTTTAACGATCCAACCAAATTAGCAAGCGTAGCAGCACCAACAGCAAGTTTGCACTTTGACCAAGCCCTATTAGAAGAATTAGAGCAAAAAGGCGTAAATAAAGCGTTTGTAACCTTGCATGTGGGTGCTGGAACATTCTTACCTGTACGTACAGATCAGATCGAAAATCACATCATGCACAGTGAATGGTGTGATGTGCCTGAAGCAACTGCAAAATTGATTCAAGAAACCAAAGCACGTGGCAACAAAGTAATTGCCGTCGGAACGACAGCAACACGTGCCTTAGAAAGTGCAGCGCAAGCGTCTGGGGGAAAAATTGCCGCATGGACAGGCGATACACAAATCTTTATCTATCCAGGGTATCAGTTCTGTGTGTTGATCGCTTGATCA
>NZ_JBEAES010000091.1:0-506 GCF_050477165.1 Brevibacillus sp. FIR094 | reverse complement strand
GGAGAGATCGAGTCAACTGGGAGCGACTGGAACAACGAGGAGAGACCGGAGCCACCGGATCAACCGGAGAGACCGGAACGACTGGAGCCAGCGGAGCGACTGGAACAACGGGATCGACCGGAGCGACTGGATCGACTGGGGAGACCGGAACAACCGGAGCGACTGGAACCACAGGAGCGACTGGATCAACGGGATCGACCGGTGCAACAGGAGAGACCGGAGCAACAGGAGAGACCGGAACCACTGGAACAACTGGAGAGACGGGATCAACCGGAGCGACAGGAGCCACCGGATTAACTGGAGAGACAGGGGCAACCGGATCAACCGGAGAGATCGGAACGACAGGAGCCAGCGGAGCGACTGGAACAACTGGAACAACGGGAGAGACCGGATCAACAGGAGTTACAGGAGCCACCGGATCTACTGGTGCAACAGGACCAACCGGAGCCACGGGAACAACTGGAACAACAGGAATGACCGGATCGACCGGAGCAACCGGAGCCGAC
>NZ_JBEAES010000090.1:0-523 GCF_050477165.1 Brevibacillus sp. FIR094 | reverse complement strand
TTTTTTGTCTAAGTTTACTGCAAATGATAAATTATCAGCAGTTCTTCGCTATTTGTATGGCGAAGAGACTCATGCTGCTATTGCTGAGTCTATTGGTACACACAAAAGCATGGTTGGAGTTTGGGTGATGCAATACGAGAAACACGGTGTAGAAGCGTTTATAACATCATATACACGACACTCAACAGAGTTTAAACTAGACGTACTCAATTACATGAAGAATTATGGGACGTCTCCGAATGAAACTGCCGCCATTTTTCAAATCTCCTCTCCCCGCTTAATTCGAAAATGGAGGTCAGAATTTCAATCACAAGGAATAGACGCCCTTATACCAAAGAAAAAGGGGCGTCCAGCGATGAAGAAGGAAAATAAGAAAGCAACACCCATAGAAGGATCAGTTGAGGCATTACAGGCAGAAGTAGAGCGTTTACGTATGGAGAATGCTTACTTAAAAAAGTTGAATGCCTTAGTTCAAAACAAGGAAAAGTTACAAAGCAAGATAAGGCGCAAGTAGTATTTGAAC
>NZ_JBEAES010000089.1:0-587 GCF_050477165.1 Brevibacillus sp. FIR094 | reverse complement strand
GGGACTGACCCCATAACGTAAGACAAATCAAAACACCTTCAAGAGAATGCGACCATGTCGTAAGATATGGAGACAACTTGGAGGTGTTTTTTCTGTGTCAACGAGAGTAAGTTATCCAACGGATATCAAGTTAAAGGCTGTTGAAATGAGGCTGAGGGGCGTATCAGTGAGAGAAGTAATGGAACACCTTTGTATCAAGAACAAAACGCAAGTGAAAACATGGTTACGTTGGTATAAAAACGGGGAAACCCATCGCTTTGAACAACCAGTAGGTAAACAGTACACCTACGGGAAAGGACCAGAGGTTACATCTGAAGTTGAAAGATTAAAACAGGAAAATCGCTTCTTAAAGCAGCAAGTGGATGTCTTAAAAAAGTACAAGGAGTGGGAAAGGAGGTGTCACCAGAAGCAGCAATCCGGTGGATGGAGTCCATAAAGGGAGCGGTCTCTGTACAACTAGCGTGTCAATGGCTGGGCATTGCTCGTTCCACCTATTATCGGTGGAAAAGTCAAATGAAGACGCAACAGATTTCGAATCCAATAGTGACACGTATTCGGGAGTTGTGCCTAGCACATAAATTTCGCTA
>NZ_JBEAES010000088.1:0-595 GCF_050477165.1 Brevibacillus sp. FIR094 | reverse complement strand
TTGGTATTGGTTACACCGAAATGAGCATTCGACCAATAAATTTCTTTTGGATCACTCGTAGAACCTGTGTAATATTCAGCAACCAGTACTGCGTAATAGGCACCTCGAGGTACCATTCCTTTCGCATAGTACCTGTCATAAGTCGCTTCCGAATTGTCAGGATTCTCACAAACTGCATCCGTCTTCCCTATAAGGGTGCTCATGCTGTAGTCACTGTCTGAGTGCCAGTCAATTCTTGCAGATAGCCCCCGTTTTAGGTTTGCTTGTTTCAACCAAACAATAAACTCATATTCCTTTCCGGGTGTAACTGAAATCGCAGTTGTCCGTAACGTAATATGAAAGTTTGTTATTTGATTTACAAATCTCTTCACATAAAGACAAGGACCACCGTTGATGCCGCCATTCTCGATCCTTTGTAAGGATGCATAATCGTCACCTCTGATCATTCCAGTTGTTCCGGTTGCTCCCGTAGACTGATCTGGTGTTAATAAGTTAATTCCCACAAGCCCACCTCCTACACCTGCGTAATGGTGATTGTATGTGTACCCCACCCACCAATCCGCATTTTTTGTGCCGCTACATCACGATAGATGGT
>NZ_JBEAES010000087.1:0-639 GCF_050477165.1 Brevibacillus sp. FIR094 | reverse complement strand
TGTCCATTAATATAAGTGGTGGAGGCTGACGGGATCGAACCGCCGACCCTCTGCTTGTAAGGCAGATGCTCTCCCAGCTGAGCTAAGCCTCCAGGATCCCTGCTTTTGCAGGGTATTTTGCTAGGTGACCCGTAGGGGATTCGAACCCCTGAATGACAGCGTGAAAGGCTGCTGTGTTAAACCGCTTCACCAACGGGCCAAGATTATGAAGTATGGTGCGGTCGGCGAGACTCGAACTCGCACGGGTCGCCCCGCCACCCCCTCAAGATGGTGTGTCTGCCAATTCCACCACGACCGCAACTAATATGGTAGCGGCGGAGGGAATCGAACCCCCGACCTTTCGGGTATGAACCGAACGCTCTAACCAGCTGAGCTACACCGCCATGAAGCTATGAGATTAAAACATATGGCGGAGAGTGAGGGATTCGAACCCTCGCTACGCTTGCGCATACTAACGGTTTAGCAAACCGTCCCCTTCGGCCTCTTGGGTAACTCTCCGTATATATGGCTCCTCGGGACGGACTCGAACCGCCGACCGATCGGTTAACAGCCGATTGCTCTACCAACTGAGCTACCGAGGAACGTTGAAGGATTTATTCCTTCAAAACTGAATACGCATGATTGCTAAGAATGTGTGGA
>NZ_JBEAES010000086.1:0-786 GCF_050477165.1 Brevibacillus sp. FIR094 | reverse complement strand
CAATCTGAAGGGTTTGAGTTCGGTATTGTACTGGACTCAAGCCTTTTAATTTTGTCTTGATTCGCTTGCAGTTATAGTAGTCGATATATTTCGCTAACTCGCGTTTAAAATGTTCAACACTTTCAAACTGCTGTGTATATAAAAATTCCGATTTTAAAATGCCAAAAAAATTCTCCATCACAGCATTGTCATAACAGTTCCCTTTTCGCGACATACTCTGTGTGATTTTCTTTTCCTTTAATGCCTGTTGGTACTTGCCCATTTGGTAATGCCATCCTTGATCCGTGTGGATCAAGAGATTATCCTTGTCGGTTAGGCGATTAAAGGCATCTTCCAACATGTTAGAAACCAGGGAGTATCTTGGTCTCGAATCAATTGTATAAGCGATAATTTCTCCGTTAAACAAATCCAGCATCGGTGATAAATATAGCTTTTCACTAAACAATTTAAACTCCGTAATATCCGTTACCCACTTCTCATTTGGTTTTCCTGCTTGAAAGTTACGGTCTAAAATATTTGGGGCAACCTTACCGATTTTCCCCTTATAGGAGCGATACTTTTTCATCCGAACAATGCTTTTTAGGCCCATTTCCTTCATTAATCGCTGTACTTTTTTGTGATTCACCTGGTGTCCGAGATTTCTCAGCTCGTCCCTTATGCGACGATATCCGTAGCGTCCTTGATGTTCATGGTAAATGGCTTGAATCATTGTCTTTACTTCGGCATGTTTGTCTTGAGAACCGAAGGTTTTTACATAGTAATAATAGGTGCTGCGTGGAATACCTG
>NZ_JBEAES010000085.1:0-945 GCF_050477165.1 Brevibacillus sp. FIR094 | reverse complement strand
ATTTAATGATAGACTCATTAACGCTTTCGCTGTTCAGTTTTCAAAGAGCATTTTGCGCCGTTTCCGGAGCAGATCTTTAATTTATCACATTCAACTTTGAAAGTCAACAACTTTTTTAGTTTTATGTGATTTGTTCTACTCAGTTAAACTTGTGTGTTTCGTGAGTAGATTTCTAATATAACACATTGCTTTTCATTAATCAAGAGGTTTTTTTAACCTCATTTAAATTAATGGTGCGGTCGGCGAGACTCGAACTCGCACGGGTCGCCCCGCCACCCCCTCAAGATGGTGTGTCTGCCAATTCCACCACGACCGCATGTAAAACGTCTCAGGAGAGGTTCGAACTCCCGACCGTCCGCTTAGAAGGCGGATGCTCTATCCAGCTGAGCTACTGAGACATATTGTAGTTATAAAAAAATGGGGCGATCGATGGGACTTGAACCCACGAGTGCCGGAGCCACAATCCGGTGCGTTAACCCCTTCGCCACGACCGCCATAATGTATACGCTTTAAGAATGTTCCTTGGCAGGGGCAGTAGGAATCGAACCCACACCAAAGGTTTTGGAGACCTTCGTTCTACCTTTAAACTATGCCCCTATGGTAGCGGTGGAGGGGATCGAACCCCCGACCTTTCGGGTATGAACCGAACGCTCTAGCCATCTGAGCTACGCCGCCATAATTATTTCGTAATAAAAAGAAGTGGCGGAGGGAGAGGGATTCGAACCCCCGTGAGCTTGCACTCTAACGGTTTTCAAGACCGCCCCGTTATGACCACTTCGGTATCCCTCCGCAAAATATGGAGCGGGTGATGGGAATCGAACCCACGCGACCAGCTTGGAAGGCTGGAGTTCTACCATTGAACTACACCCGCTTGAATATGGTGCCGGTGAAGGGACTTGAACCCCCACGGTTTCCCTCACGATTTTGAGTCGCGCGCGTCTGCCA
>NZ_JBEAES010000084.1:0-1234 GCF_050477165.1 Brevibacillus sp. FIR094 | reverse complement strand
TGGACTGACCCTAATTAATGAGACGTTGAAAAAGCACCTAGGCTACCTGTTTCCCATACTCGTATGGGGACAGGTAGTTCAATTTTTCCTGAATTCGTTCTTGGTTATAAAAACAGATGTAATTTTCCACTTTTTCCATTACCATTAGGTTTGTTAGGATCTCTCTTTTTGGAGAGGCGAATTCTTCCGACTTTAGCGAGGAGTGGAAGGATTCAATGACGGCATTATCATGGCAATTTCCCTTTCGGGACATGCTCGTGGTAATGCTTTTTTCTTTTGCTTTGTTTTGAAATGCGTATGAAGTATAAACTGATCCTTGATCGCTATGGAGAAGGACACCAGCTGCCTCTCTAGTATCTATAGCTTCCTCTAAGGTCTCCAGCACCAAAGAAACATCTTGTCGGTCACTTATTCTGTAAGCAATGATCTCGTTGTTATATAAATCCATGATCGTAGATAAATACAACATGTTTTGACCGTAAGGTAAATACGTAATATCCGTTACCCACTTTTCATTCGGTTTAGAAGCAGTAAATTGTCGGTTAAGTTCATTTGCTACAATGATCTTCGTTTCCCCGTTGATGAACGACTTACGCTTTGGCTTGATACGGCATTGAAGGTTTTTCTTTTGCATAATCTTTTGGACCGTCTTACGATTTACATATATGTTATGATTTCGATCCAGTAAGGCACGTATCTTTCTATGGCCGAAACGATAGCGATATTTTTGGCACAGCTGCTCGATTAAGGAATCTAGTTCTGTTTCCTTATTTTTAAGTTTGGCTCTCCAACGATAGTAGGTCGCCCGTGGCACACCAAACAGTTTAAGGACATCCGCGGTAGAGGTTCTTCCCCGAAAGCTCTCTACAACCTCAATTAATTTTGATTTTTCCACCCCCTCTGTAGTTCCTGATACTTTTTTAAGACTTCAATTTGCAACTCCAATTGGCGAATTTTCAAATCCCTTTGCGCTAGCCCATCTAAGTGATCTGAACCACTTTTTCCATACTTATATTGCTTGCCTACAGGTTGGGAAAATCGATGTGTTTCACCATTTCGGTACCACTTCATCCAGGTCTTAATTTGCTTTACGTCCTTGATCGCTAACTGTTCTAAAATCTCTTTATTTGAAATGCCTGCTTGCTTCATCTTTACCACTTGCCATTTTACTTCTTCTGGGTAATGCACTCTTGTGCCCATAAAGAAGCACCTCCTTAGAATCATATTTGGAATA
>NZ_JBEAES010000083.1:0-1271 GCF_050477165.1 Brevibacillus sp. FIR094 | reverse complement strand
TGGTCAAGGCCCCGTTTAGTGGACAGTAAGAAAAACCCGGGCCGTTAGGCCACTAGCTGGCGTCTGAATTCAACAGGCGTCAGCTTTTTTAATTTTCTCTGCGGGCGATTTTCGTTGTAGAAGTCAATGTACTTCTCGATTCGCCTTTGTGCCTCATCGATACTTCGGATATCATAAGGATAGAGCCCTTCCGTTTTAAGATGCGAGAAGAAGCTCTCCATCGAGGCATTGTCATAACAGTTGCCTCTTCTAGACATGCTGATTTGGGCGCCAACCTTTGGCAGCATGTCGTGGTAAGCGTAGGACGTGTATTGGAATCCTTGATCGCTGTGAACGATCAGTCCAGTCACGTCTTTCGTCTTTTCAAAAGCTTTCTCAAAGGTCCGTAGGACCAATTGATTGTCGTTGCGAACATCCATGTGATAGGCCACGATTTCGTTATTAAACAAATCTTTAATAGCAGACAGGTAGAGCCAAGTATCCGCAACACGATACTGTGTGACATCCGTTACCCACTTTTGATTGGGCACATCTGCTTTGAAATTACGCTGTAGAATATTTTGGGCAACTCGCCCCCCAACCGATGAAGCAAGGTGATAACGATACTTGCGACGTATTCGAGAACGGAGCCCCATTTCTTGCATGAGACGTAGTACCTTCTTATGATTGACCCACACCCCATGATCTTGCAGGAGAAATAGTTGGATTTGTCTATACCCATATTTACCGTGGTACTTCTTATACACAGCCTGGACTAAATCTTTCATAGACTTGTCCCGATCTATTCCTTGGCGTTTTAAGTATGCGTAGTATCCACTTCTTGAGACGCCAAACAGCTTACAGAGCTCACTGATGGTGTATTCTCCTGCTGCTTTCTTGATTGCGGCATACTTATGGACTGCACCTCCCGCATCCAGATTTCCAAGCACTTTTTTAGCATCTTATTCTCCCGCTTTAACTTTTCGATATATCTGTTTGCATCTATGTATTCTTCGCGACGGCCACGTTGATCTAGAAGACCAAACTCTCCGAGTTTCCTATACTTCCGCATCCAGACCTTTAGTCGGTCCTCATCATGAATTTTCAATTTTTCCATGATCACCCGTTTGGAAACACCCTTTAATCTCATCTGAATTGCTTGCAACTTAAGTTCTTCACTATAATGCTTAAACTTCTGCCCTTTCTTTGCTGGCATAAAAATACACCCCCTAAAGTTTTCATCGGTAAACCGTAGGGGTTTTTCCAATGTCTACTTTAAGGGGTGCACTTCA
>NZ_JBEAES010000081.1:0-1311 GCF_050477165.1 Brevibacillus sp. FIR094 | reverse complement strand
TGATAATATCCCCTTTGAGTAGACAGTGTAAAAAGCCCGCCCACCTAACGGTGGGTGTACACTCTATTTGGAGGGGATTTATTATGGCTAAAAAAGGCCAAACATTCAAACGATATTCTGAGGAGTTTAAACTGAAGGCTGTAAACATGTATCTACTGGGAGGGATGAGTTATCAAGCAATAGCTAAGGAATTAGGAATACCTAGCAATACTCAAGTTAAGCAGTGGGTCAGAAAGAAGAACAGTGGCGAAGGGCTTGGGGATCAACGAGGGAAAAATCAATCTGATAGCACTCCTTTTATTGGGCGTCCAAGAACCAAGTTTGCTACTGTGGAAGAAGAAAGGGATTATCTAAAGGCGCAGGTAGAATACCTAAAAAAGCGCAATCCCAATCTGCATATGGGGGGAAGGTGCGGAAAATAACTCGGTTTACGATCATAAACGAACTTAGTAAGCAGTATCGCCTTACGTGGTTAGTAGAAATTGCGGAAGTGTCTCGATCAGGCTTCTACAAATGGCTCAAAACAAAAGAAAAACAATCGGCAAGACAAAAACAAAATCAAGATTTGAAAGAGCATATCATAGCAATCCACAAAACACATCCCTACTATGGCTACCCAAGAATGCGGATTGCATTAAGAAAGAAAGGCTTAAGTGTAAATCACAAGCGAGTATACCGGTTGATGAAGGAACTAAACCTTCGGTCCATTATCCGAAAGAAGCGCCGTTATTTTGGTAAAGCTCCCTCAATAGTTCATCCTAATTTACTTAACCGAAAATTTAAAACAGACAAGCCGAATAACGTGTATGTAACAGATATTACTTATGTTGTACTCCAAGAACGTTTTTACTACCTATCTGTCATTCAAGACCTGTTCAACAACGAAGTTGTTGCCTGGCAAGTTTCCCGTCGAAATGATTTACATCTGGTACTAGATACTGTGGAACAACTGAGTGAAAAAAGAAACGTGCAGGAAGCAATCCTGCATTCAGATCAGGGCTTCCAATACACGTCTCGGCAGTACAATAAGCGAATAAAGGAACTTGGCATAAGAGGCAGCCACTCTCGCAAAGGAAACTGCCTAGATAACGCCTGCATTGAATCCTTTTTTTCGCATCTCAAGGTTGAGACGTTGTACTTTTCTGAGTGTAAAACAGAAGAAGAACTCTTTCAAGCCATTGAGAATTACATATGGTTCTATAACCATGAACGGTTCCAGAAAAAACTAAACCAGTGTGCTCCGGTAGAATACCGAATCACACTGGCTGCTTAGGCTTTTTTAGTTCTGTCCGCTTGACAGGGGTAAGACCA
>NZ_JBEAES010000080.1:0-1372 GCF_050477165.1 Brevibacillus sp. FIR094 | reverse complement strand
TTTAATGATAGACTCATTAACGCTTTCGCTGTTCAGTTTTCAAAGAGCATTTTTCCCGGCGGCCTCAACCGCAGGATTACATCTTATCAAATTGAGAGGAATGAGTCAATATCTTTTTTCAACCTTACTCAATTTGTTCTGTCACACTAAACTCCCTGCGGACAGATTAATAATATAACATGTATCCATCAGTAATTCAAATACTTTTTTCACTCTTGTACTTAGATTTACATGGTGCGGTCGGCGAGACTCACACGGGTCGCCCCGCCACAACCGCATTAAATTCTTAATACTGGTGAGCCATGAAGGACTCGAACCTTCGACCCTCTGATTAAAAGTCAGATGTACGCGTTGCTTTAACATGTGATACGCTTCATCACGCTGTTTGTAACGGCAAGTTTTAAGGCCATCCTTTCCGGAATGGCCTTTCATTTTAATGTAAACCTTAATATATCGAAATATCCGTTCCATAAAGGTGAAGACGAAGGCGTTTTGCAATGGAAAGCGAAGAATAATTATCCCATGATGTACTATATAAAGGAATCCTTTGAGACCGTCGTATCGCTTGGGCCCATGAGGACGTTACGTGCATCGCATATCCTTTTCCTCTATAATCTTTCAATGTCTCGACTCCGGCCTCTGCAGCCTTATCGCTACTTCTGGCACTAAAACAGACAGATACGGCCATGTTGTTTTCCGTCACCATAAAACAAGGTCCTCGAAACTTTAGTTCCGATAAAAGAGTAGGAAACCCTGGTTCCAAGCAGTATTTATTCTCTTCAGTGACCAAGGTGGCGTCTGTGTAATCCTTTACGGCTTCATGAAATGTAAAAGCCGGTCCCATCCATAAGCCTCTAATTTCTCTGTCTTTCTCCAACGCGTGAATAACATTAGGCAGTTGCTCGGTTGAATCGCCTTGATTCAGGGATTGTATGATGTCATGGATTATGCGATTTGGTACGTCGCTGTGAAATCTTACAATACTGCCAGCAACGGTCTGTCCCCAAAAAAATCGAGGAGCAGGCTGGTTCGTTGGCTCATTAATCGTTGTGATACGTCCAGCATGATCATGAATATAGAGTACTCTTGCTTGAATGCTCATTAGTTCTAAATGGTTGTACAAAGGCTTACCTCCTCTATTGATCACTCAGCCTTTCCCTGTACAATTTAATTACCATCAAAGATCACTCGCTCTCGGCATAATCTGTATTCAAGATATCATCTTTCCGAAGCAGTTTGAACTGTCCTCTTTACGTTTCAACACATAAACTTGCCGTCATTTGAGAAACGGTTCTCCGCGCTTGATCTTAAACTAATCTGCCCGTTCGTATTATGAGGTCAGCCAGTTTTTACTGGTTGACCATTTTTAATA
>NZ_JBEAES010000079.1:0-1415 GCF_050477165.1 Brevibacillus sp. FIR094 | reverse complement strand
TAAACTGTCCCCTTTGTAAAGGACACTTTTAAAAAAGTCTAGGCAACGTTAAGAAGATGATCTCTGTATTGAACAGGGGTCATCTTTTTTAAGTTCCATTGGTATCTGTTGTTATTGTAGTAAGTCATATAATTCTTAATTTCACGTTTTAGTTCTTTCAGGTTCGTACATGTCTTAATAGGGACTTCGTCTTTAAAATGTCCAAAAAAGGATTCCTGAAGTGCGTTGTCCCAGCAGTTCCCACGTCTAGACATCGATTGACGTAACCCAAGTTTTCGTACTATTTTTTGAAAGGTCGGATGTGTATAGTGGAAACCTTGGTCTGAATGGATCAATGCAAGGTTAGTTTTATGGAATCTTCGATTCTTTTTTAACTTCAGGAGGGTATCCGTTGCTAAATCTACAGTGAGCCGATCTGATACGTGGTAAGCCACAATTTCATTAGTGGAGCCATCTATAATCGTTGATAAGTATGCTTTCATTCCTTTCCCATAAAACAAATAAGTGATATCCGTAAGAAGTACTTTTCCAGGAATACCTTGCTTAAACTGTCTGTTTAAAAGGTTGGGCACCACACGGTGCTCTTTCGTTGCTTTTATCATTCTTTTATAAGGATTTGTCTTCCGAATAGGACATACAATGTTGAATTTCTTCATAATTCGACGGATTCGCTTCAAATTGTAGATAGTCTGAAATTGCCCTGCCAAAATCATTTTAATTTGACGAGCTCCTTTTTTTCGTCCTTTAAAACGAAAAGCCTTTAATATACGCTCTTTTACTTCCTCATCGGTTTCTTCTTTTTGCTTACGCCTTTCTTGTGAACAGTTAGAAAAATACTTATAGTAGCCGCTGCGTGAGACCTCAGATACTTCGCATAGATAACTCACCATATGTTTAAGCTGGTACTTTTCAATCACTGTACGAATCAGAATATACTTCTGACAAGATCGTAGTGCTAGTCGCTTTTTCTTATCCCCCTTTCCGCATAGCGAATCTTTTTTAGTAGTTCATTTTCTGCTTTTAACAAATTGTTTTGAGCTTCTAATCTTGCATATTTCTCCTCAAGTGTAAGCTCCCTCTCACGAGGTCTCCCAGTATTTTCAGCTCGTGCATCATGCAATCCTAAAGGCCCGTTCTCACGATAAGTGGCACGCCATCTCTTCCCAGAGGATTGCACGCGGTTCAGCCCGACGATATCTATATCAAAGCCATGCTCCTCGAATATCTCTCTTGGCAACTTGCCCCTTCTGTTTTCCGTAATAAAAATTTGCTTAAACTCATCTGTGTAAGTGATTCCTTTATCACTCACTGATCTGACGAAAGGATTATTTGAAAGGATGTTAATCTCTTTCTCTGTAAACAACTTTTTGCTCATTGGACTCAACCCCAGTAATTTTTCTCGATTATACAAAAAA
>NZ_JBEAES010000078.1:0-1521 GCF_050477165.1 Brevibacillus sp. FIR094 | reverse complement strand
CTGCTTGGACGGCCATCCAATAGGCCGCTCACCCTATCCTCCTGCGTCACGCCATTGCTCAAGCGGAACAGAGGTGGTACAGGAATATCAACCTGTTGTCCATCGCCTACGCCTTTCGGCCTCAGCTTAGGTCCCGACTAACCCTGGGAGGACGAGCCTTCCCCAGGAAACCTTAGGCTTTCGGTGGACAAGATTCTCACTTGTCTTTTCGCTACTTACACCGGCATTCTCACTTCCAAGCGCTCCACCGCTCTTTCCAGTACGGCTTCACTGCTGCTTGGAACGCTCCCCTACCCAGTCCGTAAGGACTGCCATAGCTTCGGTGATACGTTTAGCCCCGTTACATTTTCCGCGCAGAGTCACTCGACCAGTGAGCTATTACGCACTCTTTAAATGGTGGCTGCTTCTAAGCCAACATCCTGGTTGTCTGGGCAACTCCACATCGTTTCCCACTTAACGTATACTTGGGGACCTTAGCTGATGGTCTGGGCTGTTTCCCTTTTGACGATGGATCTTAGCACTCACCGTCTGACTCCCGGACATAAGTCATTGGCATTCGGAGTTTGACTGAATTCGGTAACCCGATGAGGGCCCCTAGTCCAATCAGTGCTCTACCTCCAAGACTCTAAATTCCGAGGCTAGCCCTAAAGCTATTTCGGGGAGAACCAGCTATCTCCGAGTTCGATTGGAATTTCACCGCTAGCCACACCTCATCCCCGCACTTTTCAACGTGCGTGGGTTCGGGCCTCCAGTAGGTGTTACCCTACCTTCACCCTGGACATGGCTAGATCACACGGTTTCGGGTCTACGGCAGCGTACTATCGCCCTATTCAGACTCGCTTTCGCTGCGGCTCCGTCTCTTCAACTTAACCTCGCACGCTACCGTAACTCGCCGGTTCATTCTACAAAAGGCACGCCGTCACCCTTTTAACGGGCTCCGACTATTTGTAAGCACACGGTTTCAGGTACTATTTCACTCCCCTCCCGGGGTGCTTTTCACCTTTCCCTCACGGTACTGGTTCACTATCGGTCGCTAGGTAGTATTTAGCCTTAGCAGATGGTCCTGCCAGATTCACACGGGATTTCACGTGTCCCGCGCTACTCGGGGTTGGTCTCGGAGAGACGCGCGTTTAGGTTACGCGACTATCACGCTCTATGGTCAGCTTTCCCAAGCTGTTCACCTACGCGCGTCTTTTGTAACTCCATGTGAGACGCCCCACAACCCCGCCGGGTAAACCCGACGGTTTAGGCTCTTCCGCGTTCGCTCGCCACTACTGACGGAATCACTATTGTTTTCTCTTCCTCCGGCTACTTAGATGTTTCAGTTCACCGGGTCTGCCTTCTCATCACCTATGTATTCAGTGAAGGATACCATCCCATTACAGATGGTGGGTTACCCCATTCGGAGATCCCCGGATCAAAGCGTGCTTACCGCTCCCCGAGGCTTATCGCAGTTCGCTGCGTCCTTCTTCGGCTCCTAGCGCCAAGGCATCCACCGTGTGCCCTTAGTAACTTAACCAC
>NZ_JBEAES010000076.1:0-1590 GCF_050477165.1 Brevibacillus sp. FIR094 | reverse complement strand
CTGCCCGTTCGTATTATGAGGTCAGCCAGTTTTTACTGGTTGACCATTTTTAATATAGTTCTACGATTACGGTAGCCGGGGTAGAACGTCCCTGCCCGTGGGGCATTGACCCCGTACGCTAAACTGTTCACCCCCTACTTGTAGAAACATGTTTGAGGCTGGTTGGGACGAGATCCCGTATAACAAGCGAAGCTATGATACTACAAGCAGGATTAGGGGTTACCGGCAAATATCTTAGAAAAGGAGCGATACAATGAATCCAGTCGTTGGTCTGGATGTATCTAAAGGGGAAAGCCAAGTTCAAGTATTTTTAGACAAGGGTCAGCCATATGGAAAAAGCTTTAGCATTTCGCATACTCGTGAGGGACTAGATACTTTTCTTCACTTTCTCAAGAACGTAGAAAGTATAACTGGTCAACAACCTCCGGTTGTTCTGGAGTCAACTGGACACTACCAGACTCCGATTACTCAGTGTCTAGAAGAACAAGATTACTTGTATATTCTGATAAACCCACTCATCTCATATCAAGCAAAAAAATCAAGCTTACGCAAGGTCAAAACGGATGCGATTGACGCTTATCATTTATGTGAGCTGTATTACAAGGAGGAACTACAACCTTATAAGAAGAGAGGGTTACAGCTGTTAAACCTCCGTAATCTAACAAGACAGCATGACTCTCTAACTGATCTTTGCGTGCAAGCAAAATTACAGTTCCATGCCATTTTAGACCAAGTATTCCCTGAGTTTAGAACTGTCTTTGGAAACTTGTTTTCGAAGGTATCTTTGCACATTTTACTGGAGTTCCCTACCTCGGAAGAGGTCTTAAAAGCTAGGGAGTCAGAATTGACGAAACGAATCGAAGCTATATGTATAAGTCGATCCAACGACTGGGCCCAAGAAAAGGCGAAAAAAATAATGGACGCAGCAAGCCGCAATCCATTTCAAAAAGCAGTGTACGAAAGTCATCTGATTAGTCTTGAGATGTATATTCGTATGATTCTTCAGTATCAAGAGCATCTGTCCAATTTAGAGCACCGAATTGATGCTCTCGCATCAGAAATTGAAGAATATAAGATTATCCAATCTATCCCTGGTATCGGAGAAAAAATCGCGGCAACGATTCTCTCTGAAATTGGTGAGATAGAGCGGTTTAATCACCCTAAAAAACTTGTTGCCTTTGCCGGAATCGATCCTAGCGTGCATTCTTCTGGTAAGTTTACTGCAACCATTAATCGAATCACGAAAAGAGGTTCCAGCAGGTTACGACATGCCTTATATATGGCGGTCCTATGTGGCATCAGGAGTTCGCGCAATAAGAAGCTAAAAGAATTTTATGACAGAAAACGCGCTGAAGGAAAGCCGTTTAAAGTCACCATCATTGCTTGTGTAAACAAGCTGATTCACTGGATTTACATCCTGTTAAAGCGTAAAGAGACTTTCCTCGATATTACTTAATACCAATAAGAAACAATAGAGAAAAAGCCTTCCATCACGACATTGGATGGTTATTTGCCATGCTCATTTTCAGTATAACAATTAAACAAAACACGTTTTATTGAAAAATGTTGACATCCTATTAGCTGGTTTAG
>NZ_JBEAES010000075.1:0-1715 GCF_050477165.1 Brevibacillus sp. FIR094 | reverse complement strand
ACACAGCAAAAATCTACTACTACGCCCTAACAAACTACCTCAATCCAAACTCTAATTTCTCCGCTATGCGACAAGCAGCTATTCAATCCGCAACAGTTCTTTTCGGTGCTAATTCCCAACAAGTAGAATCAGTAAAAGATGCGTATGATGCAATTGGAGTGCAATAATCAAATAAAGTATTTTGCTACACGAAATATTTGTCATACTATTTGAAAAATTGCTTTGCTCCTATTGTGGGGCAAGGCAGTTTTTTGTATGTTGAGACAACAATACAGCGACCAGCACTCCTACTTCTTGACGGTCTATGAAAAAAGCAGTGCATCTACGCAAGGGAAATGTAATTGTAATAAATTTACAAAAAAAACAGTTTTCAAATTCAGAATTATAATAAATAATAAGAGATATAAACATATATTAATTTACATAAAAAACAGTATTTTCCAAGGAGGAGTTAACAAGTATGAAAAAATCAGTTTTTGCAGTCACACTCAGCTTCGCATTAGGTACTTCCACCTTCCTGCCGCTAGCTGCGCAGGCCGAATCCGAAAGCATCGTCTTTAGCGCTGAGTGGGATACCCCCGAATTTATCGGAGAAGAGTTCGAGGCAGAAGATCTGGATGGCGAAGACAAAGTTTGGGGATTCCTGGAGCAACATCAAGATTCCTTCCGCATTGACGGAGAAGTGAGAGAGCACTTTAAAGTGCTAGATGAAGTGACAGACAAAGAGACAGACATGACTCACTACCGCGTGCAAGAAATGTACGAAGGTATTCCGGTCTTTGGTTATCAGCAGACGATTCACGTAAACGAGGATGGAAATATAACGTCATTCCTCGGGAACTACGCACCAAACTTGGCAGATAACGATAAGCTGACGAAAAAACCAAAACTCAAATCAGATAAGGCAGTCAAAGAGGCTATTAAGGATTTGGAGAATGAGATCGATGAAAAAGTGGAGAAGTTCGAGGTGAAGCCAAAAGGAAACCTCTACGTATATATCCACGAAGATCAATCGTATTTGGCTTACGAAATGGAACTGAATTTCCTCGATCCGCAGCCAGGGCGTTGGAAGTATTTCATTGACGCACATTCAGGTGATGTGATTAACAAATATAATATGCTCCATGAGATTACAGGGACGGGTACAGGAGTACTAGGTGACACCAAATCGTTTGAAGTAACAAAAGTAAGCAATACCAACTATACGGCGAAAGATACGACGCGCGGCAAGGGAATTGAGACGTACACTGCACAAAATAGATATACCCAACCTGGTACTCTTGGTTCTGACTCGGATAACGACTGGACAGATGGAGCACTAGTCGACGCTCATGCCTATGCTCAGGCAACCTACGATTACTACAAAAACACACATAACCGCAACAGCTTTGACAACAAGGGTGCGAAAATCATCTCCACAGTCCATTACGGTAGAAATGATAACCGCGCATTCTGGAACGGCGTGCAAATGACATACGGGGATGGAGATGGACGCAGATTCGGCCAATTGTCCGCTGGCTTGGATGTCGTTGCTCATGAATTAACTCACGGTGTCACCGAACGAACAGCCGGTCTGATCTATGAAAACGAGTCAGGTGCACTGAACGAATCTATGTCTGATATCTTCGCGGCGATGGTAGATAATGACGATTGGCTAATAGGTGAAGATGTATACACACCAGGAACGCCTGGAGACGCACTACGCTCTCTCGAAG
>NZ_JBEAES010000074.1:0-4044 GCF_050477165.1 Brevibacillus sp. FIR094 | reverse complement strand
GGGAAACAGGTAGCCTAGGTGCTTTTTCAACGTCTCATTAATTAGGGTCAGTCCAGATAGTCTAGCTGGAGGGATTTTTTGTGCTTACATTTACTTTGTCCAACTCTCTACCGTCCGAAGTTTTACAAATAACAGAAAGAAAAGGAAAATATTTCTTGACTGTTCGCATTGTGTTCGTATATATTTAATTAAGAACATACGTTCCTGTTTTTGTGTCTTTGCAAAGACAATCTCACCCAAAAACACAAGTTTCAGGGTGGAAAAGTGGAATTCCGGTTGGTAAGTGACAGCAGGAAGGGGCTGGAAACGGGCATCAACTCCTAGGCAAAATTGAGGCACTGATGCTGAGTTAAAGATTGAACAAGCAGAAGCTAATGGAAAATATTTAGTTTTTTCTGCGAAATTTGTAACCTATTGTCATTTTTTGCGTATTAATTGGCAGAAACAACCAAAAAGTAGAAAATGTGGAGGGAAGAAGAATGAGAGAACTTCATGCTGATGTGGTAATTATTGGGGGAGGTACTGGTGGCTGCGCAGCAGCACTGGCAGCAGCGAAATCAGGAAAATCAGTCATTATGACGGAAGAAACCGATTGGATTGGCGGTCAATTTACGAGCCAAGCGGTACCGCCAGATGAGCATCCATGGATCGAACAGTTTGGTTGTACGCGAAGCTATCGCACATTCCGTGACAGCGTGCGTGACTATTACCGCAACCATTATCCAATGACGGCAGAAGCACGCGTCATCCCGAATCTTGACCCTGGTAACGGTTCGGTAAGTCGCCTTTGCCACGAACCAAAAGTAGCGCTAGCTGTTTTTTATCAGATGCTAGCTCCTTATATTAATAGTGGTAGACTTACTATTCTGACGAATCACAAGCTTCATGCCGTTCGCATGGCTGGCGATAACGTGTTGTCGATTACAGTGGAGGATCAGAAGCATCATGATTTTCATGAACTGGTCGCACCTTATTTCTTGGATGCGACAGAATGTGGAGATGTGCTCCCACAAGCCGGCGTAGAATATGTGCTTGGTGCCGAATCAGTCGATCAAACGGGAGAGCCAAATGCTGTTGTCGGGCCGCCGCAGCCAAATGATATTCAGGCATTTACGTATTGCTTCGCGATGGATTATTTGGAGGGAGAAAATCATACGATTGCCAAGCCGGAAACGTATGACTTCTGGCGCAACTACAAAGCAGATTTCTGGCCGGACAAGCTGCTCAGCTGGACAGGCTCCAATCCGCGCAATACTACTGAATCTGTACGATATGAGCTGTTCCCGGGGACTAAATATTTTCCACTCTTCACGTATCGCCAGATTGCTGATCCGAAAAACTTCCAAACCGGATTGTACAAGAGTGGCGTAACGACCGTTAACTGGCCGCAAAATGATTACTGGCTCGGCTCGATCATTGATGTGCCAGAGGAAGAGCGTCAGCGTCACCTCCACGGCGGTAAACAACTGAGTCTCTCCCTTCTGTATTGGATGCAAACAGAGGCTCCTCGTCCAGATGGTGGACAAGGGTATCCAGGACTGCGACTACGCAAGGATGTCATGGGAACAGAGGATGGACTGGCGATGTATCCGTATATTCGTGAATCCCGCCGGATCAAAGCCGAATTCACCGTATTGGAGCAACATGTGAGTGCATTTGTCCGCAATACAGGCAAGGCAGAAGCCTTCCATGATTCCGTTGGGGTCGGCAGCTATCGAATTGACCTGCATCCGAGCACTGCGAATCGCAATTACGTGGATGTGTCGACTTATCCGTTCCAAATTCCGTTGGGCAGCTTAATCCCTGTGCGTGTAAATAACCTCTTGCCGGCGGGCAAAAACCTTGGGGTTACGCATATTACAAATGGATGCTTCCGTCTTCACCCAGTAGAGTGGAACGTCGGTGAAGTAGCTGGCTATTTGACAGCGTATTGCTTGCAATATGGCCTGACTCCTCGCGCTGTCCGAAACACACCTGATGAGCTGAAAAAGTTCCAATCGTTCTTGTACGCGGAAGGCGTAGAGTACTTCTGGCCAACCATGTACGCAGTGTAGGTAGTTAGACGATCTGGTTGCCTGAGTTCGGGATTTCACCGAACTCAGGTTTTTTCATAGAGAGCGGGAGATCAACCAAGCGCATGATTTCCTCGACAGTTTCCTGTGGTGACTGCTCGGAAGAATCGATCCACATCCCGAGCTTTGGTGTTTCGGTCTGCAAGATTTTATTGAGGTGAGGAATCGTCCAAGCACCATACCCTGTTTTGGAGCGGGAAGATTCTCTCTCTTCAATCGCTTTTTCATTTGGCGTGAGTACGACGACATACAACGGACGGTTCCGAATCATTTCAACAAACTCGCCCAAAAGGGGGCCGATCACAACATCCTGTACAACGACATTAAATCCTTCTTCAAAAAAAGTGTCTGCCGTAGAGGCTGCTATTTTATAGCGCAACTGCAACTGACGAATGGCTTCTTCTGACGGTTCAGGCATATAGTCCTCTCTGCCATTTACAATCATTCGTCGGAACGAATCACCTCGCAGATGAACGCCTCGATTTAGCTTTTCAGCAAGTAACTGAGCTACTGTTGATTTTCCCGAAGCCATAATCCCAGTAACGAGAAAAATACATCTGTCTGGAGCGTGAAGATTGGCATTCTCGTGCAACATCATCATCCTCCCACCCTACTCATATGATGCTATGTACGTTTGCGTATGGAAACGATTGGATAATCCTTATCTTTTCGAATCATAACATGGCGGTCATGAAAACGCGATTGAGAAAATGAGGCACAAATAGGATAATATTTCTACTTGTCGAAATAGGAAGTACAGTAACACCAAAATAAGGGGGACTTTATCGTGATAGGTCCTATTTTTTTGCGTGGGGAATTGATAGAGGGATTTCGGGAGCATCTATTGAGCGTGCCTTATTATCAGGTGATTCATCAAGGAATTAGCTGCGTTGACAACGAAATGAAGAAGGTAAGCACGGATAATGTAAAGGAGATCATCAATCAGTTTGTACACTCTCGTTTCCCTATTGTTTGTTCTGCTGGGAGTAAAAGTACCATACCATTTTGGGACTATCATCTCGCCTTGCAATATGATGAGGATAAGAGAACAGCTATCATCTACGAGCTACTCGTGCGTGAACCAAACCAGGATCTTTGTAGAAAAGCGTTGCTTATGGCGTATTATTTATTGGTGAATCCGAAGATGGGCGTAGAAAGGATACAAGCCCCTATGAATCTGTCCCATTTGGCTGATTGCAAAGAATTCGAAGCTATCTGCATGGCGTTCATTCCTTACCAAAACATCACATATATGTCTTAGAAGAACAATAACACATGGAGGTGCCAATGTATGGTGAACCTGATCAAAATCAGAGCGAGTGTATTTATCCCCCAGTCATGGACGGAGCCCAGAACAGATCCGCAAACAGGAAAAGTCATTCAATTTGAAGGCGACTCACGTGAATTTACCCCCTATGCTGTAAATGCCATGCGTTCCAGAGTGGAGCAAGAGGTCGTCGTAGACTTTATGAAAAAAGAAATTTTTACTTATCAGAACACGGGAATCACAACAGAGAAAATCACGAATCCTGATGGCTTGATTCAACTGCGTAAAGGAAAAGCGAGTACGGAGGGCATTTTGTGCAGGAATATGGTATGGAAATCGGATGAAGAAGTGAGCTTTGAAATGAGCGCTAGTGCGAGTAATCCCCTGAATGAGCATGCGCCTCCGGTGGACTACTTATTATCGGTGACTGCGAATAGAGAAGGTCTTGTACAAATCGAAGGGGCGCATGATGGCTTCCCTTGCTTTGAATTTTATAAGCAAGCGGATTTTGGGACGTTTGAAACGATCTATACCCATGATTTCCGCGAAACAGGTGATACTCCGGCAGCTTTAGCTGGAGACATGGACTATCAATTTCGTAAGACTCTGTAGTACGAACGCATGCTGTACGTTAAAAAACCTTGGTAAATCTGGTCTTACCCCTGTCAAGCGGACAGAACTAAAAAAGCCTAAGCAGCCAGTGTG
>NZ_JBEAES010000073.1:0-4416 GCF_050477165.1 Brevibacillus sp. FIR094 | reverse complement strand
CGAATCCAATAGTGACACGTATTCGGGAGTTGTGCCTAGCACATAAATTTCGCTAGGCGTATATAGAAAGAGGAGCCGATGATTGGCTCCCGATGCTTTCCTTTGACGTTCAATGATTAACCTTGTCTTTGCCTGTGTTTGGCGTTATCACAAATAACCATGACGGTTCTATTTCTTCTAATGGTATTACATTTTTCACACATTGGCTTTACAGATGGTCTCACTTTCATGAGTAACCCCTCCTTGTAAGCTTACTTTTATACACCGGGAATCTGCTTTCTATAAGAAAATTCTCGGATATTTATAATATATCAATACACAATGGCAATCAATTGAAAATCAATGGAAATAAGTGAATTATCAAATCAATCCCATCACACGATTTTTTTGTAATTGAAAAGCTCAGGGTTGAATCAAAGGAGGATCAGCAAAATGGCAAACTCTAAAGAAATCGATGGTACACTGCCTTTGACAGATGAAAAAGCGAGAGTAATGGTGGCGGCGGGCATGAAATTTGTCCAAGCCAAGCGCTACTCAAAAAATGTTGGGATTGATACAATTCACCAAGTCGTCGACACAAGGAATCACTATGGTGCGTCTGGATCGTGAAAAGTAACTAATAAAGACTTCACAGATGCTGCCTATAAGCAAGTAAGCAAGTGGACCTGGATAAAGAGCGGTATACTTCGCTGACCAGTCTTTGTTGATTTCATATTGTCCGCGTACTGCTGGTTAACCATATAAGCATTAGGCAATTATGGTGGTAAGAGGTGATCGTATGTGCGGACGATTTACGTTGGTGACTAACCTGGAGTTGTGGAATGCAAGGTTCCAAATCGAGGTCATACCTTTTGATATACAGCCACGATATAATATCGCACCGGGTCAATTAATTCCTGCTATTATTTCCGATCAAGGTAAGCGGCGGATCGGTCAGCTAAAATGGGGATTAGTTCCGTCGTGGGCGCAGGATGAGAAGAGCGGATATAAAATGATCAATGCAAGGTCTGAAACGTTAACCGAAAAGCCGGCATTCCGAAAACTTTTCGAGCGAAAACGGTGCATCATCCCTGCAGATGGCTTCTACGAGTGGATGAAACTCGGAAAAGCTAAGCATCCTATGAGGATTATGATGAAGAGTGGTGAGCCGTTCGCTTTCGCTGGTCTGTTTGATACATGGTCAAGCCCGATAGGAGATAAGTTGCACACTTGCACAATCGTTACGACCAAACCAAATGATGTAGTAGCTGATATTCATGACCGGATGCCTGTGATACTGAGACAGGAAGACGAGGGAATGTGGTTAGATCGTGAGAAGTTTGATTCTAACTTGCTCCAATCATTGCTAGTACCATATGACTCGGATATGATGCGTGCATACCCTGTATCAACAATGGTTGGTAGCCCGAAAATCGATTTGCCAGAATGTATTCAAGAAATAGCTAACCCGTCCCTGTTTTAAGGAGACGGGTTCATTATTGTGAAATGTTTATTCGTATCCGGAAAGTGCGGGCACTTGAAACAGAGACTTTATTTGACCACGATTTCAACCTTTGTCCCGTCTGGAAAATCCTCTAATTGGTTGGATATCCAAGATCCAGCGCCGCGATTATCTGAAGGCTTTATGTATTTGATATCTGCCCCTGTGCCACCCTCTGCACACATGGCCATTGGCCATTCATCCCGATCATACCCTTTTTTTGTAGGAATACCCTTGAGCGATTCATCGCGATTTTTATCGGCGCCATTGCGGTCAATTGTGCATACAGATGACTTACCAGAAGCAACCGCATCTTTGATATGCTTTGCTGTCTCGGGGTATCGATCAGATGGAAAAACTATCGTATGGTCTACGTTCCCATTGCTGACGGTTTTGTTCTCTATTGGCACAAGTCCAAAGAGATAGGCGGCGCCGATCAGCAGCACCACAATCAACATCAGCATTTTTCTCTGTGTCATGCTTTTGTCCTCCAAATATAAGTTCTTTTTCAAATAATAGCACTGCCCGGTATTATGGCGAAGGGGTGTGATTGCCTATAATCTTCTGTAAGCCTTTATCAGGGGCGGGAAGTGTTATAGTTACTCGAGTTATCCCCTCATATAAAACGCGTAAATTTCCCGTAATATTTCGCCACAAGTACACTGTTATCAGTTAGTTCCATGTTTTTAGCCTTCAATCTAGAGTGTTCAACCAACAGATACTCTGAGTCGTCTCTAAAGTGAAAGAGGAGTGCATTGGTCGCTTTGTACTGCCTGAGCAAAGGGAGCAAGCTATACCTGCAAACTACTTTGCCCCAAAAATAAAACACAAAACATAAGTGATTAGCAAAAAAATTGCTTGCTGGACCATTTGCCAAAACCATAATGATCCCCTTTAAATTCTAAAAATGGATAATAGATCAAATCACCTTTGAAATATATTACAGTTCTTTGATTTGAGCAAAACATTAAAAGGAATAAATTCAAATCAAAGGAACAGTCAGCGAAATGTTCAAAGTATGTTCAAGAAATAGAGAACCCGTCCCTGCTTTAGGAAACGGGTTGTTCTATTAATACCTGTCCAAGTAATCAGAGGTCAAGATAAAGTGTTTCCCTTGTGCGATCATGTATCTTTGGCGTGTGATTCGGCATTCTACCGGGGCACACTGGTTTAGTTTTTTCTGGAACCGTTCATTATTATAGAACCATATGTAATTCTCAATGGCTTGAAAGAGCTCTTCTTCTGTTTTACACTCAGAAAAGTACATTGTCTCAACCTTGAGATGCGAAAAAAAGGATTCAATGCGGGTGTTATCTAGGCAGCTTACTAATATGCGAAACCTCTTGTGTCTATAGGTGCGAGGGGGTTTTTGTTTTGTGGGCAGATTTCATTTCTTCTAGGTTTTTCTTAATAAATAGTTTAAGGGAGCTGCTAATGCAACTCCCTTTTCTTTTGCCCCAATGGGGAGGTCGACGAACAGATTTGGAACAGAGTACAGAAGCACTCCAGCGGGCTGGAAAACGTAGGTAACATCTGCAAGAAAAAAAGGGTTGTCCTAATAGTCGAAAAACATAAGGACCGCCTATTTTATTTACATAAGCACAATGTACATAAAAATGATTGACATATTCACTCGAATATGTGATTATCTTCTCTGTCACTTATAATGATAATTATTATCAAGTAATGCTTCACACAAAACACCATGTGGCAAGGAGAAATGAGCGTATGAAAAAAGGAACACGAATCGTACTGGCGTGCTTGGTTGCAGTAGTCACTGCCGTATCGACGGGTTGCGGAAGCAGCCAAACGGCTTCGGAAGCACCCAAAAAGTCTGAGACACGCGTAGTCAAGCATCTAATGGGGGAAGTGACGATCCCGGCGGAGCCAAAGCGGATTGCAGACGTATCGGGAGCAGCAGAGGAGCTTTTAATTTTGGGACACAAGCCGGTTGCTACGGCCAATACATATAAGACAAAAATCATGTCCCACGTAGCGGATAAGCTGACAGATGTAAAACCGGTTGGCTGGATGTGGGATGACTCTATCAATCTGGAAGCAGTGATAGAAACAAAACCAGACCTGATTATTATGAATAACCGCCAGCAAAAGATGTACGAGCAACTATCCAAAATTGCGCCGACAGTCGTTCTGGAGACAGACATGGACAAATGGCGTGATAAGTTTAAAGAAATCGGCCGCCTGTTTGGACAAGAAGAGGACGTCAACAAATGGCTGGCTGGCTATGACGAGAAGACGAAAGGGATGCGCGAGCAACTCGAGCAAGCGTACGGTGACCAGACCTTTATGTTCCTGGCAGTAACGCCTAAATTGTTCCGCGTGTACGGAAACTATGGTTACGCAGATATTTTGTTCACTGATCTTGGCCTGAAGCCAGTAGCCGGAACACCTGCCGATAAAACAATGGAAATGATCGAGCTGGAAGGACTGACGAAGTTTCAGCCAGACCATATGTTCCTCGTCAATTTCGGCGGAAAAGCGGATGATGTTTACGCAGAACTGAAAAAGAGCCCAGTATGGAATAGCAACAAGGCAGTTCAACAAGGTCATCTCTATGAAGTAACCAATGAAACTTTCAACACCAAAGCCTTTGGCCCAATTGGAAAGGAAATGCTTGTAGAGGAGATTGGTAGCATGTTGCTGAAAAAGCAATAATCATGCGATGTACATAAAAGATGGGGCTAAAGTGGGGAGTATTCTCCTAGTCATTTCCTAAAAGCAAATCAAGACAAATAAAGAAGTTGAAGCTGGCTAGAAACGAAATGTTATATCCAGCTTCTTACTTTTCGGGGCAAAGGAACACATTTACACCTCAAGGCAATAGAGGAAGAGGAAAAGAAAAAGCACCACGAAGGGTGCAATGGGACTGACCCCCGTCCGTAGGACAGGTATCAAAACACCATTGCGAATTAAGC
>NZ_JBEAES010000072.1:0-4937 GCF_050477165.1 Brevibacillus sp. FIR094 | reverse complement strand
TAGACAAAATACTATCGAGCTTGCTATCCAACAATAGTTCCTTCTTGGTTAACTCTCGTACCATATCTATGACACTTGTATTCACATTTAAAATATCACTGATTGTAGCTGCTGGTGCAGATACACCTGGAAGAGTACCTAATACATATTGAAGCTTTTCACCCTCGGCATTAAGTATATGGCTTAATCCGAGCTCTTCAAGTGCAATCGAAGAAAGCAACAACGTAATCGCATCGTCCCTTGTAACCGTTATTATGGGGGTAATATTAGGAATGTTTGATTGTGACATAGACATTATCCCTCCCCTACTGTGAGACATAATCACATAATATGTATGTACGAAAAACTATGTTTGAGCAAACATGCAAAATCAAAGAAAAGAGGCTATCGCCCTATTCGAATAGCGATAACATCTTCTTTTGCTTCAATGAGCTGAGCCCCCACTTCCTCTAATTCAAATTCGTCTCGCGTTGGTCTTTTGGGTATGGATGCTTTTGCCATCTATTGAACCCCCTAGCTTCTAACGTCAATAATCGTATCCATCGGTATCCATTGAACATCTTCATCCGTAAGCAACTTTACCTTCCTGCTATTCGTATCTACCCACTCAACTTTTCCCCACATCCTGCAAGTAGTTCCGAAGCCATTTTTCTCGCGTTTCCACCAAGTAATCGCGACAGCATAGTTTTCTCGTCCGGCGTCTCTGAGTTGGTAATGAAACGATTCAAGCTCATCCTGCTCAAGAATAGGCATAGGTACGAGTTTGTCATCTTCTTTCATTGATAGATACAATTCTCGCTGCTCCGGTAATACAAACCGTGATGATCCGAATAAGTTATCGATTTTCTTTGCCATCATTACCGTCCCTTTCGTTCCCACGATGTAATTACTTCCATGTTGTCCGGCTCCGACCGTTTCCACTCGATGTACTCTTCGCGCGCCAACACTTCAAGCACGGTCATCACGCCTTCGCGACTTCGCCCGGTCTTTACGCATATTACGTCAATGCTCGGAGGCTTCGGTTTCATCGCATAGTAATTTCCTATAATCCGTAACACCTTGCGCTCAATATCCGTGAGCAAGCGCCACCCCTCCAAACAAGAACGTTTGTTTGTATTATATGCGAACAGAATGCTAATACGCAAACAAAAAATGCCCTCCCCGGATTTCTCCGAAGGAGGGCATTCAGCATAAATCTTTTACTTAATAGTGTTTTCTGTTCTCTAAGTCCGTTCTCTTAAATATCGATACATCCTTGTCACCAGCCATGCCCACGCGACCTTTCCACCAATGAGAGCAAAACCACTTTTTATTCGCGATGGGAGTTGATCATATTTTCCAATGAGCTCCTGCTCTTTCGTAAACAAATATGTTTCAAACTGTGGATATTTGCTTTCGATATGCGCCATAAACGCATATACCCGAGGGAAGAAGTCAGCAGCCATGAGACCGCCAATAAAAAGGAGCAGAGCCATCAGCCAGCCCCACTCCACGAAGAAACTTACCACTTGATCGAGCATCATCATTTACTAACACTTCCTTTCATCATCCGAACTGTTTTTGTTGCTTGATCCCATTCGATTTGTAGACCAAGGGCAGTAGCCAGCTCACGCGCAGGGGCATAAGCCGAACCTGATATAAGCTTCTCGTTTAGGTCCCTGCCGTTAACGCGAACGTCCTTCGTCTGTTCAATCCACTCCACTTTTCCACCTGCAGCATTGGCAACCGCACGGACTGGCAGCATTGAAACACCTTCCTGTAGGAATCCAGATACTGATAACATAGAACCGTTCATGCTGATAGCCACCGGAACTTGAATTGGAGTTTTCACTTTATCCACAGCTTTCTGTAAATACTGTGAATAATCCGACCGAAACTTGCCCATCGGGAATGCAGGGCAGTTTTTCCAAGCGTAGCCGGGATACTCCTGGTGTCCGAATACCTGTTTCATAGTTGGAATTTGAACCTGCAGGTGCTGGATCAATCGATTCGCCGCATCGAGCTGCGCTGCGGTTGGTTCCTGTGTCCGGAAGTCACCTACAAGACAAATTCCTAGCGCATGACGGTTGCTATTACCAACATGGTAAGAGATTGCCTCTGGATCGTTGCACCAGTAAATCACCCCATCCTTTTGAATCACAAAATGATAGGCGATGCCCGGCCAGCCGTTGGTGACAACATGGTAGCCTGCAAACGCCTCTGGCGATCCGCTTTTTGTAGCTGAATGATGCATGGCTGCCGATCGGATATCAGTCTGCTTGCGACGGCCATACTTTAGTGTTTTGTGGCGCGGCAAAGAGGCACGAACATCTATCACGCGCGCGCCTGGGATTGTCATATTCATTGCTATTTTGTCTCCTTTCGTGCAGCACGTTCTGCTTTTGCTTTGATCTCAGATCCAACCAAGTTAACAATCGACTTTGGCACAGGCCATCCAGCTCGGTGAGCATTAGCTGTGAGACTGTTCCATGTGTGATAGAGTAGACCGAATGTGACTCCATAAAACAGAAATCCGGGAGTACCCATCACCCGATCTAGCATGTTAGCAACGGCTGGTAATGCTAAAAGAAACAACGAACGCGGGATTCGGGATAAGCCATATTCAGACGTATAGGACTTATCCTTTTTTGCTGCGGATATACCCGTGACCCAATCAAGTGCAATCATGAAAAACAGGACAAACAAAATATCCAGCCTGCCAGTTCCATAGAGGTATTGAAAAATCGGAGTAAGAAACACTCCTGCGGTTGCTGCTATTCCGTTTGCTGGGGTCACTACATTCTCTAAACTCTGTAAAAACTTCATCAGCTCATCTTCCTCCTCACCCCCTGGGGGCAATAAAAATAGCCCCGCTAGGAACGGGACTGGCTTAAGTCTTGGTGTCATAGATAAAAAGAACCCCACCCAAAAGGTGAGGTTTTAAAAAATGAAGTGTAAGACTATACTACTTGCACATCAAACTTCACCGATTGGCTTCCTCCTTTTCCATCATTTGCGGTAAGCGTTATTGTTGAAATACCAAGTTTCTTTGCTGTAACCAAAATTCTTGTATCCGTAAGTAGTTGATTATCCAAATCAGTATAACTCTCATGACCGATCATTACGTCCACAACTTCGGAATTACTGGAAGTAACTGTATATGATAAACTGTCGCCATCGTCGTCAATGAACCAACTCCGTTCCGGCTTTTCGTTAATTCCTACCGTCACATACATTCCAGGAGTGTTTACCGCAAAGAACATAGGCTCACCGGTATAAACATTTGAGTTTACCCTTGGTTGATTATTGCTATTCTCGTCTTATACCTCTCTATCTCTCGGTCTTATAACGAGCCTACACCGTGCGGGCGACTTTCATCGCACACGGCGTTCCATCAACGGATAGAAAGGGAGAAACTACAACGGGCATTGTGATTATAAGCTCATTACATCTAGCTGGTCTTCTATCTAAAGTTATGCATTGAGACAAATTTAATGGAAAGGACCACTTCAGAGCTCCCTATGAAAAAACGCCTCTCTCGTTTTGAAAAAAGGCGTTTACACTAGTTCTTGAGCAGCGAGATATTCAGCTACAGGGACGCGGTAAGCTTCCGGAACCACTTTCTCCCCTTCGGTTCCTGTCGGCTCGATCAGCCATCCACCGGATTTGACAAGAATCGCATAAGGCGCGATCATGTATTTTTTCACCATCATTGACCACCTCCCTTCAAGGCTTGTACCTCTGCTTCCAGTGCGGCAATTTTGCTGAGAGACTCTTCATGTTTCCTCATGAATTCTTCTTTCATCTTAGTCATTTCCATGTCCATATAGGCGAGTGTTTCAAATGCCGTTTGTATTTCTGGAGACATCCCGGCTGCATGTCCTGGTGTTTCTACTGGCTCACCAAACGTTCCATCTGGATTTCGTTGACGATACTTCATTACTCAATCACCCCTACCATCATCGTCGCAGCTTGTGTAGAGTTCGTGTTCGAACGAGAAAAAGTCAGCTTAAACGTTAGATTGGATTTGGCAGTCGCTACAGTAGAAAGTAGCTCGTCTTCACTGATCGATGATGTAAGATCAATGCTATTTTTGCTCATCGAAACATACTGTTCAGGCTGTCCTGCATCTACAAATGATGCCTCCCCATCCACAACAAGATCACCCTTCTCACGTTTTAGCCAAGCAAGGATTTCTTTAGCTGAACCACGAGGCGGTATGATCTTGTAACGAGCTACTGCCTTCTTGAGTGGAGTTTGCACCACACTATTATTAATGCTGAACGTTTTGACCGATGAGGAACCGAATTGATCTGTTGCCGTTATGGTTAAGATGTTTGTCCCTGCCTGTAACTCACTTACCTTGAACGGAAATGACCAACTACCCGTTGATACTCCGCTTAGAAGCGTTTTTTCACTCCCACTATTTAGCTTTCCTTTCACCGTAACTGTGTTACCATCCGGTTCTGATACGGACCCGGACAGTGTTATCGTATCAGGTGGGATCAGGCCAGACTGTACAGGCGTAAAGGCGTTTACTGTTAGTACCGGAGGCTTATTGTGCCTGACTGTGAAAGAGCGTGTGAGGATATCTGATTTACCGCCTTGGTCATCTTCTGCCCAGACGGATAGTGTGTGTGTGGTACCTTCAGCAAGAAGGCCAGATACATCGATGGCGCCATCATACAAACGTCCACCCCTGTAAGTTAGGGGTCTGGAAAAAGAAATGGGCGCGCTTCCGTTAGATACACCAGAATGCGCCGCCCGAGCAGTACTACTATTAATTTGGTACTTAACAGTCACCACATTCCCATTGTCGATGTCTGTAGCGCTTCCTTGAACCGAGAATATATTTCCTTCCGTCAACACAAGGTTATTCTCCGTCGTTAATGAAAGGGCAGGTTTGGTATTGGTTACACCGAAATGAGCATTCGACCAATAAATTTCTTTTGGATCAC
>NZ_JBEAES010000071.1:0-5032 GCF_050477165.1 Brevibacillus sp. FIR094 | reverse complement strand
TTCTATTTCAAGGGGTTTATATGAAAACATTAAAAGAGATCAGGAACGAAAAAAACGTTACCCAAGAACAAGTTGCTAGAGCAGTAGAAATAACAGCAAAACAATACTACAACATTGAGAAAGGAGTAAGCATGCCTAAAGTAAAAATCGCCCTAAAGATATGCAGATACTTGAACGTTGATATAAATACAGTATCTGACTGGCAACCATAAAAAAGCACACGCTCACTCTCATTAATTTGTATACGACATATCGAAGCAGCTTGCCCCGATCCACAAGGTTCCTCCACAGAACTGTATACAGAATTTGACCTGGTTATAGACTACCGGCTTTCATTCTGTATACAGTATCCGCGTTTCCGGATCTCCTTCAGCTCATTTTTTGTATACAACCTACTCATGACTGCCACCCTTTTTCAAACCATAATCAGCATGCGCAACCATTAACAGTTGACGAAGCCAAGCAGATTGTTTCGTACCAGTAATACGTACAGTACGATCAATATCAGCCCACATCCAATCAGGCAACGTAAGACTTACCTTGCGCGTCTCACCTATCGACGGTCTGCCGCCCTTCTTCCTTTTAAGCTCTTCTTCTAGTTCCTTTATCCGTTTTTCGTACATTTCAATTTGTGCATCTTTTTCCAATAAGGCATCATTTTCTGTTTTGGTTCCATTATTAGAATTAGTAACCTTTTCTATCAAAGTTACATTTTCTATTTTTGACTCATTTTCTATAGATGAACCATTTTCTATTTTAGTTCCTTCACTATTCTCGTTTTGGTAGTATTCTTCAAGCATTTTATCAATAGTTTCACTATTTTCCTTCGACACCTTATCGTAGGCTTTTTTATAAACTTCTTCCGGAAATCCATCAGATTTATCTAATGTTATCAAGCCTTCTTTAATTTCATAAGAAACGATAAACCCTGTTTTTTTGAAACGAAAATTAACAACACCTCTTACTGTTTCCATGTCCGACAACCTCCTTTTTGGTTACTTTTATTATACAGAATATTCAACCAAAACTCAATTAGTAACCATATTTTTTTAGGGACTTTTTAATTTTGGTTACCTTTATTTATTTGATTTATTTTATTAAAGTTCCTTTATAGTTTCAGTCCATCTATTCACCTCGAAAACATCGTGTATAATCTTCTGCACAATTCGATACACAAGGGAATTCCTCCCTTACTTTCTAACGTTTATAGCCAGCATAAAAAAAGAAACCCAAAATAAAAAGTAACCATTTTTAGACTTATGTTTTGGTTACCTTTATATTTATAGGAATCATTTACTTTGATTTTTACTCATTGTCCGGCAAATCAGGAACTATCCAGTTTCCAAAAATAGACCTTTCTAAAGAAATAGCCACATTTGGATTTGTACTCTGAATCACATAGATAGGGTCTCTATTAGGATCAGAACAACAAGCCTTCGTCACCTCAAAAGTAAAGGCAGAAACTGGATCGTATCTAAAAAAAACGTCTCTACGAATAGCCAACTCAGGAGAGTATGAAATCAAAAACGGAACCATAAGAATAATCGAAAAAACTATCACTATTCGCTTACTAATCAAAAAAACCTCCACTATAAAAGAATGATTTCCCGCAATTTTTTTGCGTGGTGACATGCACCTTGAACCCAGTCCACAAGCGATCTCATACCGTCTTGATATGTATTTTGTGCCCCCGTGTTACTGGATGAGGGCACATCGGAATTTTGATTATTTCCCGAGGCATTCACTTATCATTCAAATCATCATCCCATGGATCACCCTCGTCAAAATCGTCCCATAGATCAACTTCACCCGAAATAGACTTTTCATTTACAACAAGTTCGATAAAATCCCATTCCTTTGATTTTAAAAACTCAATAAATTCACGAGATATTTCACTTTTAGTAACCTCAGAATTTGTTTCAACATACGCTCTAATCTCAAATGATTTCCTCAAATAAAAAACCCCCTACGGTCGAATTTTAAAAACCAGATCAGCAAAGAAATAACGATCGCCTGTTTTTATCCATCCTCCGTGGGGGCTGCTAGCCTATTCCTCTTATACGGGGTTTATTTTTTATATATTTAAGGCTATACTCGTCTTAAGAAATATCTTTGCAACGTGAATAGTACCAAGGTATTCACTGGTGTAGGAGCCAGCGCATACCCATCGTCGTTTAATCTAAGCGACAGATGTTATTTTGTATGTCCCTTTGATCCGTGAGCGCGGTCAGGGGACTTTTTATTTTCTAGATCGTAGCCATCTAAGTAATCTTCGTGAAAAATTTCATATGCTGACTCAAAACCATTTTGCTCGACCATCCGTAAGAATTCCCCCCTCTTCTCCAGCCTTAGAATCCATTTCCAAGTATCGTAATCAATCTCGCCTAGCAAATCTGCTTGTTCTGTCTTCTCCTGCGCTAAATCTTCATCCGATTTTTCCTCAATCAAGAACCGATCTTTCAATCCTTTGCTCCAGGTAAGTTGCCTCTTTGATTTGGTTGCATGTGCATACTCTTCAAAAAGTCTCAAATATTTTTCATCTTCAATCTCTACATACATTCGCAAAAAATCAAACGGTGTTAAACCTCCATTACGACCCTTCTTAGAATGACTTTTGGTAACCTCTTCTTCCAGACCCCATTTACTTACATAACCGTCCGCTTTTTTACCATCTTCAAACTTCGCACCATACTGCTCTTGTGTAGTCAGATCATTAGCCTTACAAGCCAATAACCAAAGATCAAAAAACACTTGCTCAATCTCTTTCAAAACAACCTTGTTCTCATACAGATAAAGAATATGTACATGGGGATGGAAACCATTAATACCATAGGTAATCTCCATAGAACGAATCGTACCAATCAATCCTAGCTTGTCCATCAAAAGCTTGTAACGTTTACCAGAACGTAACCTCTCGATAGCCTTCTGAAAACGAACAATGGTATCACTCAACTTGTCATCGAACTTATGACTAAAGGTCAACGTCAACATGGCCACTCGACCACCCTCTTGTTTGAAGTAACCCAAGGCCTGCTTCAGCTCTGTTCTCCTGCGCTCCGAAATCTTAGCAGCACAGACCGGACACGTCCAAAGACTCCCACATACAGTCAGTCCACCATAGAAACACTTCTCAGTCTTTAAATGCTTCCAGACATGTGCGTTTTGAGAAGGTAATCTACGCCGAAAGCACTTCGCTACCCTCTCTTTAGGAATAGCTTTTCTAGCGACTGACTGTAAGAGGTAACGCTCTATTCTTTTATCCTCTTTACCGTCCAAAATTTTTCACCTTTTTTCCGCAAAAAGTCAGTCGTACCAATGGTTCACCTATATTTTAGGGTGACGGCGATTTCGTTATATATACCAAGGGGGCTGCGCCCCAAATTCTAACCCCTTCCACGAGGGCGCGAATAATCTCCTGAACCTGCCCAACAATGGACACCGCGACGATCCAGACCAGCTCCATCACCTAAAAGTAAAATGGCACCGGCTCGTGCAAGCACTCCCCTATTGTGCTTCGCACCTCAACATCCAGAAGAACGCGATGCGCTACACACACCCGCCTCAGCAGTCCAATGTGTAATAGGATTGATCAGACCCAATCTCTTGTAATCACGAATGCCTATCAGAAGCATGTTCGCGGTATCAACGCAATCTGGACAACCACACGTGTCTCCACCACATTCGCAAACACCCTCATTTGTTTCATGAACAGGATTCAACCTCAAACAGTCCTGGCATAAGGCGACCAATTCCATAATTACACCACCTTGTTTATATACTGAACGCGCTACAACCGAACACAGAACGCGCTACCTCTCTTCTGGTAACTTCATTCCTTCCAACATGGCTTCTTTCATTAAGCCACTAAATAAATTTGAGAAAGCCTGATTTTCAAAAAGCTTGTCCACCTTACCTTCGCTGGCCATTTTATCGATAACCCTATCCTTCAAGTCGTAATTGTTGTCGAGCCATTGACCGAGGATATATGCCACAAGAGAATTCAAGGACATTCCATAACGCTCCGACATTTCTTTCAAACGTTCAGCATTTCGATCATTAAGTTGCAGATGGATTTTCTTTTTACTAACTTCCGACATTTACCATCACCTCACCAAAAATATACCATTTTGGTACTTTAATGGTCAATGAAAAAGTTTTATAAAATATGATAGCCCCTCAATAATTGAGAGGCGTCATCAGAACGATTTAAAGCACATTAATAGACGTTTTTAGAAATGACCCTTACTTTTATAGCTAAATAACATCCAAACGCAAATTTGCCCATTTGTAGCTCGTCTGAAAGGGTGTGTGACATTACCCGGTAGATGGAAAGTATTAATTCTCCAAAAGTAAGGGTGTCTCCAGTGTTTGCCCTGCGGTCCCCAAGAGGGAACCGCAGGGAACCCCCACAGGTTGCCTTCATGGATAAATAGCTGCAAAAGCAGAAAAGGTCGTCAATCACATTGTGTGATCAACAACCTTCCTTTTGGAGAATTACATAGATTCGTCCTTATCTGCTATCAAACTCGGCTATAACTGCACTTAGAAATATTTTACTAGAAATTTTTTTACTTTTCAAGACTCACTCCATAGATAGGGAAAATCGCTTTGATTTGATTGATAAAGGTAAAACATGAAACGGAGAGGAAATAGAAAAATCCAAAGAGGTTACAATTGGCGGACAGAACCTAAAGCTATTATCAAATCTTCTACATCAGCAAGAGAAAGATAAATTGTTTCCCTATCTCCTTCTACAACCTCAGAAACCTGAATTCCTTCGTCCAAAACAAGAAAGTCAACAGTACGTTCCAAAACAAAGACCCTCCTACTTGTTTAATACGAATAGAAAAGGTCACAATCCAGCTATAAACTAGAAGTGACCTTTATCATTGATGACTTGAAACGACCAATCAAGCCATCCGCAAAAGAGAAGAATGCCGCCAAGACAGGTTACTAGAATTATATTACTAGAAAATTTTCTATTTCAAGGGGTTTATATGAAAACATTAAAAGAGATCAGGAACGAAAAAAA
>NZ_JBEAES010000070.1:0-5243 GCF_050477165.1 Brevibacillus sp. FIR094 | reverse complement strand
TCACACTGGCTGCTTAGGCTTTTTTAGTTCTGTCCGCTTGACAGGGGTAAGACCAAAAGCGGGTTTTTCTTTTTGTAGAGAGAAAACTCATTCGAAACTGTCTATTCTATCTCAAACGAGAAAGAAGTGAGGGATAAGAATGAGAGATTCCAAAAAAGCCGTATTGTATGTCGTGATTATTTCTGCATTAGCTGAATTTCTACTAGGAGAGGATATCGATCGCGAAGGCTGGGAGGAGCTCAGTGACGCTTTTGGCATGGTGGGAATGGATCTAAATGAGGTTTTCACAGTAAATGATTCCTTGCTGCTTGGATTTCAAAAAGTTTGTCAGGAATTTGGGAAGATGAATATAACAGAGGAAATGATAGAGGAGTTATATGTAGAGGACCAGCTGGAATAAACGGCTGGTTTTTTTTATTTTCAAGATCCCCTTAATCCACCTCAAATCGCTTCGTATAGATTCGACAAGAGGCAAAAGGAGGGGAGAAACCATGTTATATCAGATTAGTTTTTCGGCAGATGGAGAGCAGGTGCAGGTCATGAAATATTCGTCGACCCAAGACACCCCCATAGCCGTTTTGGAAGAGTTCTTTCGCGAGCATGTTCAAGTGAAACCGGAGTCCCTAAAAGGAATCGGGATCGTCAGGATTGGTGGGTAGCATGGCCTGTCACGGATGTGATTATGAAAAAGTCTGCCAAAAGAGAATGACAGTCAATGACATCGTGATGTCAGCAAAGGAACAAGATGTCGTGCCCATGACTTGTCGTTGTGTGGTTCATGACATTTGTCGCGATTGCCAATGGTATATCAAGCGTCAGTGTGCTTCATGGAAGATTTTGAATGGAAAAGTATTCACCGCTGGTACCCTGCAAACTTGTCCGAAAAAAATTTTGAAAACTGGTTGCTAAAACCCTCCTCCAATTACCTAGTGTGATAGAGCCACTGTGAATAGGAGCATGAGGAGGGGATGAAGTATGACAGAACAGCTTCACCAAATGGACGAGTTATTTTTCGCAGGGAAAGTCGATGATTTTTTGCAGAAGGCAAAAGAAAACTGTGAAGCCAAGCTGACCGGGATGACGTTTGCTGGAATGACCCATGATGATGTCGTTCAGGAGGTTCTCTTAAAGGTGTATCGCACGATGAAGGATTACGACCAGGAAAAAGCCAGAGTGACTACCTTCGTCGATCATGTGATTACGAATAAAATTCGCGACTGCTTGCGGAAAGCCGGCACGCAAAAAAACCTGACAAACAGTAACGCAGTTCTTGTCTCTGGTGGAGATGAGAATGAAGAGGAAACGATGATCAGCCGTATTGCTGCTCCTAGCGAGGAGTTTCGATATGAGGAAGTAGAGATGATGATCGACATCATGGAGTATATGAAGCTGTCCACGCGAGACAAGCTGATTCTCCAAATGAGAAGTGAAGGCTATTACCATGAGGAAATTGGTCAGAAATTCAATATCAGCAAGGAAAGAGTGTGTCAAATCATCAAGGCGATTTTGAAGCAGTACGGTGAGCTGTAGACATACACAAATAATCGATGAAAAGGAATGATCCAGCATGGCAGTTTTGTTGAAGAAGATGAATGAGGAATTGACCGAGGAGCTCTCCCATCAGGTCATTGGAAAATATGTACACGTTCCGACCAATATGCACACAACACTTACAGCCGAAGGTGGAGAAGAAGAGGTAAATATTTGGTTCGGCGGTTGCGTAGCGGGCATTGAAAAAGCAGTCATTGCTTTCGATTACGAAAAGCAGGAGTTTCGTGAGGAGCCATTGACCTACACAAACTTTTTACTGACCGACGGTATGGGATACACGGTGAACCGACTCCAATCCGAGATTTATGAGATTACAAAGGAAGAATTCGAGCAAATGTTAGCGGATCATCTGGCTACTCAGGCTGCTGAACTTGAAGCAGAGAAAAAGCTTCGTGAAGCAGCAGAGGAAATCTCGACAAATGAGGAGACGATGTAGTGCCATGAGACAGCCCATGATTGTCGCTTTCGAAGGAATTGACGCCAATGCGAAGGAAGCCCAAGCGGCGTTGCTAGAAGAAAATTTGAGAGGCCTCGGATATAAAGTGCGGAGAGTATCGTTTCCGCGTTTAGACACCCCAATCGGAGCGGTCATTGGCATGTGGCTTCGCTGCGAAATTGAGCTGGATGAGAAAGCGGTAGGAAAGCTATTTGAAGCGGATTTTCTGGACTATCAGCGAGAAATGGCGAGGATTTCGAAGGAGAACATCGATTTCATCATCATTGATCATTACGAACTGTCCAATTATTACTACTTCTATATGAAGGATACTCCTCTTTCCTGGTTTGCCACGATGAGTGATTTGACGAAGCGACCTGATGCAACCTTTTTTCTGCAAACGGAAGTAGATGCGAATAATGCCATGCTGCTAAAGGTGCAGGAAGCCTATCTTTCCCTTGCCCATGCTTCACGACGATCGGTACATTCACTGGATACGGCAATCGGGGTGGAAAGAATGCAGAAAAACATTCTGCAAGCAGTCCATCAGCTCCATCTGAAAAAGCGAGTTACGTGCTAACAAAGCTAATCGGCATTGTTGCCGCAGTGCTTATTCCCGTAAATGCTGTACTGCCAGCCGTAGAAAAGGGGCTGTCGGAGGTTCATCCTGTGATGAAACTGGCCAGGGACACAGATAGGCAGTTGCATACAAAAAGGGAGCTTGCAAACGTAATCACACATGTTGCACCGAGACTGGATATTGCTACAGTCGAGCTTTATACAGAAACGATTTTAGAATTATCCAAGAAATACGAAATAGATCCGGTTTTGATCATGGCGATGATCTGGCAGGAAAGCCGTTTTCAGCACGACGCGATTTCTGGCCAGGGCGCTAGAGGATTATTACAAATCATGCCGCGTACAGGAAGCTGGCTGGGAGTTCATCCTGATGACCTGTTTGATCCAGTGATTAACCTACAAACAGGTATCAAGTATTTGGATCTCTTGCAAAAGAAATATGGGAACCTTCGTGTAAGCATCGTCGCCTATAACCAAGGCGAAGGAAATGTCGACCGAAATCATTATCACGATGGCTACTATACAAAAGTCATGACCCATTACAAAAAAATGAACGGCTTATTAAGAGAATCTTGAGGATAGGCTGGGAGGAGGTATTATGAGTGAGCATGCCATGTTCGTAAAACAGAGAGTTGGCAAGAATAAAGAACAATACTCCTTGTATAACCTGGAGAATATTCGCCGCTGCAAGGAAGACAGTGAGTATCTGGGTGAAGTGATACTCGCAAATGAAGATCTCATTTGGCATTCTGTGCACAAATATATTGGAAAGCCAGAGACATTAGTGAAGCAATATTGCTTGGAAAAAGCGGATATCTTGCAATTGGGGAGAATGGGTATCATCAAGGCTATCAAAGCCTTTGATATAGCAAGAGGCGTGAAGTTTTCGTCCTTTGCAGTCATCACGATTGTGAGGGAGATCAACTGCTTTTTGCGAGATAGTGGAAATATTGTACGGCCGACGAGAACGGCAACAACGATTCTCCAACAAATCAATAAAATAGAAGCAGACCTGGGATATCTCCCTACCATAGAAGAAATCTCCGTACTGTTGGGGGAAAATGTGGAACAGATCAAAAAAGCGCTGGATGTCGGGAGACCTGTGAAGTATTTACAGGAGCCGCACCTGAAGGCATCCGCTTCGAGCAATGAAGCTGCCACTGCTATGGATGTCTTGAAGGACGAAGGACGAGACGTGGAAGAGTATGTGCTGGACAAGCTATATGTTACTGCTTTGCTTACGCAACTACAAAATCAAATCTCATCAAAAGAGTGGCAAGTCCTACAACTAAGGATGGCAGGCTACAATCAGACGCAAACAGCAGATTTTTTAAAGGTATCCCAAATGTGTGTATCAAGAACCATGAAAAAAATTCAGAATATTTCGAAAAGTAAACTTTCCTAATCTTATTTTTCAATCCCCTCCCAAATAGGAGATAATGGAAGAGCACTCCTATTATGAAAAGAGGTCGATCACCATATGAAATACTACCGACTCGGTGGCAGTGGATTGAAGGTATCAGCATTGGGATTAGGCACGAACTCATTCGGAGGGCGTGCGGATGAGCAAACGTCTGTAAATATCATTCATACCGCAATCGAAAGCGGGATTACCTTTATTGATACAGCAAATATTTACACGCAAACAGAATCGGAGCGAATCATCGGGCTGGCGCTTTCAGGGAAGCGGCACGAGGTCGTTTTGGCGACGAAGGCTGGTTTGGTAAAAGGCGAAGGACCGAATCAGAGAGGCTCATCGCGTTACCACCTGATGCTGGAGCTGGAGAACAGCTTGAAGCGTTTGCGCACCGATTATGTGGACTTATATCAAATTCATACTTTTGATCCAGAGACGCCTTTGGAAGAAACACTCCGCGCACTAGATGACATGGTTCGATCTGGGAAGGTGCGTTACATCGGGGCTTCCAACTATGCGGCTTGGGAATTGATGAAGGCAATTGGCATCAGTCAACGGGAAGGACTGAATCGTTACGTATCGACGCAGGTCAGCTACTCGCTGGCAGATCGGACACCGGAGCGTGAACTCGTACCGCTATGTCTTGACCAGGGGGTGGGGATCATTCCGTACTTCCCGCTTGCTGGCGGCATTTTAACAGGCAAATATACCTCCGCAGAAAAGGCCCCGGCTGGTTCGCGGGCGGACAAGGAGCCGCGTTTCGTTCGGTTGTTGAGTGAAGACAAGCTGGAGTTTGGACGTAAAATTAGTCAGGTAGCGGCGGAGGTTGGTGTATCCTCCAGTGTGCTGTCCTTGGCTTGGCTCATGCACAAGCCGGTTGTCTCTTCGGTAATCGTGGGCGCGACCCGTGTAGAGCAGCTTACGGATAATTTGCAAAGTGCAGCTTTGACGTTGGATGCAGCGACCTTGGCAGAGTTGGACCGATTGAGTGACACGTACCGAAACGGGGAACCATTTGCCGTATATCGTCTGCCGTAACAATAGTGTCAGTTGTCGACTAACATGACCAATTCCGAAGCCTCCTAGAATAGGGGGCTTTTTTGTGTTCAGCAGAGCCATGAGAGATAGTAAAAAACGCGGTCAACTAGATGCCCGGATCTCCGCCCTCATCGCGTGGGGGACTAAGAAAAAACCAGTCTGCTAGCAGTGAACTGCACCCCAATTGTTAGACACATCTAACAGTTGGAGGTGCAGTTTTTT
>NZ_JBEAES010000069.1:0-8262 GCF_050477165.1 Brevibacillus sp. FIR094 | reverse complement strand
GAGGACTTATCCACACACTTAGCAACTGATCATGCAGATCCAGTTTTCAGGGAATGAAATAAGCCATCCAGCTTGGATGGTTTTTTTGTACTATTTAAAAACTGAAATTTCTGACGTCCCATTTTTAAAAAGGAGTCATGTCATTATGAAACAAGCTTCTTCGAGTCGGCTCCACTACGCCTGGGTCGTTGCGGGTGTCACCTTTTTCATCCTTTTGATTGGCGCTGGAATTCGATCTGCTCCTGGTGTATTTATGGTTCCTGTTGAACAAGAATTTGGCTGGAGTCGCTCTTCTATCTCAATAGCGCTGTCCATTAATCTATTGCTATACGGATTGGTAGGCCCGTTTGCAGCAGCAGTCATGGATCGGTTCGGAATAAGGCGTATCACGATCATTGCTCTTATCCTGTTAGCGTTGGGTTCCTCCCTCACGACTTGGATGCAGGCCTCCTGGCATCTAACTGTACTTTGGGGAGTCGTTGTTGGACTGGGGTCAGGATGCACGGCTTCCGTATTGGGAGCGATGATCGCAAATCGCTGGTTTGTGAAGCAACGAGGATTGGTTATGGGGATATTAACAGCAAGCGGTGCAACAGGACAGCTGGTATTTCTTCCTCTTCTCGCAAGCTTGGCTGAATCAGATGGCTGGCGTACGGCATCGTGGGTGATTGCAACAGCAGCTCTGATCTTGGTTCCGATTGTGGCTGTCTTGATGCGTGATCGACCAAGCGATAAGGGACTTCAGGCATTTGGTGCGACAGAAGCTGATCAAGAAATAGAGGACATCAAGCAAAACCCTTTTCGTGCAGCTATTGATGGTTTAGTAAGAGGATCTCGTTCCTTTGATTTTTGGTTGTTGGCTGGCAGCTTTTTTATTTGCGGTCTCTCTACAAATGGTTTAATCGGTACTCATTTTATAGCTGCTTGTATGGAGTACGGTATTCCAGCGGTAACAGCTGCAAGTTTACTCGCTCTCATAGGAATCTTTGACATTATCGGAACAACATTGTCGGGATGGCTGTCGGACCGCTTTAACAATCGTTGGCTCTTGTTTTGGTATTACGGTTTACGGGGATTTTCGTTAATGCTGCTTCCCGCAGCGCTATCCTCTTCTACGTTTACCTTGGGCTTATTCATTGTCTTCTATGGCTTAGATTGGGTAGCTACAGTTCCTCCAACACTTAAGTTGACAACCGATATTTATGGAAAACAGCAATCAGGAATATTGTTTGGATGGATATTGGCCGCACATCAATTAGGTGCTGCTGTGGCCGCTTACGGTGGAGGAGTCATTTATACCATGTTGAATAGTTACTTCATCATGTTTATCATTGCGGGATTATTTTGCTTGATCGCTTCTGTCATGGTTATGAGGATTGGGAGGAATGCGCTCACAGCGAAAATTTCCGGGAACATGTAGGGGCAAATATATCGAAGGAAAGAAAAACACCCGAGTGGACACTAGATCACTCGGGTGTTAGTTAGTTTTCAGGCTGCGAATACAAGGGAAGGATGATGCGGAAAACAGCGCCGTGGAGTGGACCATTTTCTGCTTGGAGACGACCATGCGAACGTTCGATAATTGCTCGAGAAATAGCTAGGCCCAGTCCAACATCACCATTTTTCCCTTTCACAAAACGATGAAATAGATGGGGGAGCAGTTCTTCCGGGATGCCCTCACCATCATCTTGTACTTCTATTTGGAGATGACGTTTGCCTGGCTTGATTTCGATCATGATCTGATCCTTGGCATGGCGCAAAGCATTTCCAATGATATTCAACAAGGCTTGGAGAAACTTTCCTTCATCGAGGTACACTACGTCATTGTTTTTAGTCGGACGTACTGAAATCGTTACATTGTGTTGGAGCTGCAAAGGGTGTAAACGCTCAATGGCCCGAGTCACCAAGTCAGTAGCGGAATGCCATGAGGGATCAAACAAATTCTCTTCGCCTTCGAGCTTGGCCAACAATATAATTTCAGTCACAATATGCTTCAAACGATTGGTTTCCTCTACAATTACATCAAAACCTTTTTCAGCAGCAGCATCAACAAAAACACCATCGCGAATTCCCTCGGCATATCCTTGAATGGACATGAGAGGAGTTTTTAGCTCGTGGGAAGCATTCTGTAAAAATTGCCGCTGGATTTCATGAAAACGATCGAGCTCTTGTGCCATGGAGTAGACACTATTTGAGACCTCAGCAATTTCACCGCGAGCAGGTATGAGTTGGACTTCGGAAAAACGACGTGCTTGAACCTTTTTAATTTCTCTCGTCAATTTATGCAGTGGCTTCACCATACTACGCGTAATAAAAAAGCTGAGCAAAATGGTAGATACGGCTCCAATCAAAACGATGAGTAATATGTTATTTGTCATCTCCATACGAATGTCTTTTAGCCCGCGTACAGGAGAGGCCAGAATCAGTCGTTGCTTTTCGTCGTTTTTAAAAGGCAAGTTAACGACCACATAATCATCGCTACCGACCATCCAAATGTTTCGATTTTGCCTTTTCTCCGCTTTACGCTCAAGGGCATCCATCCACTCATTCAAATTGGAAGATGGCAGGGATGTGTAGAGCACTTTTTTCTTTTTTCCTAAGAGTAAAACTTCTATCTTGCGATTGGAGACGAGAAGCTTTTCGAGTTCTGCGACTCCCTCTGTTTCAATCTTTACATTCGATTCGTTCATTTTTTCAATCCAGAATCGACCTTTAAGGTTTAATTCATTCTTTTGCTGCTCGATTAAATTATCCAGCAAAAACGAATTGATCAGGGCGGCTGATACCCCCATGACAAGACAAAGAAGAAGGGCGAACATCAACGTAATGCGAAATTGGATACTCATTCATCTTTCGTTCCTTCCAAAGTTCGCAGGCGATAACCAAAGCCCCAGACGGTTTCGAGAGGGATCTTGTCCAGCTTTTTTCGGATACGACGAATGAGATCATCAACTACTCGATCACTTCCAAAATAATCATACCCCCATATAAGAGAGAGCAGCTCATCACGGGAAAAAGCCCGATTCGGATGCTCTGATAAAAGGCTGAGCACTTGAAACTCTTTCGAGGTCACCTCTACTTCCTCCCCAAAAGAATAGACCAGACGTTTTTTCTTATCTAATACAAGAGCGCTGTTAGCAGCCTCTTCCGTGTTACTGTCTTTCGCAATGAAAGGGGATTCTTCTGCATGGGATTTCATCTGTTTCCAACGTTGGAGTGCCCGATTTACGCGTGCCACTAATTCACGAGGGCTAAAAGGTTTGGTCAGATAATCGTCGCTTCCTAGCTCTAGTCCAAGAATCTTGTCTACTTCTTCGTCGCGAGCAGAAACCATGATGATAGGCGTCTCTGAACCAGCACGGATACGTCGGCAAAACTCATAGCCATTCATACCTGGCAACATGATGTCCAATACCCATAGATCGGGGGGATTCTCTTGTTCTAAAGTAATAGCCTCTTCGGCTGATTCAACTGCAGTTGTAACATAGCCCTCCTTTTGCAGATAGGCTTCGACGATCTGACGAATATGGATGTCATCGTCTACGATAGCAATGTGAAAGGTCTTCATAGGATTCCTCCGCGAACCTTTAGATTCTTACTTTATTGTACATGTTCAAACCGACTTAAGCAGTTGTTGAAGGTATTTCCCACACTTTTCCCATACTATCCTGCGTTTCTTACAATAGTGTAAGGAAGTTGAAACCCAAATCGATGGGACTACGTGTTCATTCCCTGTAAAATCAAAGTACATTCAATAAACGGAGGGATACACCATGAGAAAACTACTACAGATGATCGCGATTACGCTCGGATTGTTAATCGATACGAAGACAATGATTCGCTCCTCCGAATTGGAAATGGTCGTGAAGCTGTAAAGATGATAATAAATACATGTAAAATAACATGAAATTGTAGGCGCCAGAATGTAGGGGCCTTTTTTGTTTTGTGCGATGATCCAGCCAGAAACAGAGCTGGAATATTTAGGGACACTACGAAATTCGTGTGTGTAAGACCAAAATCGGTGGAAATATTGAGGAAATGGATTGATTCAACTGGATTTTTTGGACGTGTGCTCTCTCTATATGGTATAATGAAGTATTGTGATAACCAGTTGGAGGTTTACCCTTTATGGCAGAAGAAACTGCTCGGTTTCCAAAAGTCGATATTAGCCACGAAATGAGAGAATCGTTCATTAGCTATGCGATGAGCGTTATCGTCAGTCGGGCTTTGCCTGACGTTCGCGATGGTTTGAAGCCTGTTCACAGGCGTATTTTGTATGCCATGCACGATATGGGCCTTACTCCTGACAAGCCGTTCCGTAAATCGGCCAACGTTGTCGGGGAAGTAATGGCGAACTACCATCCGCATGGTGACTCTTCCATCTATGAAGCGATGGTACGTATGGCCCAAAATTTTAACATGCGCTACATGCTGGTTGAAGGGCAAGGGAACTTCGGTTCTGTAGACGGTGACCCGGCAGCGGCGATGCGTTATACGGAGTCGCGTTTTTCCAAGCTCGCGCTGGAGCTTTTGCGCGATATTGATAAAGAAACGGTCGATTTCATTCCGAACTACGATGGACGCAAAGAAGAGCCGGTTGTATTGCCTTCGCGTTTCCCGAACCTGCTTTTGAACGGGGCATCAGGGATTGCAGTAGGTATGGCAACCAATATTCCGCCGCATAACCTGACGGAAGTTGTTGATGGCGTTATTGCCATGATCGACAACCCTGATATTACCATCCAAGACTTGATGAAGATTATCAAGGGACCTGATTTCCCTACTGCTGGTGAGATTCTAGGTTACAGTGGTATTCGTCGTGCCTATGAAACAGGTCGTGGATCCATTATTATGCGCGCCAAAACCCTGATTGAAGAGGATGGGAAAGGAAAACCGCGCATCATCGTAACGGAGATTCCTTTTCAGGTCAACAAGGCCAGACTCGTGGAAAAAATCGCGGAGCTCGTGCGCGAGAAAAAAATCGAAGGCATTACTGACCTTCGTGATGAGTCTGACCGCAAAGGTATGCGCATTGTGATGGAATTGCGTCGCGACGTTATTCCAAAGGTTGTTTTGAACAACTTGTTCAAACATACCCAAATGCAGTCTACGTTTGGTGTTAATATGCTGGCGCTCGTTGACAGTCGTCCGCGTGTATTGAATCTACGTGACATGCTCTATTACTATTTGGAGCACCAACGTGTCATTATCCGCAGAAGGACCGAATACGATCTCAAGCAAGCAGAAGCCCGTGCGCACATCTTGGAAGGTTTGCGCATCGCTTTGGATCATATTGACGAGATTATCAGCTTGATTCGTTCTTCTCAAACCACAGAAGAAGCTCGCACAGGACTCATGGAAAACTACACCTTGTCCTACGAGCAGGCACAGGCCATCCTCGATATGCGTCTGCAACGCCTGACTGGTTTGGAGCGCGAAAAAATCGAGAACGAATACCAGGAGCTCATGGTAAAAATCGCAGAACTGCGTTCGATTCTTGCAGACGAAAACAAAATCTATGCGATCATCCGTGAAGAGCTGGGTGAGATCAAAGAGAAGTTCGGAGATGAAAGACGCACGGAAATTACTTTCGATGAGAATAACATCGATGATGCCGATTTGATCCCAGAGGAAGATGTGGTCATTACCCTGACGCACGACGGCTATATCAAGCGTCTGCCTGTTTCCACCTACCGTTCGCAAAAACGCGGAGGACGTGGTATTCAGGGATTGGGAACCAAGGATGACGATTTTGTCGAGCATCTGTACATTACCAATTCGCATGACTACATCATGTTCTTCACGAGCAAAGGGAAGGCTTATCGCCTAAAAGGATTCGAGATTCCGGATTTGAGCCGGACAGCCAAAGGCACCCCGATCATCAATCTCATTCAGATTGAAAAAGGCGAGCGGGTGAGTGCGGTAATCCCTGTGAAGGAGTTTGATCAGGAACACTTCCTGTTCTTTGCGACCAAGAAGGGGATTATAAAGAAAACCACCTTGGAGTCCTATGGAAATATTCGCAAAGGCGGACTGATTGCAGTCAACCTTCGCGAAGACGATGAATTGATTGGTGTTCGTCTGACAGATGGCCAACAAGAAATCATCATGGGTACTCACAAAGGCATGTCCGTCCGTTTCAATGAGGGAGACGTACGCACGATGGGACGTAACGCCACCGGTGTGAAGGGGATTACCCTTGACGACGATGATGATGTCATCGATATGGACGTTATCAAACCGAATGCAGAAGTGCTCATTGTAACGGCGAATGGTTACGGTAAACGGACTCCTGTCGATGAATACCGCATTCAATCTCGTGGCGGTAAAGGAATCAAGACACACAATGTAACGGATCGAAGCGGTCCGGTCGTTGGGCTGAAAGTCGTTGAGCCTGAAGAGGATCTGATGATTATTACCACTTCCGGTATCATCATTCGTACAGAAATGAAAGGTATTTCTGTGATGGGCCGTTACACGCAAGGTGTGAAACTGATCCGTTTGTCTGAAAATGAGCAAGTGGGATCAGTCGCCAAGTGTCCTCCAACTGAGGAAGAGGATATGTTGGATGAAGATGCGGAAGAGAGAATCGAGGATCTGCAAGACGGAGAGACTGTCGAAGCATCCGAGCCTAACGAACCTAACGAAGCTAACGAACCGACAGAGGAATAAAGAAAATCACGACGAAAGCGTCCCGCATAATGTGGGGCGTTTTTTCGTATAAGTGCAGAAAGTTTGTTCTACCAGTGCTTTTTTCCTGCAAATGGTTTGGGTTTGGAGTAAAATTGGGAAATGGATACTATATCATTAACAAGTTGGATCGGGTGGTGAGCAGGTTGCCCAATGTGGAAGTGAAACAACTGACTCTTGGAGCGAAATTGGCTGAAGACGTATTTACAGCATTGGGAGGCATTCTTTTTGCAAAAGGAACCCCTCTCTATGAAAGAGAAGTTCAATTTTTAGAAGCGTTCATGATCAAGCAGGTACAAGTAGAGGAATCAGGAGGGGCTTGGACTGACCAAGGTGAACCAACAAAAGTAGATACGCCAGAAGCTTCTGATAAGTTTACCCAAGCTAAACCAGTGTTTCAGGAGTCATTTGATAAAGCAGTGTCTACACTGAAAAATTTGATGACCCGCGTACAAGGCGGCAATAACATACCTGTTATGGAAGTCAGAGAAGTTGTGACGCCGATCATTACGGAGTTTCAGCAGCAACCACAAGTTCTTCTCTCCCTGCGGCGCTTTGCAAGGATGGATAGCTATGCCTACGAGCATGCCATAGCGGTTGGGATTATTTCTTATATGATTGCAAAATGGGTCAAGGTGCCAGAGAAGGAATGGATGCAGGTCGCATTAGCGGGTACATTGCTCGATATAGGAAAAACGAAAATTGATCGGCGGGTTTTGCAAAAACCAGGGAAGCTTACGCCAGACGAATTCGAAGAGATGAAGAAGCATACTGTTTATGGCTACCAAATTATTAAGTCATCCCACGGTTTAAGTGAAGGTGTAGCATTAGCGGCTTTGCAACATCATGAGCGAGAAGATGGTTCAGGCTATCCGCTAGGTTTACCTGGTTCTAAACTGCATTTATACAGTAAAATTGTCGCCGTGGCTGATGTATATCACGCAATGAGCTCAGATCGTGTGCACCAAAAGGCATTGTCTCCTTATCAAGTCGTGGAGCAATTAGTGCAGGATAGCTTCGGGAAACTTGATCCTACCATTGTTCGGACATTTGTAGAGGGGATCACTCAATTCGCTGTAGGAACGCTAGTTGAATTAAGTGATGGAACGATTGGGAAGATCGTATTTACAGACCGTAATCACCCAACGAGACCAATGGTTGAAACAGGTGGTAAAATCGTAAACTTAGTCGAAGCTCGACATTTATCTATTGTGAGAGTAATGGAACAGTAAGGGAGAGAGGCGAGTGATTCGCCTCTCTTTTAATATGATTTAAAGAAATTCAATTTTATTATAAAAACCCTTGTGCAGTTTAAAAATACGTGATAAGATACTTCTTGTCGCTTCGATTGAAGCAACACTTCAAGAAGAAAAGTTACATAAGCTATTTACTTCTTGAGCATTGTTTGATAAAGTATTGAATTGTCGCCGCTAAGCGGAACAAGATTTTTTAAAAAAACATCTTGCAAAAGCCTAGGCGGTATGATAAGATAGAAAAGTCGCCTCGAGAGAGACGAGAAAAATGCTCTTTGAAAACTGAACAGCGAAAGCGTTAATGAGTCTATCATTAAAT
>NZ_JBEAES010000068.1:0-11257 GCF_050477165.1 Brevibacillus sp. FIR094 | reverse complement strand
GTGATCCAAAAGAAATTTATTGGTCGAATGCTCATTTCGGTGTAACCAATACCAAGCCTACCCTTTCATTAACGACGGAGAATAACCTTGTACTAACAGAAGGAGTAATCTTCTCTATACAAGGGAACGCAACAGATATTGATAACGGAAACGTCGTCACTACGAAGTATCAAATTAATAGCAGTACTGCTCGGGCGGCGCATTCTGGTGTATCTAACGGAAGCACGCCCATTTCTTTTGCCAAGCCTCTAAGCTACAGAGGGGGACGCTTGTACGATGGTGCCACCGATGTGTCAGGGCTTCTTGCGGAAGGCACCACACACACGCTATCCGTCTGGGCGGAAGATGATCAAGGCGGGAAATCTGATATTGTTACCCGGACCTTCACGGTTAAGCACAATAAGGCTCCAGTACTAACAGTAAACGCCTTTACGCCTGTACAGTCTGGCCTCATTCCGCCGGATACTTTAACGCTGTCTGGAGCCGTATCCGAGCCAGATGGTAACACAGTTACGGTGAAAGGAAAGCTAAATAGTGGAAGTGAAAAAACGCTTCTAAGCGGAGTATCAACGGGTAGTTGGTCATTTCCGTTCAAAGTAAGTGAGTTACAAGCAGGGCCCAACACTTTGACAATTACGGCATCAGATCAATTCCGCACTTCATCGGTAAAGTCGTTCAGCATTAATAATAGTGTGGTACAAACTCCACTCAAGAAAGCTGTAGCTCGATACAAAGTCTTACCGCCTCGTGGATCAGCAAAGGAAATACTTTCTTGGCTAAAACGTGAGAAAGGTGATCTTGTCGTGGATGGAGAGGCATCATTTGTAGATGCAGGACAGCCTGAACAGTATGTTTCGATGAGTAAGAATAGTATTGATCTTACATCATCGATCAGCGAAGATGAGCTGCTTGCTACCGTAGCAACAGCTAAATCCAACTTGACGTTTAAGCTGACTTTCTCACGTTTGAAAACGAACTCTGTCGAAGCTGCAACGATGATGGTAGGGGTGATTGAGTAATGAAGTATCGTCCGCGAAATCCCGATGGAACGTTTGGCGAACCGGTTGAAACACCAGGGCACACGGAAGGTCTACCGACAGAAATTCAAGTGCTTTATGAAACAATTGCCTCTATGGATGGTGAAATGTCAGCCATGCGTGAGGATTATACAAAAAAGCATGAGGGGTTGACCGAAAAGATTACCGCACTGGAAGCAGAGGTACAAGCATTGAAAGGAGGTGGTCAATGATGGTGAAAAAGTACATGATCGCGCCTTATGCAATTCTAGTCAAATCTGGCGGATGGCTGATCGAGCCGACAGGAACCGAAGGGGAGAAAGTGATCCCAGAATCTTACCGCGTCCCTGTAGCTGAATATCTCGCTGCTCAAGAAGTAGCGTAAACACCTTTTCTGAAAACGAGAGAGGCGTTTTTTCATCGGGAGCAGTGCCTTCTACTTTGAGACTTTCCCAATACCTGAATCGTATTACTTTTAAGAAAGATTCAGGAGGGACAATCGATGTTTTATGCTATCCGCTTCGAATGGGACTGGATTGGCTTAATAACAGACCTCATTTTTGTAGGGCTGCCGTTTGGTATAATCACATATTTGGTCATTCGGTCTAGGTACGACAAAAGGATTAATGAATTAGAAAAACGGTTAGAAAAACTGGAGCAAGAAAAATCAAAGTAAGGATTTCGAGGAGCTGCTAACGCGGCTCCTTTTACTTTTGGAGAGGAGGATGAGCCAATGTCAAACAATGAGATGAAGGTACTATCTGATATCCGCGAGAGGATTGTCCGGGTAGAGACAAAACTGGACTCTATGACTGATGTTCGTGCTACTGCGGAAGAGGCGAAAGAGAAAGCGAATGAAGCACTTCAATATGGGAAATCAGCGCACCATCGATTAAACGAAGTTGCTGATAATCAAAAATGGCTCTGGCGTACGGTTATTGGTGCGCTAATTCTTGGAGCAATATCATTGCTGTGGAAGGGGATGGCGGTATGAAGACGTTCCTAAATGACAGAGATGGCGTCAGTGAGAAGGACTATCTGCTCCTAATCGCAAGCACTGTCTTTTTTCTTTTCGTAGCGATAGGGCTTATTCTGTCGTTGCTAGGTAAGCCTGTAAGCTCGGGTTACCTTGCTCTATTGGATATGATGGCTCCAGTCCTAATGACGGTTGCAGGCGGCGTGTTCGGTTTACGAGCAGTACAAGAGTACCGCAAACCACGGCCTAGTGAGCAGGACACGGAAGGAGAGGACTACGATGCACGTGTCTAAAGTGGACGAGATGCTCAAAGGATACCGTGTGACAAGCCCATATGGACCGCGTGCAGATCCTTTCACAACCAAGCAGGTATTCCACACGGGGATTGACCTGGTTAAAAAACATCGAGCACCGATCCTTGCCTTTGTTACTGGTGTAGTCACGCACGCAAAAGAAGGTGTAAAAGGATCAGGATATGGGGGCTTTGGAATTGTAGTTGCTATTAAAGACCGGAAGGGCTGCACACACGTATATGCCCACCTACACAGCGTAGCTGTTAATGTTGGTGACAAGATAAAGTGTGGTGATGTCGTCGGGCACCAGGGCAGCACAGGACGAAGCACCGGCTCACACCTGCATTACGAGGTTCGGCGGGGCGGATTCGGGACACATACCGATCCTGTAGCGTATTTGCGAGCATATTACCAATCTGTTGATAAACCTGTGGATAGAGGAGATGAAGACACAGTGAAAGCACTAGAACCGTGGAAGCTCCAACTGGCAGACAAGGCGTTGGACAGCCTTGCCAGCAAGAAGGATACAGAAGGCAAAGCCTTGATAAACAACGTAGAAGAGTGGAAAAAACGATTGCGAACAGAGCCACAGGAGGTCTTAAATGACCTACCGTGGATCTTGTTTGTACTTGTGGATCGAGCTACCAATACACCGGATTTTCTTGTCCAACAAGAGGAGGATGTAGATCATGAACGAAGAGTTTAAACGCAAGCTTTCATCACGCAAACTGTGGATGGCAGTGGCTGCCTTTATCACGAGTGTGCTGGTACTGTTCGGAATGGACGGTGACACGATTACGGAGGTAACCGCCATGATTACGACTCTCGGCTCTGCTGTCGCGTACATGGTGGCCGAAGGGTATGTTGACGCAGCTCATAATAAGACTGATACAAGCGATCAGCCAGGCCCAATTGAAAAGAGGCAATAACCAAAACAACCCTCCTTCGGAGTATTAATCCGGGGAGGGTTGTTGGTATTTTGTACGATCTAAAGTATTTTCTTATAATGCCTTCGTTTTTAGCGATTTTAATTCTTTTTTTATCCACGTGAAGATAAAATCTCGACAATCTTCCAAGTTAGTGAAACTTTGTTTTAGAAACTCAGAAGTTATTACCTCGCCAGAAGGCCTTCGGATTTTAAAAGTGTATAGTTTGAAATCCGTGTGATCTTTTTTGTACGGCTTTTCAATTCGAGCATAATAAAATTGATGCCTACCCTGCCAAATGTCATAGTCAATTCGCTTGTCCCTTGTTAATAGCTGAAAGTGCATTTTTTATCACCGATTCAATATTTTGTATAAGGTACACTTCAGATAATACCCTATTTCAGGAGAAAAGTGGTAAATAATGCGCGACTTTTTTCCTGTATAGATAGAGTTAAAGCAAACGAAACTCTTTCAGAAATCCGGGGAGTCATTTTTTATACAGCGGAAACTATACTAATTGAGTTTAAGCATCAACTCGTTCAAAAAGTCTAGGAAGTAGAAAACGCAAGCCAGTTTGTCAAATGGTATCATTAAATAAATATATATTTATATCTATATATTGCCAGTTATTCCGTTATTTAATATAATTGCAAAAGCATGCATGCAAATGGTGTTCACCTAAACCTATCATTAATTATTTCAGGGGTGAAATTGTGAGTTTTTTAAAAAGACAAATAGTTTAGTATTAGCTTTATCATTGGCTATCGTAACAATTCTATCTCCAACTGCAGCCGCTTATGCAGAAGAGCGAGTCGAAGTTCCTAAGCTAGCAAAGAAGAGTCAACAAGTCGAGCTAACAGAGGAAGAAGCTGTAACAGAAGAAGCTGTAACAGAAGAAGAAGCTGTAACAGAAGAAGAAGCTGTAACAGAAGAAGAGGGAATACAAGAAGCAGAAGTACGAGCTGTTCCTTTAATTCCCATTGTATTAATCATAGTAAGAGCAGGCGTCATGTATATTAAGTATAAGAACAAAGTGGAAGAAGCTTATGAAAAAGTAAAAGAGTCCTATGTAAAAAAAGAAGTTGAGGAACGTTATTCCAATAAGATCGGAGAAAAAGATAGAGATCGATGGGACGATGTAAAAAGTGACACAACTCTAAAAGTATTCAAACTAAATGGGTATCCAGATGGTATTCATCTCGAATTTGGCGATCCAGATGACTATGGTATGACACACATCCTTGCAAGACACCATCCAGAATATTGGACAGGTGACTATAATGGATATGATCGTGATCCTCTATCAATGTTTGATCCCGATACTTCTATGAGGGATATTGAAAAGATCATTCAAAGTGTAATTGATTACAGAGAGAACTCTCAATGGATGAAAGAACGGCTTGATGAGGGGAACTATAAGCCAAAAGGATATGTTGGTTATCACGATGGTAAATTATATAAGCTAGTAGTAAGTGGAGGAAGTATCACCACCCTTTATCCAAAGGGATGGAATGAAGTCGAAGATTAATATTTTTGGAGCTAAAGTAGCCCTGGTTTTTCTCCTAGGGCTACTTCATTCTACATACAAAATTGGAGGAGCAACATGTTTAGCATTCATACATATTTATTAAAAGGGAATAGCGTAATTGCTTCAGAGCTAGATCTTGACCATGTACATAAGGGTGTCATCTTAGAGAATATTGAACACTCCTTTGTAGATATTAGGAACGAACTAGAAGTGAAGCAATACTTTCAAACATATAAGAAATTCTTTCGGGAAGCAATCCTAATAAAGTTCAATGACGACATTATTTTTGATTTCACCTATTATGACTTAACACTCTGGAGTTCTTTTGCTTCTTTAATTGAGGATTTTTTGGCGACAGACTCGAAAGCAACAGAAGAAACTGTTCACTACCAAGCAAGTATTTCGTTAGAAAACACAGATCAAGATAAGGTATTATTTTCTGTAGTTAAGATGAACAAAATTCAATTGGAAATTGAACTGCCAAAATACACCTTCCTTCGCGCTTTAGTCGACGGAGGATTACATTATTACACTACTATGTGCAACTATGGGTATAGTCATATATCTTTTACAAATATGAAATCTTGTTATGAAGAACTTGCAGTGAAGCTAGATAATTTGATTAAGTAATAGGGTTTTCTTAAAAAATCGATTTTTCTACTGAGTGATGCCTCATTTTTTCGTCTGGTTAATGCCGCCGAACTGATCCAGCCCACGATTCCTTTCCACTGATCATTATGGATACTAGGGAAGTGACTCTCTAGCTCAAAATCCTCGGGATAAGCGTATGATAACAGAATGAAGCAAGTGGAGCCTTCCTTCGGAGTGATTCGGGGAGGGCTTTTATTTTTTTTATGAGATGCTACAATTATTAAAAATACATTTGCTCTTTGTCCCAATTGTCATAAGAAGATGCATATCCTAGATCTAGCCAATGATGTAGAAAAACTTAAGAGAAAGGCTTTGGAGGAAATCAGTTATGAAACACATTGAAGTCGTAGGGGCTATTATAGTGAATGAAAGCAAACAAATTTTATGCGCGCTACGGTCTCAAAATATGAATCTAGGCGGTTTCTGGGAGTTTCCAGGGGGAAAGATTGAGCAAGGTGAAGATCCAAAAAAGGCGTTGTATAGAGAAATCAAAGAAGAGTTATCATGTGAAATAAAAGTAGGTGAAATGATCGACGAGACGGTTTTTGAGTATGATACCGTTACTGTCCACCTAAGAACTTTTTTATCGACAATATTGAATGGGGACCCTATAGCTCTTGAACATGAAAAGATTGCGTGGGTTTCTGTGTTAGATCTAGATCAATTAAACTGGGCACCAGCGGATATTCCAACTGTAAACAAATTGAAACAGCTACTGCTCCACTAAAAAGTGGGGCTTTTCTTTTTTTAATAACCAGCATAAAATAAGAACAAACGTTCGTAAAGGATGATTAAGATGGAGACAATCAAAGCAGTGATTGATGGTCAACTCCAAGCTGTTCCCGTTTTAACCAACAGTCATCTCGTCATAATGAGCATGATCCGAACAGGAGCAAGTCCAGGATACGCCCCTGACATACTTCGGGATTTAATTGAGGCAGGATTGGTGGAGGAGACTTCAAATGACCTTATTGTATGAACATCACAACGAGGAAGTTATGACCCCGTTACGATCGATTGGTTCAGTTGAATTGGCTGGATTGTATGTTATCATCTATGACTCAGTACTCAAAGATTTTGCGATTGCCGTCAGTTGGTATGAGGAATGTATTCGTAGGGAATGGGGAGTAGTCAAGAATATGGACCGTGATGAACGGAAAATCAAACTTACACGGGACGATGGCTGCTGGTGGGTTCCTATCGATAATTTACTTCAAGTTGAGCGGGTATAGTGGACGATGATACAACCTGACCAATGGCGAGATATACTTCATGAAACAATCTTGTATGGCATGCTTTTTAAGGCTATCGCCCTCGATGCAGAAAGCCTTAATCAGGATCAGCTCAAAATGTCATACCGCCCCATGCTCGATACCGTATCGATGTGGGCTGAGCGAAAACACCACGAATATCGGAGCCAGTTTGGGAGGATGGGTGGCAAAATTCATATCCAAAGGACAACTGATAGGTTTCTATACTCTGTAGTTGTGACTGTCCGTGGCCGACAAGAAGAATGTCTCTATAACGTGTCCCATTTAAAAGCTGAATGCCAAGTTCGCCTTAACAATTATCTGTACGATGCAAAGCAGCAAGCGAAGTAATTACCAGTATTTATACGTGAAATCATTTCATTAGTAGGTTGGTAGTATTAGTGTAATCTAGTATAGATCACTTGGGATAAAGCGTACGACTTAATCGGTGCAGATAAGTCTACGCTATTTTTTGTGGAAAATGGGTTATACATACCTAGTGTTCCAATATTACAACCACTCAAAAGGAACGCATGAAAGGGTGGGATTGTCAATTTTTTAAGCATTATTTGATCAGCAATCCTCGATAAAATTGCAGGAATTTGTCATAACATGGAATATTTTGTCGAAAGGTTAGTATTTTTAAATAAATAGATAAATAGTATCATTGTGTTGAAAATTAACCGATTTATGGAGGCGTATTAATGTCAGTATCACGTAGTGAACGAAATGAGAATAGAAGAGATGAAAGATTAGAGAGAAGACAACAAGCTCTAGCGGCACAACAAGCAAAAGCTCAAGAAGATGCTAAGAAACAAACCAGCTCATCAAGTAAATCAAAGAGTAGCAGTGTTCAGCAAACTAGTTATCCTCAACCAAGTAGCAGTGTTCAGCAAACTAGTCATCCTCAACCAAGTAGCAGTGTTCAGCAAACTAGTCATCCTCAATCAAGTAGCAGTGTTCGCCAGACGAGTAATTCTCAACCAAGTAATTCAAATGTATCAAAACCACCTACGACGTCAACTAATATAATTGTAGATAAAATTGAAATTAGTGAAGCTGCTAGAAACGCTTTTAAAAGCAGTGCTCAGCAATCATTGGTTAGAACTGAGTCTACAGCTATAAAGGAAAAACTACATCAAGCTACTGTTGAGGTACCAACAAATGATACTGTGCGAATTAGTGAAGCAGCTAAGAGGGCTTTATTGAATGAGCAAACCCTAAGATCCTCTTCGGTTAATATTGTAAAGTCAAGTAATGATGACAAAAAATTACCAAAAGACATCCAAAGAGAAATCAAACATTTACAAGAAATGTATAGCATAACAAAAGATAAGGATGTTAAAAGTGGGTTAAATAAACTTGCTAATAACTTCAGGTCTATCGGAAAAAGTAAAGATCACTATACAGTTTTAAGGATAAATACATTTATTCCGTATGATAAAGTTCCACTTACTCCGTTTGAATATTATGGTGGAGATAATAGAAGTTTTAACTTTAATTCAACTGCTGTCAGAACATCACAAATTGTATTAATTAATACTAGCAAGGACAAAGTGTATTCTGCAAATTATATTGGTAAAACGCACCAATATGATGAGGATGGAAACTTGACAGGTGCAGAGTTGCTAAAATTAAAAAATGCAAGCATGAAAGTAGAAGATTCAAAAAGGGGAGGAAAAGTTAATATTGTAGCGACAACGAGTGCAGCTAATCCAATGGTGCAAGTTGCGCCTCCAATTGATTACAGAATGGAGTTTAATGTTACTAAAAATTCAGTTACACTTGTGAAGGGAGAAGAAGAGTACGATATTGAAACGGGTGCAGATATTCAGAGGTCAAAAGGATCAGTAATCGATGGATTCCCTGCATATGAGGTATATGGTAATATCGACGGATCTGGTTATCAAACCTTATATAAGTATAAACCAGATAGTTGGACTGATATATTATATAAACTCGTTGATGGCCCAGGAGATGTAGAACTTCCAGGGACCACAATTAAGAAAAAGTAACAAAAATTACATAATTTATCTTAATAGTTCCCACTTTATTGAGCAAAAATTAGGAGATGTTTATGCGAACTTTACGTTTTTTTAGTGCAGCAGGTGTAGCATTTATTGTCAGTGCCGTATTGTATATCATTAGTATGTTAACCTTCATATCATATCAGGGTGAAGGAGTGTTTAACACTTTAACTTCCTTGACATTTATGTTGGCATTTTATTTACTACCGTTTTGCTATGTTGGATGTCTGATAGGAGAATTGGTATATTCTTTTACATCCAAGATAGTAAACCGTTTTATTGTAACTTTGATCTTTGTATTAATGGGTATCATATATTCATATTTGGTACATAGATTTTTGCTGAATGGAAATTCTTTTGTATTTTATTTATGCTTGTCAGTGTTGGGGTCAACTTCTTTTTACTGGGCTCATTTTATTAACAATAGAAAAATGAATATACAACTTGCTGTAATACCAGGGTATGTAATCATTATATTTTTGGTTGCAATTGCTGTTTAATTAACTATTTTAGCTGCATATCCACTACCCGTCCCTATTTTATGGGAGACGGGTTTTCTTGGTGAATAACCGAATGATGGTTACATAAGGGGATGTACGGTGATCCCTGGAAAGAGCAGAGGTTTGCTTGGGATTGATTGGATGAAAAGAGATGAGGCACCTTCCTTATTTTTAAGGAGGTGCCTCATCGTGTTATTTGGTATATTCCATCACTTTAAAGAACAAAAGGACTGTCTTCATTCTATTCCTTCATTAATATATCCAAATACCTCGATAGGTCATTTAACGGTGCCGCAGGTGGAATCTTGCGATTATGTTCCCAATCGAAAAGTGTGCGTTCATGTACGCCTAAAAGCTTAGCGAATTCCCTCTTTGTATACCCATGAAATAAACGAGCTTTTACTATGCGTTCCCCAAAAGTAGATTCTGGCAGTTTTTCAAAGCCACCGAGAAAAGCAACTGAAACGCCTAAAACTTTGGAAAGTCGTCTTAGGCTAGGTGGAGAAACTTTAAGCTTATTAGCTTCAGCTAAACCGATTGTTCTTGTACATAATCCAGTGGCAGCGGCCAGATCAATTAAGTACATCTGCTTTGCTGTGCGTGCTGCTCTTAGACGTCCACCTGGACTATCATCTTCCATGTCCATAAAAGGAGAATAGGATGTTTCTTTTTGTATAGATATTCCAAGGGTATTATCTTCAGCCTTGTCCTTGTGGATTCTTCGGTACTCGAGAGAAGCAAACCTGCTCGTGCTCTCCCCAACAAATCTACAAATATCGCTCAAAGCTCTCAGGTCCCTTGCTAGATCGTATCGATCTGCACATCGAGGTGCCGAGAGTACCAGTTCAACTTCTTCATAACAGAAAAGCAGAGGAGTCCTCAAGAGACATTCAGCAGCGAGTAGAGCAAGCGAGGGCTCTCCAATGCGAAAGATACCACTATCGTCCCGGATGTCCTTTTAACAGTGTGATGAATGGAGAAGAGCTACGCCAATTCGCTCAGCTGGATAAGGAGGGACAAGAGATGCTGCAGCTTGCCTTCGAGACATTAGGTTTGAGTGCAAGAGCCTACGATAGAATTGTAAAAGTGGCGAGGACAATTGCAGATTTAGATGGGGCTTTCCGTGTAGATGCTGCACATGTAGCAGAAGCAATTCGCTATAGAGCCTTGGACCGAGGACTACTTTTTTAATGGAACGGACTAGTACACAACAGTATCTGATAAAAGGATGAAAAACGTATGGGGTTAAGTGAACCATTCTTTAAAGAGTAAAAAAAGTTAATAACAAAATAAAGCGAGATAGTAATCAAGCAGAGTGAACGAGTAAACGTATATCCCAAGGTGACAATAAAAATTTACTGGAACAACATTTTTGAGAAAAGATGTTACTATAATAGCTGGAATTGATTACCTGGGGGATTATTAATGAAACTATTTCGTCATCTAAGAATCTTGATTCAATGCTTTTTTGTGATGAGTTTTCTGTTAGGTTGCTCCCAAACTAACAAACCAATTGAGACGACTGAATTCATAAAATATGAAGATAAAAGTAATAACTTCGCTATTTCTTACCCAAAAGGTTGGAGTTTTGATTGCAAACAAAAAGATGTTAGTGTTTTGTTTAACTCCCCAAAAGAAAACGATCAAGATGCTATAACAGAAAGTATAAGTGTTAAGGCGATCATATTGCCGTTTGAGGCAACGGCGCCTTGGGAGAATTATAAAGATGGAATCATTGAGATGATTAAAAAAGGGTCACCTGGAATTGAGGTCCAAAATACAACCAAATTAAAAATTAATGAGTATGAAGCTATGCAGATTCTATTTAAAGGAAAATATAATAATGAGAATTTAGCCTTTCAAATGACTTATGTGATTAAAGGTAAAATGGGATACATAATAAATTTTACGAGCTTATACGACGATCTTGAAAAATACGCCTCAACAATAGAGAAAGTCACAAACTCCTTTGAGATATTAGAATAATATACTGTTCTAGTAAATGAACAATTAAGAAAAAGTCCCTTGTACCATATGGTCTTACCCCTGTCAAGCGGACAGAACTAAAAAAGCCTAAGCAGCCAGTGTGA
>NZ_JBEAES010000067.1:0-12108 GCF_050477165.1 Brevibacillus sp. FIR094 | reverse complement strand
TTGACCCGTGGCCCCAGTAGCTCCAGCTATTCCTGCTTCCCCTGTTTGACCCGTACCTCCGGTAGCTCCAGCTACCCCCGTTTCTCCGATTTGACCAGTGACTCCAGTGACTCCAGTGGCTCCAGTTATCCCCGTTTCGCCTGTTTGACCCGTGGCTCCTGTAACTCCAGCTATCCCCGTTTCCCCGGTTTGACCCGTAGCTCCTGTAACGCCAGTTATCCCCGTTTCTCCCGTTTGACCCGTGGCCCCAGTAGCTCCAGCTATTCCTGCTTCCCCTGTTTGACCCGTAGCTCCGGTAGCTCCAGCTACCCCCGTTTCTCCTGTTTGACCCGTAGCTCCAGTAGCCCCAGCTATCCCCGTTTCTCCTGTTTGACCCGTGGCTCCAGTGTCTCCTGTCGTACCAGTAATGCCTGTTGCCCCGGTAGCTCCGGTTGTACCTGTCTCACCTGTTTCTCCCGTGGCCCCTGTTTCCCCTCGAACTCCCGGTGTCCCCGGTGCTCCAGTTTCTCCAGTTTCTCCCGTTTGTCCCGTGGCTCCAGTATCTCCAGTTGCACCACCAGCTGCTCCAGTCGCGCCCGTTGGTCCTGTCGCCCCAGTGGCTCCCGTTGCTCCCGTCACTCCTGGAGGAGGATCAGGCGGGTCAGGCGGGTCAGGCGGATCGGGCGGATCGGGTGGGTCTAATGTCGGTCCCGGAAAAATTGCCGGACAACCCTGTGGAGGGAAGAGGAGTGGCAATATCTTCTGATTAAATGTGTTAGCCCGCTTATCGTTAATTTTCCCTCTCTCCTTTCAAAAATTTTATCGTGAGGATGATCATCCTTTTTACACTATGTTCGCGCCTTGTACACCTATTTTCGATTTTATAATCTATTCATGTTAGGCTCATTCGTTGAATAGCGTATATTTCACCACTCAAAACAAAAGAAAAAAGATGGGGAATCCCCATCTTTTGATTACGTTACGTCCTGCAGCTCACGAGTTGGAACTTCTACTGCTTTTTGAATTTCAATCTTCCGTATGCGATGCTTATCTTTCTTTCTGATCGTAAAGACGAGATCATCGTATTGCCATTGGATACCTTCTTTGAGCGTCGAATTTTGACTGTATAGCCAACCGCCGATAGTATCGAGCTCTTCTTCATTAATATTAGCGTTAAGCAAATCGTTCACCTCGGAGAGCAGTACCTTTCCGTCCACAATCACATGGCTGTTCTCTTCCACGATTTCGATTTCGGCTTTTTCCTCCGCGTCGAATTCATCACGGATCTCACCTACAATTTCCTCCAAAATATCTTCGATCGTAACCATTCCGGAGGTACCGCCATATTCGTCAATCAGGATAGCGATATGCGTTCTTTGTTTCTGCATTTTTTTCAAAAGATCTTTTACAGGAGTAGCCTCTGAAACCGTCAAAAACGGTCGGATGAGCTTGGAAAAATCCAAATTTGGATCATCGGCATAATTCAGAAAGAACTCTTTCGTGTTAATCATCCCGATAATATGATCTTTGTTTTGCGATATAACCGGAAAACGGGTATATTGCTCTTCTTTCATGATTCGCAGGTTTTGCTCAAGGGTATATTCCTTATGCAAGCAGCTCATATCTGTTCGCGGGACCATAATTTCGCGGGCCAGCATCTCATCAAAAGCAAAGATATTACTAACGTATCCATACTCAGACTGATTAATTTTGCCGCTCTCATAACTTTCCGTCAGAATGATTCGCAGCTCTTCTTCTGAGTGACTTTCTTCGTGCTCCTTGGTCGGTTTCATACCGAATGAACGCACAAGTAGAGCAGCAGAGCCATTCAACACCCAAATCGCAGGGTACATCAATTTATAGAACCAAATAATTGGTTTCGCACACAGTAAGCTAACCGCTTCTGCCTTTTGGATCGCCACTGTTTTCGGTGCCAGTTCCCCGACAACCACATGTAGAAACGTAACGAGTGAGTAAGCAATCACAAACGACAGAACTGCAACCACTTGTTCGGGTAAATAAGGCGTAAGAAAAGGGCTTATGATGCTTTCAATCGTCGGTTTCCCCAATACCCCCAAGCCAATGGCTGTCAACGTAATCCCCAACTGACACGCTGACAAATATCCATCCAGGTTACTAACTACTTTCTGAACAGCAAGAGCATTCTTTCTCCCTTCCATGACCAGTTGGTCTACACGGCTTGGGCGAAGCTTTACAATTGCGAATTCAGTTGCCACAAAAAAAGCAGTAGCAACAATCAGAAAAGCAATTAGTAACAAATTTATGGTTAGCAATATCCTATCCCCTCTTCATTAGAAGTCTTTCGTTTTCATTGTACGAAACTCCACTCCCTCATATCAAAGTTCGCTTATATCCAATTTCGTCTTAATTGTTTGATTATAGGCAGTTTTACTATTTCAGGTCACTCACCCTCATAATTGCTGACTACAGGGATGGCATACTACCCATATGCTTCCCTTCCCCTTGCTCTTTATTCGATATTCCCCAGCTCCAACACGACCGGACAATGATCGCTTCCCATCACCTGTGAGTCAATTCCCGCCCCGAGCAACGATGGAGCTAGTCTCTCAGACGCGAGAAAATAATCAATACGCCACCCGATATTCCGTTCTCTCACTTTCGGCATGAAAGACCACCACGTATATGCATCTGTCTGATCCGGATAAAAATATCGATAGGTATCCACAAACCCGGCTGCCAGCAAGCGCGTCATCTTCTCACGCTCTTCCGGAGTAAAACCAGAATTATTGCGATTGGACTTCGCATTTTTCAAATCAATCTCTTGATGGGCGACATTCAGATCCCCACAAACCACCACGGGCTTCTTCGCATCTAGCTGCGATAAGTAGTTCCGAAACCGATCCTCCCATTCCAGCCGATAATCCAATCTCGACAAATCACGCTTCGCATTCGGGGTATATACCGTGACAAGGTAGAAATCATGGAACTCCAATGTAATAATGCGTCCCTCTGACTCATAGTCTTCTTCCAAGCCGTAACGCACAGATAGCGGTTCCATTTTTGTAAAAACAGCCGTCCCGGAATAACCCTTTTTCTCTGCGTAGTTCCAATATTGATGATACTCCTCGCCGATCTCCATCTCGATTTGACCTTCTTGCAGCTTCGTTTCCTGCAAACAAAATATATCGGCATTCGCTTCTTTGAAGTACTCGTAAAACCCTTTGTTCACACATGCGCGAAGTCCATTTACATTCCAAGAAATCAATTTCATCATCGCTAATCTCCTCGTCGCTATTCGTTAGATTCCATGGTACACTATCTTTGTTTTCAATTATAGGAGGGTTCAATGATGGACATTGCAATGGGCATCGCATTCATGAGACTTCGTTAAAATCGACACGCCCCCGAGTCGGCTCAGCCTTTTCAAAAACGGGATGGGATGAGTTTATTTGTGTTTGATTGATTTTAACTATTCATGAATGAGGTGTTTTAATTATGTCTAAAAACAATGTAGAGCAAATGCTCGCCATCGCGAAAAACAACGGAATCCTGGTAGACCCAACTACCGTGAAAGTGAATGAATCCGGCTTAGATTTTCTTGCAATTTTTGCAAGTACGATAGATGGCGTTCCATGGGTATTGCGCCAACCGCGCCGGGACGATGTCGTGGAGACAGCTCGTTACGAGAAAAAGGTATTAGATCTCGTAGCAAAACATCTCAGTATCGAGGTACCTGATTGGCAGATTCACACCTCTGAATTCATCGCATATCCGATCCTAAGTGGCATACCGATGGCGACGATCAATATGGAAACCAAAAATTATGAGTGGTATTTGAATCCTGAATCTCTCCCTGAACTGTGCATACAAACGTGGGCGGAAGCATTGGTGGAGTTACACGGTATTCATCATGATCTTGCTCGAGAAGCTGGTATCCGCGTTATGCAGCCTAACGAAGCACGAGCAAGCCTTCGAGAAAAGATGAATGAAGTCAAACGCGTCTTTGGCGTTTCTGGGGCGCTATGGGATCGTTGGCAAAAATGGTTTGCGGATGATTCATTCTGGCCTGCTCACTCCGTTCTCGTCCACGGTGACCTCCATCCGGGGCATATCCTGGTTGATGAAAACGGAAAGGTAACGGGGCTCCTGGATTGGACGGAGGCCGAGGTCGCTGATCCGGCGACGGACTTTACCGTCTTTTATCTGTTGTTTGGCGATTCAGCCTTGGCTGATTTCATCAAACGCTACGAAAAAGCAGGAGGCCGTGTATGGCCGCACATGCATGAGCATATCGCAGAAATGACTTCCGTGTATCCCGTCATTCTTGCCACCTTTGCGTTGAAATCAGGGCTGGAAGAGTTCAAGATCATGGCACGACAAGCTCTGGGTGTCGACGAAGACGGCAAAGAGCTCTCTTAATGATTAACCAACCACCGTCCCCGATTGGAGGCGGTGGTTTTTCTATGTAAATAGCTACAATGAGCCATTACTGACTCGGAAATAAGGTGTTACAATAAATCGGCTCATTTGGACAATCCTTTACTAAATAGATGGAGTGAATATGATGAAGCGAGTACCTCTTATTGGCATTGGTGCTGTAGTCGTAGTAGCTGGCGTGCTTTCCATTCCCGTTGAGGCAGGCCCCTCACCCGATACACGAATCATATTGGAGCACACGAACAAGACGTATATTTCACCGCCCTGTTATGAGCAAGCAAACAAAACCAACAATCTAGCCGAAGCAAATATTCAAAAAGCGCAGGAATTGAATTATCAACCAGAATCCAGCTGCACGGCAAATTCACTTGCCTCCATCAAGAAACCGATTGCTTCCGTACTCGCTGAAAATGTTGGAATGAAACAAAGCCAATGGGACTGGTAACTGCATCATCAAGAACGTCATCGAGAGGAGTAACCCTGCATGCTATTTAAGAAGTGGAACCGTAACTTCCACCGCTACATCGGACTCATCGTTAGCCTTTTCTTACTAATGTGGGCCATTACTGGTTTTCTCCTGTTAAATGTCCCTTGGTATCAGGAAAAAGCCACAGACTTGAAAACCACAATGATCGAGGTACCCGCAAAACCAGAAGAGCTAACCATTGCCTATGTAGGGGAGAAGTTAGTAGAAACTGGGGAATATTCTTGGTCTGAGATCAGATCGATTGCAAAATCAGGTGACTCTTTCAAAGTGTACGTCAGCAGAGATCCGATTCTGCGGCTGACCGTTTCTTCTGAAGGGCACATTACAGCCTTGAAACAAGATCCCATTCTAGATTTCTTCTACGGACTGCATGTGGGCGAATGGGAAGACCTTAACTATGTGACTGTGTTAGAGATTATCTCCATCTTAACCGCTCTTCTTGTATTGTCCGGGCTCATTTATTTCCTGCCCAAACGCTGGTTTAAGAAACGTGAATCGAAAATATAAAAGCTTCGTCCATAAAAAAAGAGCGTTAGCTTCAGCAGCTAATGCTCTTTTTTTTATTAATAGTAGGGAGAAATCATGAGGTAAACAATGACGCCAGTCGCACTGACATACAGCCACATTGGCATCGTCCAGCGGGCAATTTTTTTATGTTTTTCCACCTTCATGTTAAGTCCACGTGCCGTCGTAATCAGCGCAAAAGGAACGATAAGCGCCGACAGCAGAATATGTGTAATCAAGATGAAGTAATAGATCGGCCGCAGAATTCCCTCTCCCCCGTAGGAAGTGCTAGGTGCCATTCCGTGATAGATCACATACGAAACCAAGAACAGAGCGGTTGTCGAGAAGGCTGCAAAAATATATCCTCGATGCATCTTAATGTTTTTGAACTTCACGATGGAAACGAGTGCGGCAACCAGAAATACAAAGGTAAAACTGTTCATGACCGCATTAAAAAACGGCAGAAACGTCAGGTCGAGATGGCTGAAATCATTATTTTTCGGCATGAAGTACAAAATGGCGATCAGTGTGTTTATCGCTATAGTGAGAATAACGATAAACGGTGTATAGTTGCGTTGTTTCATTCTTATGCTCCTTTTTTCTCAGATCATGAATGAGTATTCTGCTTTAGTCTACCCATTGACGAGCCTGGACATTGGCAACCGAAGACGGATAACCAGTCCAGTCATCCTAATGATAAACGAAGTAGGTATGCCGTACAAAGGCGATTTGATGAACAAAAAAAGGACCAACAAATGTTGGTCCCTTTCGTTATTTCTTGTTTGATTGCTCGTCCAGTGGTACGGCCTTGCTAATTCCTAGTGCAAAGAAGCTGATGACCACAATCGCCAAGAAGACAATCCCCGCAATCAGGGAAACGCGTGTGTCATCATTGATCCACATACCGATGAGTACCATGATGAGAAAAGCAATGGTCAAATAGTTGCTCACTGGGGCAAAAGGCATTTTGAATGGATGGCTGTCCATTTCAGCACCCTTTGCTTTTCGGAATCTGATTTGACTGATCAAAATGACAAACCATGGTACCATACCAGGCAGTACACTCGCACTGTACACATACACGAAGAGATTTTCCGGGGCAATATAGCTTAAGATAACCCCAATGCCCAGACCGATCAGCACACCAATCGTACCTAACAACGGCACACCATTCGAAGACAGCTTCGTAAAAACTTTCGGGGCTTGGCCATTTACACCTAAGGTATACAGCATACGCCCTGCACTATAAATCCCACTATTACAGCCAGACATAGCAGCCGTGATCACGACAAAGTTAATGATACCTGCAGCAGCGGTAATACCAATCTTCGCAAAAGTAGCAACGAACGGACTGCCGATTGCCTGTAATTGATCCCAAGGGTAAACGGTTACAATAACAAAGATCGCACCAATATAGAAAATCAAAATGCGCCAAATAATGCTTTGGATTGCACTCGTTAATGTTTTTTTCGGGTCTTTTGCTTCTCCTGCTGTAATCCCGATGAGCTCGACGCCTTGATACGCCCCAATCACCAAGGAAAGAGCAAAGAAAAAGCCTGTCCAACCGCCTGTAAAGAATCCGCCATTCTCCCACAGATTCGATAATCCAATTGCGTTTCCACCATTTCCAATACCAAAGAAAATCAATCCAAACCCTGCAATAATCATCAAAACGATCGTTACAATTTTGATCATGGCAAACCAAAACTCAAATTCACCAAATGATTTTACCGAGACCAGGTTTGCTGCACCGAGAATCACCATGGCAATTATGCCTGGAATCCAAGGCGGTAAATCCGGGAACCAATACTGCATATACTGCCCGACGGCGATGATCTCTGCCATCCCGACAATGACCCACTGGAACCAGTTACTCCAAGCCGTCATATAACCTGCTAACGGATGGATATACTTATGCCCAAAAGTCGCGAATGAACCCGTACTCGGTTCCATATACAACATTTCACCCATTGCACGCATGATGAAAAAAATAAAAATTCCTACAATTGCATAAGCTAGCATGACAGATGGGCCTGTCCATTTGATCGTGCTGGCTGACCCCATAAATAGCCCAACACCAATCGTACCGCCTAAAGCAATCATCTGAATATGACGGGCTTCCAGGCCTCTCTTCAGTTCTTTGTTTTCCACGTAAGCTTCTTCTTCCTCTCTGCTGTTGGCGGTATTTTAGGAAAGCCATCATAGAAAGCATTCCTAATCGTTAGTAAGATTATTCCTTTTCCTTACGTTGTGCTTCACTTCCGAATTGTTTGTTTATTTGTAAAATATATTTTCCTAACGTTAATTATTATATTCACTTTATAAACAATTTGTAAATCGATATGTTCAAGAAAAATATAACCAAATATATATTACTGAAAAAACATTTTCTTCTAAAGGCTACATGATAGAAAAGCACAACAATCGCCGAGATCTCCCTCGATGAGTTGTTGTGCTTTTTGTCTCGTCGATTATTTAGGATTAAGCGCTCTTGCCATCGCATCGATATAGCTTTGGCTGGCACGCTGGCTCACTTCCACTTCGGGGACAAACACTTCAAAGCAGTGGTAGCATCCGGGATACAGATGAAACTCTACTTCTACGCCCGCTTGTGCAAGGCGCGTCACATATTCAATCGTCTCATCTCGGAACAGATCGAGCTGTCCTACACACGTATAAGTCGGTGGCAGCCCCGCCAAGTTTTCTGCTCTCGATGGCACCGCATATGCGGATACCTGGCTGTCGTCGGCACCTTCGCCCAGGTACATGCTCCACGCTGTTAAATTGTTTGTTCGGTTCCAGGTTGCATTTTCAGCCTCAATTTCATAACTCGATGCTGTACGATTACGGTTGTCGATCATTGGATACAACGGCATTTGGAAAATAAGGGCTGGTCCGCCCTTGTCGCGAGCCATTAAAGCAAGTGCTGCGGTCAGCCCCCCTCCTCCGCTTGCACCAGCAATCGCAACCCGATCCAAGTCGATGCCGAGTGACTCAGCTTCGTCCGTCATCCACGTTAAACCGGCGTAACAATCATGGATGGCAGCTGGATAGGGGTGCTCGGGAGCCAGACGATAATCGACCGATACGACGACACAATTAGCCGCTTGTACGAAGCGTTCGCATAGAGCGTCATCCATATCGGGGTGCCCCAGCACATAGCCTCCCCCGTGAATCCACAGCATGGCCGGAAGCTTGCTGTCTGTTCGCTGGGCGGGCTCATATATTTTCGCTAACATCTCTCCTGCTGCGCCCTGAATCATTCGACTTGTGGTACGTACGTGCTCTGACTTCGCAATAGGCGGATTTCTCAGCATGGCCCTACTTGACTCCAAATTTTCTTCAAGTTGAAAACCAGGAAATTGCGCTAATGTTTGCCTTAATTCCGGTAGTACCCGACGATGAAAATCCACGTGAATCCCTCCATTAAGCAAATGTTGATTCTTGCTGTGTCTCTGCTTCCCACTTGGTTATTTCCTCTCGCACCCGAGGCGCTACCTCTGTTCCTAACAACTCAATGGCTCTCATTACCTGATCATGTGGCATCGTGGATATCGGCACATACATCATAAAGCGCGTCATGCCTACATGTTTGCGAAGGTGAATGATCTTTTGGGCAACCGTCTCCGGATCACCCACATACAATGCCCCTTCGAAGCTGCGTGCGGCATCGAAGCTAGCACGGTTATAATGCGCCCAGCCCCGCTCCCTTCCGATTTTATTCATTCCTGCTTGGGTAGAAGGAAAGAATGTATCTGCCGCTAATTCCGTATCTTCTGCAACAAATCCTAGTGAATGTGACCCAACCGTTAATCGCGATACGTCATGACCAGCGTGCATGGCCACCTTCTTGTAAAGCTGCACAAGTGGTGCAAACTGCCGCGGACTTCCACCAATGATCGCTAGCATCAGTGGCAACCCCAGCAGACCTGCACGAACAACAGATTCCTGATTGCCTCCGCTGCCAATCCATATGGGTAAAAGATTCTGAACGGGCCGTGGATATACGCCCAAATTGTGAATTGCTGGTCGATGACCGCCCCTCCAGGTTACTTTTTCGGACGCCTGTATTTTTAGGAGCAGTTCCAAATGTTCATCGAACAGCTCATCATAGTCATTCAAGTCATAGCCGAACAGGGGAAAAGATTCGATAAAGGAACCTCGTCCCGCCATAATCTCTGCCCGTCCATTTGAAAGGCCATCGAGTGTCGCAAAATCTTGAAAAACACGCACTGGATCAGCCGAAGAAAGCACCGTCACTGCGCTGGTCAGCCGAATCTTTTTTGTCAGTGGCGCAGCCGCAGACAGCACCATTGCTGGAGAAGAAGCAGCATAATCCTTGCGATGATGTTCACCTATGCCAAATACATCTAGCCCAACCTGATCAGCGAGGACGATTTCCTCGACAACTTCTCGCAATCGCTGTGCGTGGCTCATCACTTCACCTGTCTGAACATCCGGCGTCGTTTCCACAAACGAAGTAATCCCAATCTCCACAGACCATCTCTCCTTTTACAAAAATTGTTTCAGTCAACAGCTCTGGAAGCCGAATAGTTTCATTTCATATATCTCTACTCCGAACTATTTTAGTAGCTCTACTTCCTTGGGATAGCCGAAACGCGTCTGGTCACTACCCAATACACCAGAGCCAAAGCACTGACAGAGGCACCGAGCAAGCATACTCCCTCCCAACCAAAATGCGCATATGTATAGGTAGAGGTAATGGAGCCAACAGAAGAGCCGATCGAATAGAAAACCATATACCCCGCTGTGAGCCGACTCCGCGCCTCTACACCCAAGGTGAAGATCATACTTTGATTCGTAACATGCACGGCCTGCACCGCCAAATCAAGCAAAACAATCCCGATCGCCAAGGCAAATAACGACTGTTCTAAATAGCTGATTAGCAGCCACGATAGTAGCAATAGACTCAAGGCAAAACCTGTCGTTTTCTGTCCGTAACCTCGATCTGCAAGCTTCCCTGCCCTTGCTGCCGCTACCGCTCCGGCAACTCCTACGAGGCCAAACGCCCCGATCGCCGTATGCGACAAGGATAATGGCGGCGCACTCAGAGGCAATACCAATGGCGTCCACAAAATGCTAAACGCAGCAAAAATCAGCATAGCCAGAACAGAGCGAATACGTAATAGCCGTTCTTGTGCGAACAACATCAGTACCGATCCAAGCAACTGGAGATAGGATAGCGCCTTTACCTCTCGCTCCCTATTTGGTAATACTCGAAATAATACGCAAACCATAACCAATAGAAATGCAGCAGAGACCAGATATACGGCACGCCACCCCGCAAGATCTGTTAAAACTCCTGCAATGGTTCGCGCTAGAAGTATGCCAATGACGATTCCACTCGTAACTATTCCCACCACTCGTCCTCGCTCAGCAGGGGCAGCCATTGTCGCCGCGAATGCAACGATTGTCTGCGTCACAACGGCAAGCAATCCTACCGCAGCTATACCTGCGAATAGTACCGTGCTGGTGGAGGCAGTCCCTACGATAACCAGCGCTACTACAGATAAAAACATCTGACCGATAATCAAGCGGCGCTGATTCCATAGATCGCCAAGTGGCACAAGCAATAACAGTCCTACTGCATAAAAGATTTGCGTAAGGGTAATGAGAATCCCAATGATGGAATAGTCAATTCCGAACTCAATCGACAAATGATCAAGTAGTGGTTGCGCGAAGTAGATATTCGCAACTGACATCCCGCAAGCAACCGCAAACAATAGTGTGACATAGCGAGGCATGGGAGAGCCTAGCACTGAATCCGCCTTCCTATCGGCTTTAGTCGTTACTTTTTCGCTAACTTCCTCCATCTGTCTTCACCTTACCTCCTCTCGTTTTACGTTTAGATCAAAATAACATACCGATCAGTACGTTATTATGCCCAGTTAATATATCCCACTGTTTCTTTTCCTGTCAACAACATTCTTTTCACATTAGGAGAAACCGTCCTGAAATTGACAACACAGATGAAAAACAATAAAATATAAAATACCGTTCAGTACAAAAAATGAGAGGAACTCTTTATGGCAAGAACACGCGAATTTGACGAAGAAAAAGTACTAGATGCAGCTATGCAGCTCTTTTGGGAGAAGGGGTATGAAGCTACCTCATTAAGTGATTTAACATCCCGAATGGGTATTCAGCGTCCCAGTATTTACTCAACCTTTGGGGACAAAAAGGAATTGTTCGAATCCGCACTACGAAGATACACGATGTCTCGTGCTTCGGAGATACGAACGAAGCTTCAAAACAATCCATCCGTAAAAGAGGCGTTTCGCCATTTTTTTAAAGAGGTGGCCGACGAGGAATATACGGAAGGTCTCAGCCGCGGATGCTTTTGCATCAATACCATGGTCGAACTTGCCCCTCATGATGAGAAATTTGAGATTTTGACAAGGGAACACCAAATGTACCTCTCTGTCATCTTTCAAGAAACGATCGAACGAGGTATCCAATCAGGTGAACTCGATTCGAGTATAGACGCGAAAGCTACCGCACAAGCGCTTATCGTATCGTTAATTGGACTGACCGTAATCATGAAATCTCGTCCAAATCGATCATTTGTTGATAATTCGATAGAAGTTACGCTTACGTTACTTAGGTAACCTTCGCGATCAACTTGTACAAAAAAAAGACCAACATTGATAATATCCCCTTTGAGTAGACAGTGTAAAAAGCCCGCCCACCTAACGGTG
>NZ_JBEAES010000066.1:0-13402 GCF_050477165.1 Brevibacillus sp. FIR094 | reverse complement strand
GGCAAAGGCTACGGCGGTGGAACAGGCCAAGGCCAAGGTAAAGGTAAAGGCTATGGCGGAGGAACAGGTGAAGGCCAAGGCAAAGGCTATGGCGGAGGAACAGGTGAAGGTCAAGGCAAAGGCTACGGCGGTGGAACAGGTGAAGGTCAAGGTAAAGGTAAAGGCTATGGTGGGGGAACAGGTGAAGGCCAAGGTAAAGGCAACGGCGGCGGAACCGGCAACGGTGGCAGCAATGGCAATGGAGGCGGCAACGGTAAGAGCAATGAGGATAACGAAGGTACTGGAAAAGACTAATTGTACACAAGAGATAAAAGCGCTTCGTCTCTTTTATGGGGGCGAAGCGTTTTTCATGTAAAAGAGCTAACTTTAGTTAGTGTTAGAAGGAATTTGGCTAATGATATCATGATTGATGATTGCTATTTAATCAGCCAGGATATCAGAAAAAGTTCGAAGGAGGAAGAGCGATACTCATAGGAAAGACAAGTCAGCGTATCCAGGCCGGAAAGAATGCAAGCAGGTAACTGATCAAATGACAGAAAAGTACAACGATTGTATGCAAGGAGGATTATGGTACATACCAGACCTTTTGAATATGAGCAAGACGAAGCATTTATTTGGGAATTGTACTGTTCTACGAGAACCGAAGAAATGGCTCTTTGGGGTTGGAGTGAGGCGGACAAGCTTGCCTTTTTACAGTCGCAGTTTATCATGCAGCAGAAATCTTACCAAACGCAGTTTCCCGCTCAGAAGCATCAAATCATTCTCCAATCCGAGCAGCCAATCGGTCGGATGATCACGGATGCGAACGGAGATGCACAGCATCTCGTAGATATTTCTTTGCTGCCTACTTATCGGGGACAGGGTGTTGGTTCTGCTATTATTGGCGATCTGCAAAAAGAGGCACAAGCTTTCCAAATACCAATCCGTTTACGTGTTTTACAAGGGAATCCCGCCTTTCGATTATATAAACGACTTCATTTCATCGTGACAGACTCAACGGGGCTGTATATCCAAATGGAATGGCAGCCACTTTTGCAACAATGACCAATTTGTTCGTTTGACAAGGGAAATAACCACTTTACATAAGGGGGAAGCAACATGGCAGAGCCATTTCTTGGAGAAATCAGGATGTTTGGAGGAGATTATGCACCACAAGGATGGGCATTATGCAATGGACAGATCTTATCTATTTCTGAATACGACACATTGTATAGTTTGATTGGAACCACATATGGCGGGGATGGACAAGTAACTTTTGCGCTCCCTGATTTACGGGGACGTATCCCGCTTAATCAAGGGAAAAATCCGAGTACAGGAACTACCTACGTGGTGGGGGAAAAAAACGGTGTAGAATCAGTCACCTTAACCGTCTCACAATTGCCTGCGCATTCGCATACGGTCCATGCATCATCGCAGCCAGGAACGCAGAACAGCCCTACCAATGCTGTATGGGCAAAAAATGCGCAGCAATATTCAGCGAATGCAGCTGATGGATTAATGAACGTGTCCAGCTTGGGCAGTGTAGGTGGGAATCAACCACACAGTAACCTGATGCCGTTTACGGTTATTAATTTCATCATCGCCCTGTACGGAATCTATCCTTCGCAACATTAACATCCAAATCGAACAGGAGGATTTTACATGGAACCATTTCTTGGAGAAATTCGATTTTTTCCATTTCCATTTGCGCCAAAGGGTTGGGCTTTGTGTAATGGTGCAATGCTGTCTATCAACCAAAACCAGGCACTGTTTTCCTTGTTAGGAAATGTTTATGGGGGGGACGGGAGAACCACGTTTGCATTGCCAGATTTAAGAGGACGTGTCCCCGTACATACAAATCGTCAATCGGATCGCCCAATCGTAACGTTAGGTATGTCAGCCGGCGAAGAAAGTCATGTACTAACGACAAATGAGATACCCGCCCATACCCATACGGCAACCGGCTCAAATGTAGCTGCCAATGAAAAAGTATGCGCTGGGAACTACTGGGCACAAGCTTCCGCTACAATTTATGGGACAACCCCGGATACGACGATGAGCGAGAGTGCGCTGCAAACGGTAGGAAACAGTACAGCACATTATAATATGCAGCCGTATTTGGTCGGGAATTTTTGCATCGCAACTCAAGGGATCTACCCGCCAAGAAACTAGAGGAGGCACTATCATATGGATCCGTATATTGGAGAAATTCGTATCTTCGGTGGCAACTTCCCGCCGAGGGACTGGGCTTTTTGTGATGGACAATTGATTGCGATCTCTTCCAATCCTGTCTTGTATTCGATATTGGGAACGAAGTATGGCGGAGATGGCAAAATGACATTCGCGCTTCCAAATTTAAGAGGCTCAGCCCCGATGAACCAGGGGGAAGGATTTGGCTTGACACCGCGTACGGCAGGAGAGACAGGTGGCGATGCCAACATCACTCTGCTGCAAAACGATATTCCGGCGCATACTCATGTTCCGAATTCGTGCTCAACTCCTACAGAGGATACGCCAACAGGCGCGAAATGGTCTTCCACCGTTGGCCGGGGAGCTGTCATTCCTTACTCCAACACGAGTGATGGGACACAGCTTAGTCCGCAAGCAATCGGCATCACAGGCGGGACTCAACCTCATAATAATATGCAACCTTATCTTGGACTCTCGTTCATCATTTGTGTAAGCGGCGGAGCTTTTCCACCGAGAGAATAGGAACCGTATCTTGGACGCCCGATGCTGTGTAGCAGAAGGCGTCTTTTTCAAATGACGATGACGATCACTGCTCTTCTTCCATCTTTTCCTACTTTTCGTATTCTTCTTGCGAGACGTATGCATTATAATGGATATGTCCGTGATACTAAACGATCGCTTAAAGCAGAACGATCGCAGAGGATGAAGCAGATGACGAAGATAGAAATACTGAAAAGCATGTTGACCAGCGATCAACGCAATGCGCCCGTATGGCTGTTATTAGGATTAGAGCATGCTGAGCAGGGGGATCGTACGGAGGCTTTACAGGCGTTTACGCAGGCCCTTGCCTATGGAAATGAAGCGATGAAGGAAAAAATTGTGATCGAACTCAACAAGCTACAAAAGGAATCCCCCTATTCGCGGACGTTAAAAGGGATCCATCAGAAGGATTCCACTACATATACGATGTTTCCAACTAAGATACGCGTCATCGAAGGGGGCAAAGGGAAGACCACCGCGAAATCGGTTCAACTCGTTGAGAAAACGGCGGGTTTTGGAATGGTCGGCGGGCTTGGACGAGTAAAAGAGGCAATTTTTCAAAGACTCCTACATCCTATTTCGCAACGGTTGCCTCAAAAGAAAAGTACCATTTTACTCTATGGACCATCGGGGTGCGGAAAATCTTTGTTAGCACAAGCAACCGCAGAAGAATGCAAAGCTCAATTGGTATCCATGGAGATCACAGGCGGTCGAAATATGTATACGTCATCGAACAGCCCGCTCAACATTCATGACTTGCTGGCAACAGCTCCTGCCAATAAACCTGTTCTGTTCTTTTTAGATGAACTGGACGCTTCCAGTCATTACGAAGAGCATGCCTACTCCTATAAGAATAGGCCAGTGTTCGATACCAAATGGCTTCAGCAGGTAGCAGCGGCAGGCGAGTATGACGAACGATTCGTCCTGATGGGCGCAACCAACGTTCCATGGGAATTGGAGCCTTCCATGCTCCGAGCGGCTGGTTTTGATCACTGGATTTTTGTCGGACCGCCAGATCGGAAAGCACGGGAGGATATTTTTCGCTTAAAACTGGAGGGCCGTCCTTCTGAGATGCTCGATTATGAGCAATTAGGAGGATGGACAGAGTTTTATTCGGGGGCAGACATCGAGTATGTAGTGGAGCTCGCGACTGAGCAGGTATGGCATGATATCGTAACAAAAGGGGTAGATCGCCCGATTCAAATGAGCGATCTACGTGAGGCCATTGCAGCAACCTATCCCACAACCATTGAGTGGTTGAGGACTTTGAAAGAACATTTGAAACAAGTAGATTACAACGGAATCTATGATGAAGTGTGGGACTACCTGTCTCTTCACAGTAGAATCTGAAATCAAGGAAAAGACTGTTGGCTCGCTATTAAGCTGCGGTCTTTTTTTGGTACAAATGTTAGAATATTGACTCAATATAGTCTTTTTTGTACGCTGAGTATAGGCGCGAACAGATGCTGGAAGGTGGAGGATACGCGATGAAAATAATAGATATTTCCCGTCCGCTCATGGCAGGCATGCCGACCTGGCCAGGGGACACTCCCTTTCACTATGTCGTAAGCTGGCCCAAAGCGGAGAGTGGCTCAGTCAATGTCGGTAAAGTAACCATGAGTATTCACACAGGCACCCATGTGGATGCTCCGTTCCACTTCGATGACGATGGCCGAAAAATAGCTGAATTGCCTTTGGACTTGTATATCGGAGAGGCAAGAGTTGTAGAGCTTACTGGACGTTCCAGCATTGGCCCAGAAGATTTTGCCCAGGTAGATCTGGAGGGGGTGGAACGCTTGCTGCTCAAAACATTATCTTGGAGTGACCCCAATCAGTTTCCGTCAACGATCTGTCATCTGCGAGCGGACTTGCCAGTATTTCTCGCCCAAAAAGGTATTCGGCTGATTGGAGTGGATGTCCCATCTGTCGATCCGTTGGACAGCAAGGAACTGGCTGCTCATCATGGGCTTCACCAGCATGACATTCATATTTTGGAGGGGCTTCTGCTCGATCATGTGGAACCAGGTGATTACGAACTGATCGCACTGCCGCTGCTTTTGATGGAAGCAGATGGAAGTCCAGTACGTGCTATTTTGCGTCGTTCGTGAGGCTGCGTATTGATAAAGCTGTGATTTTCTCGAATAATAACAGTGTAACTACAAAAACCATCATCACGGCGTACGTATGAAGGGAATGAAAAAGTAGATGGAAGCGATGACCTTTGTCCTTTTTGGTGCAACAGGAGATTTAGCAAAACGCAAAATTTTCCCCGCGCTTTTTAACTTATATGTAGATCAAAAGTTGCCTGCCGCCTTTTCGATTATTGGTGTAGGGAGAAGGGCCTGGTCTGATGACCAATTTCAGGAATCTGTTCGCCAGTCTGTCCATGAGTTTTCCCGTCGAGCTGAGATTGATTCCCACGAGCTAGACGCTTTCTTGTCTGCTTGTCGCTATGCGGAAGTAGATGTCATGGAACCGCGTGCTTATGTAACGCTACATGATCTGGTCCTGCAAAGAGAGCGAGAGCTACAGATCCCGCAAAACCGGATGTTTTACTTGTCAGTAGCCCCGCAATTTTTCGAGGGAATTGCAACCAATGTCAAGGCCAGCGGACTAGGCTCAACGACAGGCTGGAAGCGTCTGATCATTGAAAAGCCATTTGGACATGATTTGCAATCTGCCGAAGAATTGAATGAAAAGCTGGGGAAAGCATTTTTGGAAGAAGAAATATATCGCATTGACCATTACTTGGGAAAACCGATGGTTCAAAACCTCGAGGCTCTCGAATTTGCGAATCCGGTCTTTCAGGCTCTCTGGAACAATCAGTACATCGCCAATGTGCAAATTACGGCGAATGAAACGGTTGGCGTCGAGGATCGGGCTGGATATTACGAGCCAGCCGGAGCACTGCGTGACATGCTCCAAAATCACATGCTGCAAATGCTCATGATCATCGCCATGCAACTTCCAAAGCGAATCACGTCCGCCCATATCCGCGAAGAAAAGCGCAAGGTAATGGCCGCCGTGCGTCCGATGAAGAAAGATGAAGTCCGCACCCATGTTATTCGTGGTCAGTATAGCGCAGGACATATTCAAGGAACGCCTGTGGCTGGCTACAGGGACGAGCCTGGTGTCGATCCAGTTTCGATGACAGAAACGTATATTGCCACTCGTGTCTGGATTGATGACCCGTTTTGGCAAGGAGTACCTTTTTATATTCGCACGGGAAAAAGACTGCAAGAGAAATCAACCAGGATCGTCATTGAGTTCAAAAATCCGCACGAAAAGCTTTATCAGGAGCAAAATGAAACGACATCGCCTAATTTGTTGATCATCAGCGTGAATCCAAACGAAGGTATTGCCTTGCAGGTAAATAGTAAGAATCCGACAAATAGCGGTAAGATTGAGCCGGTGACGGTAGATTTCAGTGCGGGGACGAAAGACGTGCCAGAAGCGTACGAGCTACTCTTGTTCGATGCACTCCGAGGGGATTCTACCTACTTTGCGCATTGGGATGAGGTTCGGCTGTCGTGGGAATGGGTGACACCGATTTTGGAAGCCTTCGCTGAAAATTTGGTGCCGCTCTTTACGTACGAAGCTGGCTCATTCGGACCGAAGGCCGCAGAGCAATTGCTTGATGCGGACGGATTTGTGTGGTGGTTGGATAAGGGCGAAGAACGAGTGCCGGTCACTGCAACAAGATAGACCAAAAGAAAAGGGAGCGGATGAGATGCGATTTGGCGTAATCGGAACGAACTGGATCACCGAGGAATTTATCCAGGCTGGTCAAGAAGTAGAAGGATTTTCTCTTCAGGCTGTTTATTCACGTACCATCGAACGCGCCAAGGAATTCGCTGACAAGTACCATGCTCCATTCGCCTATAACAGCCTAGAAGAAATGACTGCAAGCAAAAATATGGACGCGGTCTATATTGCGAGCCCCAATTCCTGCCACGCGGAACAAGCGATCCAGTGCATGGACGCGGGGCTACACGTATTGTGTGAAAAGCCACTGGCTTCCAATGCGATTGAGGTAGAAGAAATGATCGAAGCAGCGAAAAGAAATAACGTTTTACTCATGGAGGCTGTCAAATCTACACTGTTACCCAATTTTTTTGCGATACAAGACAACCTGCACAAGCTGGGAAAGGTACGACGTTTTATTGCTAGCAATTGCCAATATTCTTCGCGCTATGACGCCTATCGCGAAGGGAAGGTTTTACGTGCTTTTGATCCCGCTTTTTCAAACGGAGCCTTGATGGATATCGGTATCTATTGCCTTTATCCGTTACTCATTCTTTTTGGCAGACCAGACGACATCAAAGCAGAAGGAATTGTGCTTGATTCTGGAGTAGACGGAGAAGGTAGCATTCTTTTGAAGTATCGAGAGATGGATGCAATCATTAGCTTTTCGAAAATTACGACCTCCTATCAGCCAGCAGAAATCCAAGGGGAGGACGCCACAATGGTGATCGATCGAATCAACCATCTCAAAGAAGTGGACATTCGTTACAGAGACGGACGAATTGAGCAAGTGACAAGACCGCAGACCCCGAAGACCATGCATTATGAAATTAGGGAGTTCCTACACTTGGCAAGAATAGGGGCTAGACAATCTACAACGAATTCGCATGATGTCTCCAAAACGACCATGCAGGTCATGGATGAAGTAAGAAGACAGATGGGAATCGTTTTTCCTGCGGATCATAAAAAACGGTAAGTAAAGGGGAGGGCGTTTAGGATGAAAATGTATGATGTAACCGCCACCGTGTACGAAGGAATGACGGTGTATAAAAACAAGCCGGAAAAGCAGCCGAAAATACGTACCGCTACCAATGGCTATGTAACCGAATCGAGAATCGACATGGACCTACATTCTGGTACCCATGTGGATGCTCCCCTGCACATGGTAAATGCCGGCGATACATTTGAGAGTATTTCATTGGAGAAGCTAGTGGGCAGTTGCAAGGTTCTCGATCTCACAGCGGTAGAGGACAGGATCACTCGCTCCGATTTGGAGGGCTTCGATCTTGCGCGAGGCGATTTTGTCTTGTTTAAAACGAAAAATTCTTTTGAAGAGGCGTTCTCTTTTGAATTCATCTTTCTTTCAGAGGAAGGTGCAGAATATGTAAGCGAGCTGGGTGTGCGAGGTATTGGTACCGATGCACTTGGGATCGAACGCAGTCAGGAAGGGCACCCCACCCATAAAAAGCTGTTTGCAGCGGGAGTCATTGTCGTGGAAGGCTTGCGCCTAGCAGAGGTCCCGCCAGGCGAGTATTTTCTGGTAGCTGCACCACTTAAGCTGATCGGCACGGATGCAGCCCCAGCAAGGGTCCTATTGTTTGAAGGCTTACATAGCGTATGATGGTGAAGGTCACCCGCCTGTGAAGATCTGGCGGGTGTGTTCGTATTGGGCTTGTTTTAAGCGGCAGGTAAAGTGAATAACGAGGAGTGGGAAATACATGCTCAGACGACCAGAGCGCGATGAATACGCTGCATATTTTGAGTATTATATTGGACTTCTACCAGAGGGGGATCTGCAAACGATCCTCACGCAACAAGGAGAGAGGCAAGTCGCGCTATTTTCGTCCCTTGCGCCTGAGCAAATTGATTATCGGTATGCACCAGGCAAATGGACAGTAAAAGAGGTTTTGGGTCATCTTGTCGATACAGAACGCATCATGAGCTATCGCTTATTGAGAATCGCGAGAGGAGATCAGACACCCCTCGTCGGTTTTGATGAGAATGCTTTTGTCGAACACGGGTGTTTTCAGCTACGAGACCTCTCTGATTTATTGGAAGAGTATAAGGCTGTACGTGCTTCAACCATCGCGCAAGCCGGAGGAATCTCTCCAGAAGCGTGGTTGCGTACAGGAACTGCCAACGGAAACAAGCTATCTGCAAGGACGTTGGCTTATGTGATTGCAGGACATGAAGGTCACCACAGCACCATTTTGAAAGAGCGGTATTTGGGGTAAGTTCGCAAAATAAGGAAGAATAAGGTAAAATCTAGGGAGAACAATTTCATAGGTGGAAACAGGTTCCTTAGGGCGTAACCAATTCGCGACAAGGATAATAGGGAAGCTCGGTGCAAATCCGACACGGTCCCGCCACTGTAAAAGGGGAGTCAGCGTCCAACAAGCCACTGGTCTATCAAAATAGACGGGGAAGGCGACGCTAGACGATGAACCCATAGTCAGGAGACCTGCCTGTTTCGACAACACTGATAGACCTACGGGAGATAGGGAGGTGTTAGAGATGGCTTGCGAAAAACAGCGCGTGGACAAGTACGTCCCTCTTTTTCTGGCATTTTCTAACGATCGTCACGGTCGAGCGGAAAATGCTCTTTTTATTTTGGGCAGGATAAAAGAAGAGGAGGGCGTGCGATGATTCAACTTTTCATTTGCCAATATTGCGGATATGTCGAGGAAAAAGAGCTGCCTGAGGAAGGCCGGGAGGGCGTGTTTCATTGCGCTTGCTGCAGTATGGAAGAGGTAGAAAGCCTGTTCACCCACAACTGAAAGTCGTGTCAAATCAGCTTGCAATCAGAAAAGAAAGAATTTTGTTGACGCTTGCCTTGGAATTTCTTAGAATAAAGCTCAACAGCATAAACAGTTCTTATCCAGAGAGGTGGAGGGTCTGGCCCTATGAAGCCCGGCAACCGTTGCATATTGCGACAAGGTGCCAATTCCTGCGAGACGTTTCGTCTCGAAAGATAAGAAGCGGGTTACTCCATTAGTAGATGAACCTTCTTCTTAGCGAAGAAGGTTTTTTTCAATTTCATATTTTCTTTATCCAGAGAGGTGGAGGGACTGGCCCGATGAAGCCCGGCAACCGTCACGCATATTTTGTGACAAGGTGCCAATTCCTGCAGGACATATACGTCCTGGGAGATAAGGAGGGGGAGCATTAGCTGCTAACAAGCCTTCTTCTTATCGAAGATGGCTTTTCTTTTTATCTAAAATTCAGGGTATGGGGTGGTCAGGATGAGTGCAGAAGTGGTACGTGTGGGATTACTGGGATTGGGAACAGTGGGTGGAGGCGTAATCAAAACGATCCGTTCGCAACAGGAGAAGCTTTCTTCTCGACTGGGAAAACGAATTGAGATCGTCAAGGCTTTGGTGCGTGACTCGGAAAAAGAGCGGGCGGTTCATGTTGACCCGGCTTTACTGACAACTGACTTTGAGGATGTATTGAGAAGCGATGTGGATATCGTGGTGGAGGTCATGGGCGGTGTAGAACCTACCTATGACTACGTTCGTGCTTTGATCGAAAAGGGCTGCCATGTAGTAACGGCCAACAAAGAGCTCCTGGCGAAAAAAGGAACCGAGCTAGTCGATTTGGCAAATCAGCATCAAGTGCATCTGGCCTATGAAGCGAGTGTGGCAGGGGGCATCCCGATCTTGAGCGTACTCCGGCAGTTCCTTCGCACGAACGATATCCAAGGCGTTCGCGGTATTCTCAACGGAACAACGAACTTCATTTTGACGAAAATGGAGGCAGAACAGCTCTCTTATCAGGAGGTTCTCAAGCAAGCGCAGGAGTTGGGCTATGCCGAAGCAGACCCTCGTTCGGATGTAGAAGGCTTTGACGCTATGTACAAGTTGTACATCCTGGCACAGCTTGTTTACGGAGAATCGCTACCGCTAGCGGATGTTGTTCGTAAAGGAATTTCAGATTTGTCAGCGGGTCACATTCGGATTGCGAGCGAGCTGGGGTACCGGATCAAGCTGATCGCGCAGGCCTATCAAGCTGAACAAGGCATTCGCCTATCTGTTGAACCAACCATGCTTCCGCTGAGCCACCCGTTGGCGCAAATCCACGACGCGTTTAATGCGGTGCAGCTATCCGGCAACATTGTGGGAGACTTGTTGTTTACAGGAAGAGGGGCAGGCGAGCTACCTACAGCAAGTGCAGTCGTGGAGGATTTGGCCTATTTATTGACACAGCCATTCACACCGCATCCTACTTGGAAAGAAAAAACGGCTGACAAAGCTGGAGTCACCTTGGACTCAGAAGAACGCGTCTTGTGTTATCTAGAAGGCTCATGTCATACTGCCACGCCAGATCTTGTCTTGCATTTCCTCGAGCAGGCAGGCGTGAACGTGCATAAACTAAAAGTCCAATTCGACTTGGGGGGCGTCTTGCGCGCAGGTTTGATCGTGACAGGAATCAGTGAAGAGCACGAGTCCCTGTTGAAAAATGATTTTGGCTTAGAAGTGCGCCGCTTCCCTATTATCGAATCTGCATAAGTAATAGGAATAACAAGAAGAAAAGCCGTATTTCTAGTTACCTGGAAACACGGCTTCTTTTGTCAGGGGGCAGTCTCCACCGCTTTTGCACGCGGCTGTATACGCCCGTCACTTTGTATGTCGACACTCTCGGAAATAGATTCAATACGTTTTAGCAGGGCAGCGCCGTTGCTTTCATTCATGGGTACAGCTTGTCCCAATTCTGCGTGAAACGGAAGCATCGTCAACTCACAATCGCCGCTTTTCGTACAGTTTGCTTGCAGGACCATCGTTTCCCAAGTCTTGGGTTCGCTTGACCGTGTGAAAATGAAATTGCCCAGACTGTACGCAATCCATTTGTCGTTGTATCGTTCAAAGCCTTGAAGAACGTGGGGATGACCGCCGACAATCAAATCTGCACCAGCATCGATGTAGGCACGAGACAACTCTTTTTGATGATCGACAGGATAATCGGAGCGTTCCTTGCCCCAGTGTGCAATTACCACGACGAGATCTGCTTGGTTGTTCGCATCTTGGATCGCTTTCACTGCTAGCGTAGGATCATAGGAAGCGGCCATACCTGGCTGAGAATCCCCTGCAAACCAGCTTGTTTCGGGAATGACCCTGCTGAAGCCGAGAATTGCGATCTTGATGCCGTTCTTTTCAATGAATACAGGTGAATAGGCACGGTTGGCATTCTTTCCGGCGCCGACGTATTCAATCCGGTTCTTGTCCAAAGCGTCAAAGGTATCGAGCAATCCCGGAACTCCTTGATCCATGGAGTGATTATTGGCGAGATTCACTACATCAATTCCTGCGTTTTTCATGGCAGGAACAGCAAGTGGGGACGACTTGTAGACATACTCTTTGTTCTGTGCAGCAACACCTGTGGTGGTGATCGGCGTCTCCAAATTGGCAATCGTGATATCATCTTGCAAAAAGAGCGAGCTTACATGCTTGTATGGGTAGTCATAGCTGTTGTTTGCAAGTAAGGTTTTCTCTACATTCCCTGACATCATGATGTCACCGACAAAGGTGAGCTGTACAGAGGTCTTTTGGTTCACAGTATCGTCAGGAGCAGGCTGCTCGTTTGGGGTGGCATGTTCTCCATCCATGGCAGTTTGGAATAGGTAGTAGGTTCCGACGACGAAGATGGCCAACACGCTAAATAGGAGCGTGTTCTTTCCAACCCGTACCCATTTTCTGCGTGAATGCTTGCGCCGAGATTTTACCCGGCTTGATCTGGTATCGTTCATTTTTCCCCCTTGTATTTCTATCCTTACATAAATGAATTTTGATATCCTATAAGTAATACGAAAAGAGGCGAAAAAAGGTGCGATTAACTTTTGATCATTTGGTTCATTTTGTGCAGCGAACTCCACAGGAAGCATCGGAACAATTTTGCCAAGCGGGTTTTCATGCGGTAGCTGGAGGACGTCATGCGTCTTGGGGGACATGGAATAGCCTTAGTTATTTCGGACTTTCTTATGTTGAATTTTTGGCGGTTGAACACGAGGAGCTTGCTCGACAATCAGATAATCCGCTCGTACGTCAATGCATCGAGGATAAAGCAAAGGGAGAAGGATTTGGTCAGATTGCGCTTCGGACCAATGAGATGGATGCGTGGGCAGAGCGCTTGCGAAGCCAAGGTTTGCAGGTTACTGGACCTGTTGCGGGAAGTCGTACGCGTGATGATGGCACGACGCTTCGGTGGCGGATGTTGTTCCTTGAAGATGCGGATAGTGCACTTCTACCACCATTTCTCATTGAATGGTCGCAAACGGATGAAGAGAGAATAGAAGATTTGACAAATCGTGGCATCATTGGCGCACATCCGAACGGTGCAGCCCATCTCCAGTCAGTAGGCTATGCAGTAAACAATCTAGATGAAGCAATAGCACGTTGGCAAAGCTGGTTTGGATGGAAGAAGAGCGAAAAATTCCACGATAAAGAACTGGGGGCCATTTGCCAAGCATTTGAACTTCCGGGTGGAAATGTAGTGCTTTGCCAACCGACTGAGGAGGGATTGGCGCAGGCTTCATGGAAAAAACGCGGACAAAGACCGTATTTTGTGAGGCTGGCAGGAGGGAGCAAGAATAGCGAGTATAAGATTGGTGGAGGATCTTACTTCCTAGCATCGCTGGAATAGTCGTTTAAGAGAGAGCGAGGCGTACATATGGGATCACCTCGGCATATGTAAATTGAAGTTGATGCATTTGCAAGAGAAGATGCGATTACGTTGTTGCTTTCTTCGATTGCACTTGAAGAGCTTGGATTAAGCCATATACTTAATGCCGAGGGTGAAAAGCTTCAATACGTATTAGGTACTCTTCCAGGTGTATCTGCACCAGCAGCTACGATTAGTGATATTTTAAATGTAAATGCAAGTGTCTTAGATATGGTACGTGAGTTAACCAAGAAGGAACTATTGTTGGATAGCAAGCTCGATAGTATTTTGTCTA
>NZ_JBEAES010000065.1:0-14010 GCF_050477165.1 Brevibacillus sp. FIR094 | reverse complement strand
GGAAACAGGTAGCCTAGGTGCTTTTTCAACGTCTCATTAATTAGGGTCAGTCCACCTCTTCGTGCAGAGGGGTTTTTTCTGTCAGAAATGGTCGAATTCACAAAGTGTCAGACTCACAGTGGGAGAAGCGTAGTCTTTTTCTCCTTGTGGTAAACTGGTAAGATAGCTTCATGATTTTTGCGCTATTGAAGAGGTAGTTTGAAAAGGAGGATCGCTACATGGGCGATTATATGATAAGAGCAACTGGATTTAATGGGCATGTTCGTGCATTTGCCGCACGCACGACAGAATCTGTCGAAGAGATGCGTCGTCGTCACGACATGTGGAATACAGCGACAGCAGCAGCGGGACGTACGCTGACCATTACCTTGATGATGGGGGCTATGTTAAAAGGAAACGAGAGCCTCCATGTCAAAGTAAAAGGGGGCGGACCAATCGGGCAGATCATGGCGGAAGCAAACGCACATGGTGAAGGAATCGCGTATGTATCCAACCCGCATGTCCACTTTGAGCTAAACGATAAAGGCAAGCTCGATGTAGCGCGTGCAGTGGGAACAGACGGGTTTGTGTACGTAACGAAAGATCTCGGTCTCAAGGAGCCGTATCAAGGCAGTGCGCCGATCGTCTCTGGTGAGATTGGGGAAGACTTCACTTATTATTTTGTGATGTCCGAGCAAACGCCTTCAGCAGTAGGTGTGGGTGTACTGGTTAATCCTGAGGACCGTTCTGTTTTGGCTGCGGGTGGATTCATTCTTCAGTTGTTGCCGAATACGCCAGAAGAGGTTGTAGCAGCTATTGAAGAACGTTTGGGGCAGCTTCCGCAGGTTTCTCGCATGATTGGCGAAGGCTTGACTCCTGAAGAGATTTTGGCCCGCGTATTGGATGAGCCAAAAATCCTGAGCCGCACGGAGATTCAATTTAGCTGCAAATGTACAGCGGATAAGGTTGTTCAGGCACTGATCAGCATGGGACGCGAAGAAATGGAAGGTCTGATTGAGGAACAGGGCGAAGCAGAAGTACACTGTCATTTCTGTAATGAACGTTACCATTATGACAGATCCGCGTTGGAAGACATCCTGAAAGACATGTAAGCGCGGCGTCAAGTAGGGGAGTGTTGGCATGACCAACGTAAAAGGGTTGTGGGCATTCATTGGGGCGCTTGTATTGTTGCTGCTTGCCGTTACCTGGGCATGGTACCAGGCATCAGGCAAGCTGCAGCCTGCCGCCATCGTAGGGGATAAGACGATTAGCAACGATGAGTATGTAACGGCGCTGAAACAAAAGTTCGGTAAGCAAGTGCTAAACGACATGATTAATCGGGAAGTCGTTTTTCAAGAGGCGAAGCGATCCGGCATCACGGTTGATTCGAAGCAACTGGAGCAAGAGCTTTCCCAGATTCGCGACAGTTACGGCAGTCGGACAGACAGCGAGTTTGAGGCTGCGCTGTTAAAACAAGCGGGAACGACCGTGGAAGCCCTCAAGCAGGAGATTTCTTACCAAATCCTGCTGCAAACCCTGGCAACGAAGGACATGACCATCAAGGATGAAGAAGTGCTAAACGTCTACAATAGCCGATCTGACCGTTATACCCGACCGATGCAGATGCGTTTAGGACAAATCGTCGTGGCTTCACAAAAAGAAGCGGAACAAGTTTTGGCTGATTTAAAAAACGGAGCCGACTTTCAGACGATTGCCAAAGAGCGTTCGATTGATGCGGATACAGCTGTGAACGGCGGCGATCTAGGCTGGGTTTCCATCAAGGATAATCGATTGCCCGACGAGGCGAAGCCCATCGTAGAAAAGCTGGAGAAAGACAAATACAGCGAAGCGATCAAAATAGAAGATCAATACGTCATTTACCAATTGACAGAGCGCAGGGAAGCCAGTCAACGGACATTTGAAGAGGTAAAAGATGAGCTGCGCCGAGAGATCGCATTTGCCCAGGTCGAGTCACTGGATGTCGTGCTGGAGCGATTGCGAAAATCGGTAGGGGTCCAGATTTCTGGGCAAATGCCTCATTGACCAAAAAGGCTACCGTTGATATAATTATGTCAATAAATCCTAGCGTTTTACTCGGTTATTATAAATAGGAGGGGCAGAACATATGCGCGTGGCTAATTCCATTACCGATTTGATTGGATATACTCCGCTTGTAAAGCTGAATCGTGTTGTCACCGAAGATATTGCAGACATTTACTTGAAGCTGGAGTTCTTCAACCCGGGCAGCAGTGTAAAAGACCGAATTGCGTTGTCGATGATTGAGGCAGCAGAGGCAGATGGAAGTCTGAAACCGGGTGATACCATCATTGAACCTACGAGCGGAAATACCGGTATTGGACTCGCGATGGTTGCTGCTGCAAAAGGATATCGTGCTATTCTGGTCATGCCAGAGACGATGAGTATTGAGCGACGCAACCTGTTGCGTGCGTATGGTGCGGAGCTGGTTCTCACACCAGGCAGCGAAGGGATGGGCGGAGCGATTCGCAAAGCAGAAGAGCTGGCGAAAGAAGATAGCTCTTATTTCATTCCCCAACAATTTAAAAACTTGGCAAACCCGGCCATTCACCGTGAGACGACAGCCCGTGAGCTGTTGGACCAAGCGAAGGAAATCGGCGGCGTAGATGCTTTTATTTCCGGTATCGGTACAGGCGGAACGATTACGGGTGTAGGGCAGGTTCTTCGTGAACACTATCCGAATGTACAAATCGTGGCTGTTGAGCCTGCGGCTTCGCCAGTTTTGTCTGGCGGCAAACCAGGTCCACATAAGATCCAAGGTATCGGGGCTGGCTTTGTTCCAGATACTCTCGATACACAAATTTACGACGAAATCATTAAGGTAGAAAACGAGGACGCTTTTGAAACTGCGCGTCGTGTTGCGCGTCAGGAAGGTATTCTCGGCGGGATTTCGTCTGGAGCAGCGATCCATGCGGCTCTGCAAGTAGCAGCGAAGCTCGGCAAAGGCAAAAAAGTGATCGTTGTCATTCCTTCGAATGGGGAGCGTTATTTGTCCACGCCTCTGTATCAGTTCGAAGATTAATTGTAAAAAGATACCGCAAGACCACGGAGCCCTACGTTGGCGACGTGGTCTTTTCTTTTAGTGTCAGGCAACTATATAATGAACGGATAAATAGTGAAAACCGGAGCGTGAAGAGGAAGAATGTTCCCTACCTTTGCTGATTGCCAGACGTATGCCTTATCTTATTCGTTAGTTCCCCTCGCCCTGCGTAAACCGTGGTCATCGACGATTGATCCGTGGCAGGTGCTCACAAAACTACAGCCTTCTCTGCAAAATGCTGTCCTGTTGGAAAGTGGACGAGCTGGGCGGTATACCTTTTTGGCATATGAGCCTATTGCTACGCTGCGCAGTCAGCGAGGAGAAACGATCGTTTCGTACCCAGAAGGGAAAATCGAGAGCATAGAGACTCACAACCCATTGAATGCTTTACGAGAGCTGCTATCTCGTTACCGTACGCCTGCACTTCCAAGTATGCCAGATTTTGCTGGAGGCGCAGTAGGCTATATCAGCTATGAGATGAACCGCTTTTTTGAGCCTAGCTTGCCACAGATAGCGACTGACGACTTACAGTTGCCAGACCTGTATGTTATGATAATGCAAGACCTTCTTGTCTTTGATCATGAGACCCGAGAGATCATTTGCCTGACGCATTTGAGCGCGGACAATTTGACCGAAGAAAGCTATCGACAGGCAGCACTCTACCTGGAAAAACGCATGGACTTGATTGCTTCATTGGCAATGGATCACGATGAGACAGATTGGGAAGCTTTGCGAAAAAGACCGCTTGCCAAGCTAGTGCCAGCGTCCGTATCCTTTGCCAAAGACCAATTCGAGGATGCCGTTCGTCGGGTGCAGGAGTACATCGCCCAAGGGGATGTTTTTCAGGTCAATTTGTCGGTACGGCAAAGCAAGCCGGTGCAGGTGACAGCCCCAGAAGTGTACGATGTGCTTCGCAAGCTGAATCCGTCTCCTTATATGGGTTATCTGAGCTTCCCTGAATTTCAATTGGTTAGTGCCTCGCCAGAGCTACTTGTAAAGGTAAAAGGCAAGGAAGTGCATACGCGTCCGATCGCCGGAACACGTCCGCGTGGATTAACGGACGAGCAAGACGATACATTGGCACGTGAGCTGATTGATAATGAAAAGGAACGCGCAGAGCATGTCATGCTGGTTGATCTGGAACGCAATGACATGGGCCGTGTCTGTCGCTTTGGCAGTGTGGAGGTCAGCGAATTCATGGTTGTGGAGAAATACTCCCACGTCATGCATATCGTCTCTCACGTCAAAGGAGAGCTGGCAGCAGGCAAGGATGCGCTTGATTCGATCGAGGCGACTTTTCCGGGAGGGACGATCACCGGAGCGCCAAAAGTTCGCACGATGGAAATCATCGAGGAGCTGGAGCCAGTCAAGCGAGGCGTCTATACGGGATCAATCGGCTGGTTTGGCTTCAATGGTGATATCGAGGTCAACATTGCCATCCGCACTATGGTGATCAAGGATGGCGTAGCACATGTGCAGGCTGGAGCGGGTATCGTGATTGACTCGGTTCCAGAGGCCGAGTATGCCGAGTCATTGAAAAAGGCAGAAGCGTTGTGGAAAGCGCTTGAGTTGAGCGAGCAGAGAACGATGAGTTGAGAGGAGACGAGTGTACGATGATTTTGATGATTGATAACTACGATTCCTTTACCTACAATTTGGTGCAGTATGTGGGAGAGCTTGGGGAAGAGCTGCAAGTGTATCGCAATGACAAAATTACACTAGAAGAAATCGAACGATTGGCACCGGATTATTTGATGGTGTCTCCAGGACCGTGCACGCCAAATGAGGCGGGGATCAGCATGGATGTGATCCGCCATTTTGCCGGAAAAATTCCGATTTTGGGTGTTTGTTTGGGTCATCAGTCCATTGGGCAAGTGTTTGGCGGAAAAGTCATTCGGGCCGAGCGCTTGATGCACGGAAAAACGTCGGAAGTTTTCCATGATGGCAAAACCATCTTTCAGGACATTCCTTCTCCTTTTACGGCGGCACGCTACCATTCCTTGATTATTGAGGAAGCGTCCATTCCGAGTGAGCTGGAAGTAACCGCCCGGACAGCCGAAGGTGAAATTATGGCTGTGCGCCATCGGGAGTTCCCAATCGAAGGCGTCCAGTTCCACCCTGAATCGATTATTACCGAGCACGGCAAGCAATTGCTGAAGAACTTCCTTACCGCATACGCGCGCCATACGACAGGTTAACGCATAGATACGACAGGAAAACCGCCTTTTTTCGAGGGCGGTTTTTTGCTTTCATCGACAATTGTAAATCTATCTTTACTGTTTCCATAAACTTCTTTACATTGCCCACGTCATTTCTCAATATTGGAAGATTACAATCAAGCTGAAATTAAACAATAATTCATTTCTTAGGAGGTACATGATGTTCCGTACATTCCCCAAAAAACTCGTTCCAGTGGCAGTAATCTCCTCGCTGGCTTTTACAGCGTTTTTCGGTCCTACTACAGGTCTTGTAAAAGCAGCAGAAAATAATAACAACGCAAAAGTGAAAAATGTAATCTTCTTGATCGGTGACGGTATGGGTACTGCTTATACAACTGCACATCGTTACATGAAGGACGACCCTTCGACACCACTGATGGAGCCGACAGAATTCGATAAATATTTGGTCGGTGCACAAATGACTTACGCAGAAGACCACAAGCAAAACATTACAGACTCCGCTTCTGCTGCTACGGCGATGTCTTCTGGTAAAAAGACATACAATAATGCGATTGCGGTAGACAACGACAAATCAGAAGTAGAAACCGTACTCGAGCGTGCAAAAAAAGTAGGTAAATCTACTGGTCTGGTAGCTACTTCCGAAATTACTCATGCTACACCTGCTTCTTATGGTGCCCATGACGAAAGCCGTAAGAATATGGATGCCATTGCAAATGACTACTATGATTTGAAAATTAACGGCGAGCATTCTATTGATGTGATGCTTGGCGGTGGCTTGAAAAACTTCGTTCGTAAAGATCGCGACCTGACGAAAGAGTTTAAGAAAGATGGCTTCAGCTACGTTACTTCGAAGAGCGAACTATTGGACGACAAAAACGGCAAAATTCTCGGATTGTTTGCAGATGGCGGAATGGATAAAATGATCGACCGTTCCGATGAAACACCTTCCCTGGAAGAAATGACAAATGCTGCGATCGATCGTCTGAGCAAGGACAAAGATGGCTTCTTCCTGATGGTAGAAGGAAGCCAAATTGACTGGGCAGGACATGACAACGATATCGTTGGTGCAATGAGCGAGATGGAAGATTTCGAGCGAGCTTTCAAAGCCGCGATTGATTTCGCGAAGAAAGATGGCCATACGCTGGTTATCGCCACTGCTGACCACTCCACAGGTGGATTGTCTGTTGGAGCTAAAGATGAATACAACTTCTTGGTAGATCCGATTAAAGCAGTGAAACGTACGCCTGATTTCATTTCGACTGAAATCGCAAAAGGTGCAAATGTAGAAGAAACTCTTAAGAAGTACATTGACCTGGAACTGACCCCGCAAGAAATCGCATCTGTGAAGAAAGCTGCTGAAACGAAAGAGCAAGTGAAGATTGATAATGCCATCGAAGCGATTATCGATATTCGTTCCTTTACAGGTTGGACAACCGGTGGACACACAGGCGAGGATGTAAACGTCTATGCGTATGGCCCTGGAAAAGAGAAAGTGTCTGGATTGATCGACAACACAAAAAATGCGGATGTAATCTTTGAAATCTTGGGTGGGAAAAAGTAAGCGAGAGTAAGCTTTCGTGAAAAATTGGCTACCATGCTTCTGTGGTAGCCTTTTTCGCTTGCGGCTGGGAGTAGATCGGACGCTTTATGCACATCCTTTGAAGAGACTGGGTATTTGACAGGAAAAGGAGTGTTGCCAGCAATGCTGTCGAGCATCGGTATTCCCGGATTGATTTTGCTGTTGATCATTACCTTGTTGCTTTTTGGACCGAAGAAGCTGCCGGAGATTGGTCGTGCAGTCGGACAGACCTTGAAAGAGTTTAAGCTGTCGATGAAAGATTTGCCGCCGGATGAAGAGGAGAAAAAGATGTGATATGATGCTCTCGACTATATTATCGGGAGAGAGCGCAGATGCACGTTTATGTTAACGGGACGATTTGTCCGGCTCAGGAGGCTACCGTATCGGTATTGGACCACGGGTTTTTGTACGGTATTGGTTTGTTTGAAACGTTACGTGTATACGACCGCAAGCTATTTTTATGGGATGCTCATTACGCCCGGCTTTGTTCCGGGCTTTTTGCGTTGCAGATTCAACCTGCTTGGACAAAGGAAGAGCTGGCTGAAGCGATTTTGATGACGATAGATGCCAATGAGTTGCGTGATGCTTACGTCCGCTTGAGTATTACGGCTGGCGCAGAAGGAGTGGGCTTGGTAGCAGGGGGGTACGAGCAACCTTCCTTATTCGTATTTGCCAAACCCGTAGCACCTCTAGCAGTACCTCCTCCGCCAAAACGTTTGCAGACATTGGCGTTGGTTAGACAGACAGCGGAAAGCCAACAGCGCTTTAAATCGCACAATTACTTAAACAATGCCCTTGCACGTCAAGAACTCGGTGCCCGTCCCGATGTGGAAGGTCTATTTTTGACGCATGATGGCTTCGTGGCGGAAGGAATTGTGAGTAATGTGTTTTGGGTCAAAAACGGCCAGTTGTTTACCCCTTCTATTGATACGGGCATTCTTGATGGGGTGACGCGGCGACATGTTTTGACTTTGGCACAGCAATTATCGATGCCTGTCGAAGAAGGTCGATATCGCTTGGAAGATCTGCTCAACGCCGATGAAGTCTTTACGACAAATTCCGTGCAAGAGATCGTTCCGATTACCGAAATTGACGGGCATTGCGTCCCTTCGACATATGGTACATATTCGTGCGAACTGCACCGTGCCTACCGTCAGTCTGTAGCGGCTAGCGAGTAAATTATGGTATGCTACTATTCAATGTGCGAAGACGGAATTAGGGAGTTTGATCATGAAATACAATTCATTTCGAATCCATGCTGCGACCTTCGCTGAGATGGTATCGGAGCTTGTCAAAAGGGGTGTTCCTATTTCGGAAGCCGAACGCATGGCGGAAGTGGGGACGAGCCTGAAGATTCATACGGAAAACATGAGTGTGGCTGTAGCGGAGAGTGTGAGGGAGATTATGCGCTCTTTCGATGCCCAAGCCATTGTTTCAGACCAACCAGGTACTGCCGACAAAAAATACGTGCTGCTGTTGGCTTCACACAAGAAGATGAATTTGGCGTTGGATCATATGAAAACGCAAACAGAAGAGCTACGAGCGTTGGCGGCAGAGGTACGGGATGTTTTAGCTATGCCTGCCAAGCTTCGTGCGCGCCGCGAACTGAACTGTGGCCAGTATGTCCTGCCACTGGGAGAGCGTACGCTAGTCATGGGCATTTTGAATGTGACACCTGATTCATTCTCGGATGGCGGTCGCTATGTCGATGTAGAGGCAGCACTGGCACAAGCGCGTGCGATGGTTGAGGCTGGAGCTGACCTGATTGATATCGGGGGAGAATCGACACGTCCGGGGTCGGAAGCAGTCGATGAGGCGACGGAGCTGGATAGAGTGTTGCCAGTCATCCGGATACTTTCGCACGAATTGTCTATTCCGCTGTCCATTGACACATACAAAGCGGCGGTTGCAGATCGGGCCATTTTGGAAGGGGCACATATCATCAATGATGTATGGGGAGCGAAGCGGGACCCGCGGATGGCAGAGGTAGCTGCTCGTCTCGACGTGCCCATTATCCTGATGCACAATCGCGAAGACACGGACTATCACGACTTTTTCCCAAACTATATCAAAGACCTGCGTGAGTCCGTACAGATCGCCTTGCAGGCAGGGGTAAAACAGGAGAGAATCATCCTTGATCCGGGGATCGGGTTTGTAAGGACTGTCGAGCAAAATCTCGAGACGATGCGCAGGCTGGATGATCTGGTAGGGCTAGGCTATCCCGTTCTGCTTGCCACTTCACGCAAGCGGATGATCGGTCATGTTCTCGATTTGCCCGTAGATGAACGTGTCGAAGGTACTGCAGCGACAGTTGCCCTCGGGGCGGCAAAAGGCTGCCATATGGTACGGGTGCATGATGTCAAAGAAATGAAGCGCGTTACGAAGATGATGGACGCGATGCTAAAAGGGGGCATTTAACCTTGGATAAAATCTACTTCAATGGCATGTCTTTTTACGGATATCACGGTGTGTTTGGAGCAGAGGCTGAACTGGGCCAACGGTTTTATGTCGATCTGGAGCTATCGCTCGATTTATCCAAAGCTGGAGCAAGTGACGATCTTCACGATACAGTCAATTACGCCGATATCTTTACTTGTGTGCAAAAAATTGTCGAGGGTGAACGATTTCAGCTGATAGAAAAACTGACTGCTGTGATAGCAGAACGTCTACTTACGCAATTCCCTTTGCATGAAGTCAAAGCAAAAGTGACCAAGCCGAATCCGCCGATCAATGGGCATTATGAGTCGGTTGCGATTGAGATGATCCGTAGAAGAGAGGATTTTGCTTCATGACAGTTTGTGCGTATTTGGCGCTAGGCTCCAATCTTGGGGATCGGGCACAGAATTTGCGCCGGGCGATACAGAGATTGAACGAGCAACTAGGAATTCGCGTGCTTCGTGTCTCTTCTGTTTATGAGACCGATCCATTTGGTAACGTTGAACAAGACGCATTTCTGAATATGGCGATCGCTGTGGAAACAGAACAGAGCCCGGATCAGCTGCTAGAGACGGCTTTGTCAGTAGAGCGAGAGCTGGGTCGTGTACGAACGGTTCGATGGGGACCGCGCACGATTGATATTGACCTACTGTTGTACGGGACATCTCGTGTTTCGCAAGACAATCTCATGATTCCTCATCCAGGGCTGAACGAGCGTGCTTTTGTACTCGTGCCGCTTCAAGACGTTTGGGAAGGCGGCGTTTTACCTGAGCATAACCAGACCATTGATCATTATCTTTCCTTATTGGTAGAGGATCACAAGGGGGTACGTGAGTGGGGAGTAATCAATTGGGAAATAGAATCCGGTCCTTCCGAAAGCTAAAAGGGTATACGCAACAGTCCCTTTCGGAAAAGATGGGAGTGTCACTGTCGTTTGTTGGGTCACTAGAGAGAGGAACTCGTACGCCAACAGAGCCTGTATTACGGAAGATCGCCAGCACTTTACAGGTAGACTACGATGAATTATGTGCTATAAATAAGTGATGTAATGAAGTTTGGATAGGATTGTCCTCTCCAAGACCCCGACTAAGCGGGAATAAGGAGGCGAAAATAGATGAAAATCGGCAATATCGAATTAAAAAACAACGTAGTTCTCGCTCCAATGGCAGGTGTCTGTAATCCTGCTTTTCGTCTGATTGCCAAGGAGTTCGGTACTGGATTGGTTTGCGCCGAGATGGTAAGCGACAAGGGCATCGTGCACGGAAACAAAAAAACGATAGATATGCTGTTTGTCGACGAGCGCGAAAAACCACTAAGTTTGCAGATTTTTGGTGGAGACAAGGAAACTTTGGTGAGTGCGGCGAAATATGTAGACCAGCATACGAATGCGGATATCATTGATATCAACATGGGCTGTCCTGTGCCGAAAATTACGAGCTGTGATGCAGGTGCGCGTCTGTTGCTCGATCCAGATAAAATCTACGAAGTCGTATCTGCTGTGGTCGATGCGGTCGACAAGCCGGTTACCGTGAAAATGAGATTAGGCTGGGATGAAGATCATCTGTACGTGCTGGATAACGCAAAGGCAGTAGAACGTGCAGGCGGCAAAGCGGTTGCTGTTCATGGACGTACCCGCGTACAAATGTACAAGGGGCAAGCTGACTGGGAATGGATCCGTCGCGTGAAGGAAACCGTTTCGATTCCGGTGATCGGAAACGGGGATGTGGCTACTCCTGAGGATGCGAGACGCATGCTGGATACAACGGGCTGCGATGGTGTTATGATTGGACGTGCTGCGCTCGGAAATCCGTGGATGCTGTATCGCACCATTCAATACCTGACGACGGGCGAGCTTGGTCCGGAGCCAACCGCACGTGAAAAGATGAATATTTGTTTATTGCATGCAGAGCGTTTAATCGCGCTGAAGGGTCCGAGAGTGGGAGTCCTTGAGATGCGCAAGCACGCGGCGTATTACTTGAAAGGTTTGAAGGGCTCGACGCACACGAAAAATCTGGTGAATGCGGTTGAGACAGAAGAGGAGCTTCGTCGTGTCCTCATGAACTATGTCGACTGGAACGAAAACTACGCAGATGACAGTGAAGAGCCGCTGGAAACAGCGCGCGATGAGGCTGTCAGCTACTAAAATTGGTGGTTCATTCCAGACATTGACAAGGGTTCCTTCATATCCTATAATACTCCGTAATATTGGGAGCCGAGCTGCCAGTCCACACTGGCAGCTTTACCTTTGAACCTCACAGACGATTGCATTCTGCTGTATATTGTATAGAACATCTACATATAATCCTTTGTACTTTACCCAGTATAAATGGAATCATTTTTTAAAACGGGGGAATTGAACCATGTCTGAAAAAGAAGTCATCCTTACACCAGAAGGTTTAACGAAGCTGGAACAAGAACTTGAAGATTTGAAAACGGTTAAACGCAAGGAAGTAGCTGCTCGTATTAAAGAAGCGATTAGCTTTGGAGATATCAGTGAGAACTCTGAATACGAAGAAGCAAAGAATGAGCAAGCGTTCATTGAAGGCCGCATTCTAACCTTGGAAAAAATGCTGCGCAATGCCCGTATCATCACAAATGAAGATGTAGATACAGGTGTTGTAAGCGTTGGTTCCCGCGTGAAGCTGAAAGATCTCGAGTTCGGCGATGTTATGGATTACACGATTGTCGGTTCTGCAGAATCGGATCCGATGAACAACAAGATTTCCAACGAGTCCCCGGTAGGTCAAGCGCTCCTCGGCAAAGCAAAAGGCGCGATTGTTGACGTTAACGTACCGGCAGGAGTCATCCAGTACGAGATTCTTGATATTAACCTGTAAGCAGTCGATCTATGGCGTACCTTTTGCGAGGTACGCCGTATCGCTATTATAAAAGTCTGTACAAAATTGTTAATGCAGGTATTTTCTAGAGGAGTGAGTGAAATGGCAAACGAGCAAGACCTACAGCAAGAAGAACAGCAACAGGAAGGGCTCCACGAGCTTCTTCAAGTGCGTCACGACAAAATGAATCAATTGCGTGAGTGGGGCTTTGATCCGTTCGGTAAAAAATTTGAGCAAACGCATCACGCTGCAGATATAACGAAAGCTTTTAGCGAGAAGAGCAAGGAAGAGCTGGAAGCGGAAGAGAACGTGGTTACGATTGCAGGCCGCTTGATGGCGAAACGTGGAATGGGTAAGGCAAGCTTTGCTCAACTGCTGGATCGTTCCGGTCAGATTCAAATCTACGTCCGTCAGGATACCGTTGGCGAAGAGCTGGGCAAAGTATTTGATTTGGCTGATATCGGTGACATGGTCGGTGTAACTGGTGTTGTTTTCAAAACAAAAACCGGCGAGCTCAGTGTAAAAGCAAAGGAACTGACCTACCTGACCAAATCACTGCGTCCACTGCCTGAGAAATATCATGGCCTCAAAGATATCGAGACTCGCTACCGTAAGCGTTACGTGGACTTGATTGTGAATCCAGAGGTTCGTGATACGTTCATTACTCGTAGCCGTATTCTGACTTCGATGCGTCGTTATTTGGACAACCTTGGTTATCTGGAAGTAGAAACACCTACACTCCATGCGATTGCCGGTGGTGCATCTGCTCGTCCATTTATCACGCACCACAATGCATTGGATATGCAGCTGTATATGCGTATCGCAATTGAGCTGCATTTGAAACGCCTGATTGTCGGTGGCCTGGAAAAGGTGTATGAGATCGGTCGCGTATACCGCAACGAAGGGATCTCTACTCGTCACAACCCTGAGTTCACGATGATTGAGCTGTACGAAGCGTATGCCGACTACCAGGATATCATGAGCCTGACTGAAGAAATGGTTGCTCATATCGCACAGGAAGTATTGGGCACCATGAAAATTCAGTATCAAGGCAATGAGATCGACCTGACACCAAAATGGCGTCGTGTACACATGGTAGATTTGATTAAGGAAAATCTCGGCGTCGATTTCTGGAAGGAAATGAGCGACGATGAAGCGCGTGCTATGGCAAAAGAGCATGGCGTATCCGTTGAGCCTCACCATACGTTCGGACATGTAGTGAATGAATTCTTTGAGCAAAAGCTGGAGCATACGTTGATTCAGCCTACCTTTGTTTACGGTCATCCTGTGGCGATTTCGCCATTGGCGAAGAAAAATGACCAGGATCCGCGATTCACGGATCGTTTTGAGTTGTTTATCGTAGCTCGTGAGCATGCTAATGCATTCACAGAGCTCAATGATCCAATTGACCAGCGTGAACGCTTTGAAGCACAGCTCTTGGAAAAAGAAGCTGGTAACGACGAAGCGCATGATATGGACGATGATTTCATTGAAGCGCTGGAGTATGGTATGCCGCCAACCGGAGGATTAGGAATCGGAATTGACCGTCTGGTAATGCTATTGACCAACTCTCCATCTATTCGCGACGTACTGCTGTTCCCTCATATGCGTAACCGCGACTAGTCTTGCAGAATAGAACCATCTGAGAAAAACTCAGGTGGTTTTATTTTTTACTTGCACTTAAAATTATTAAGTGTTATATTAATATCTGTTCTTCTTTTTTACTTAATCGATCGCAAAAAATGATGTGAAAATAGTTCTTGCTTTTCCCTCAAGGTATGTGATAGATTAATGAGGTCGCTGAAAAACACGTTAAAAAAACTTGTTGACACGACCTGGACAACCTGATAAGATGAAGAGGTTGTTGCGAAAATGCTCTTTGAAAACTGAACAGCGAAAGCGTTAATGAGTCTATCATTAAAT
>NZ_JBEAES010000064.1:0-14919 GCF_050477165.1 Brevibacillus sp. FIR094 | reverse complement strand
AAAAGTCCCCTATAGGCAGACTTTTTTAAGTGTCTACTCTATAGGGGACAGTTTAGTTCCGTGGGTCTTTTTGGTTGCGTTCACTTCTACTCCTCTATGGCAAGGTTTGCCTGTCTGATCCAGTTCAGCCTGCGGTTATTTAACAAACCGAGATTGTAATACGTAATCGATTGAGCGCCTGCGTCCACTGCTGTTTTCACCCTCGTTGCCAGATCGAACGCTGACTGGATTTGGCTATGATGTAGGGAAAAAGCAGCCCCCAACGCAGCTTCTGGGGCGACAAGCTTCATTGCATGAAACGTATACGCCACCTCATTGACACTGTCTCCATAGACGAGAGGAACGACACGATCGAGAGTAGCCGCAGCTTTTCGTAATGAAACCCCTTCCCAATAGGACTGATTCACGTAAAACGGTGTCGAGGATGGAAAGCCATCCAATGCAGTCCCCATACTTAGAGCAATTTCCTTCAAGCTCCTCCATAGCCCATCTACCACTTCCAGACGAGATTGCTGATAGTGATACAATTCCGGGTATTCCAGCAGCAAATAGGCAACTTCTCTCGTTTCTGCGGATACTTGCGAGATGGAATCGGCTTCCACCATCTGATTGACCAGCCTTGATACAAGCTGTTGGACAACTCCTACATCGATTCGCTTTGATTCGGCACGCTCCGTACATGCCTCGCAAAAACAGAGCGACAGCAACCATTGCAGTGATTCTCCTAACGGTAGGAGGCATACTTCATGATGCTCGCCATGCTTCATCGGCAAAAAGGCGGTTGCTTCGATCAAAATCCGCTCTGGCTTTACTTGCTCTAGCGTATCTGCAAAAAGTGACTTGGCGTAATGCTGAACCTCAGACCGCGAAGGACATAGCGCGTACGTGTATGTATCCCCCCAAATGTTTTGCACACAAAGATCTGGATGAGCCAAACCAAGCGTAGAATTGTGAAGGCCAACCCACCATGTATGAAACCCCATTCCCGCCTGCTCACAAGCTTCTTTCATTTTGGCAAGAATGCCTGCTTGTGCGATTTGCTCGTGTACATTGGGGCGCAAACGGTTGTACTTGGACCATTCAGGCGTAAACGACACCCCTGAAAACGGTAGCCTGCGAAACGTTTTGCTTTGCGGGTGAAAAAATCTCCCCTGATGATAGCTGCTATTGACCACCGCTGTATTGCATTTGGCACCTTGCAATGTTTGTATCACAGCTTCGATACCACTCTCGGCTATGTCCCACGGATAAATAAACATCCCGATTTGGCGTGATGAACTCATTTCGTTTCACCTCGTTTTTGCAAGTAATCATATGTCAGTGTTTGTCTAAAATCAATCTTGTTTTTAAAATTTTCTGAATAAAACTCATCAAAGAAACACCCCCGAGGAATTGTCCCAGGGGGTGTCTGTTACATCACACGCTTAAACATTTTTTCTAAGTCATAACCAGTAAAATGAATCACAATCGGCCTGCCGTGCGGGCACGTATACGGACTGCTCGTCTTGCGTAGCTGGTTCAGCAAGCTTTCCATTTCTGCATGTGTCAGGAAGCGGTTCGCTTTAATCGAAGCTTTGCAAGACATCATGATAGCAGCTTTTTCGCGCATCAGCACGACATTCGCTTGGGCGTTTTCACCCGTTTCCAGCACAAACTGAATGAGCTCCTCAATGACCTCCAGCTCCGCCCCTTCTGGAAACCAATGCGGGTGAGCGCGAACGATAAAGGTCCGTCCCCCGAACGCCTCGATCTCCAAACCAAACGATTGCAAAAGTGACAGTCGCTTCTCCAGTTTGCTTGCCTCTGCAGCGGTATACTCCACCGTATGTGGAAATAGCATGATTTGGCTGGAAATGCCCTCCTCAGCTAGCTTGTCCATGAAATACTCGTAAAAAATCCGCTCCTGCGCAGCATGTTGATCAATTAAATACATGCCCTCGTCATTTTGCGCGACGATGTAGGTGCCATGTACTTGACCAACTGGGTACATAACGGGGACAGGAGAATCGGTCTCATTTTCATGGGTATCTTCCGGGAGTGGCGGTGATTGATCGGTACCTGCTGCGGCTGGGTTATCCTCACTGCTGATTTCATTACTTGAATGAGGAGCAAGGGATGGAGCCTGGACAATATCCAAATGTGCCGGAATCTTAGTCTCGTTAGGTTGGAAAGATTCCCTCGTGTCCGTTTGATCCAACAGAGTTGCCTGAACAATTTCATGCGGGATAGCCTCTACTTTTGCAGACTCTAGCTTTTCATAGTTGGCTGTAGTCTCCTTCACCGTGCCGTTCTCAATGGACGGTGCGATATGCGGCACTACATCCATTTGCTTACTTGTCGTTTCCTGCTTGGCCATCCATTCCTGGAGTCGGGGACTCGCTGCTAACAGTGACGATTGTGGTGTTTCAGGCTTGGTAATTTGCAGGTCAAACTGCGGTTGAACGACCTGGGTGACGACCTTCGCTTTTGGTTGTGTAGCCATGGGTCTGACAATTCCTAAGCCTTGTCGCAATGTCTCTTTTACCGATTGTTCTATTGCACTACACAATTCATCTTCTTTACTGAATCTCGCCTCTAGTTTGGCAGGATGTACGTTCACATCGACCAGTGACGGATCCATCTCGATCTGCAAAGCCACAATCGGATAACGGCCGATGGGTAACAATGTATGATAACCGCGCATAATCGCATTGTTGATCGAATAGCTGCGCACGTATCGACCGTTTACCAGTGTCGAAAGGTAAGAGCGATTCGCCCTTGTCACTTCCGTCTTCGAAAGAAAACCAGACCACTTATAGTCGAGGGTCTCCCCTGCTATTGGTAGAAGCAGCTTCGCTACTTGCACACCGTAGATAGCCGCCATGACGTGCAGTAGCTTTCCGTCGCCAGACGTTTGCAAAAGTGTCTTGCCGTTATGAGTCAGCTGGAAGGAGATAGACGGATGCGTGAGTGCAAGCCGATTCACATAATCGGAAATGTGTCCGACCTCCGTGGCGATCGACTTCATATATTTCAATCGCGCAGGTGTGTTGAAAAACAAGCTGCGCACACATATTTCCGTCCCTTTTACAGCGGCTTTATCGGAAAGCGTTCCGAGCTGCCCACCTTCAATCAACAGATGAGTGCCTATCTCACTACTGGACGTACTGCTCGTCAGCTCCATGCGCGAGACTGCAGCAATACTCGGCAGTGCCTCTCCACGAAAGCCCAGTGTACGAATGCGGAACAAATCACGAGCGTTGCTGATTTTACTGGTGGCATGGCGCTCAAAAGCCAGCTGGCAATCTTCCCGATCCATCCCTTTCCCATTGTCAACGATCCGAATCATCTCCAGACCGCCTTCCTCTACGTGGATCTCGATTGTCGTTGCACTGGCATCAATTGCATTTTCGACCAGCTCTTTGACAACCGAAGCCGGTCTTTCCACTACTTCCCCTGCGGCAATCATATTGGCGAGATGCTCATCTAAAACTTGAATGGTTCCCATGAGTGCCTCCCCTCCGGACCAACCCTATCGCTTTTTCAATTGCTGTTTCCATGCATATAACTTCATCATGGCGTCCATTGGCGTCGTTGAATTCAAATCCAGCTCGCGCAATTCAGTCATAATCGCTTCTTCCTCGGCCGACGTAAACTGCATCGGCTCTTCACGCACCACAGCAACTGGTGCCGTCCATAGCGATTCGAGCGACATTTGCAAGTCACTTGCTGCATTTCCATTCGCTTCAAGCCCGGTTAAGATACTGCGTGCCCGTTCAATGACCCAGGCCGGCATTTCAGCCAGCTCTGCCACATGGATTCCATAACTTTTATCTGCTCGTCCTTCTTCAATTTTATGAAGGAACAAGAGCTTTCCTTCCCGTTCTTCGCAGCGAGCGTTGACATTCACAACACCACTCAACGTCTCTGCTAACCCGGTTAACTCATGGTAGTGCGTCGAGAAGAGTGTTTTGGCACCGATTTTTTGGCAAATGTACTCAATAACTGCTTGTGCAAGCGCCATTCCATCGTACGTCGAAGTCCCTCGGCCAATTTCATCGAGCAGGATCAAGCTCTTGGCTGTCGCTTTTTGCAGGGCGTGTCTGGTCTCCAGCATTTCCACCATAAACGTACTGTGCCCACCTACCAAGTCGTCGGCTGCTCCGATTCGAGTAAAGATCTGATCAACAATCGCCAGCTTGGCCTGTTTAGCCGGAACGAAGCAACCGATCTGTGCCATCACCGTAATCAAGGCGATCTGTCTCATGTACGTACTCTTACCTGCCATATTTGGACCCGTAATGAGCAAAACTTGACGATTCGTCTGATCCATCTCCACGTCATTTGCCACGTATTTTTCACGCTCCAGAACGGCTTCTACTACTGGATGACGCCCTTCTGTAATGACATATTCGCCGCTTTCCACAAGCTCAGGGCGTATAAATCCGCGCTCGTCACTTACCGTAGCAAATGCCTGAAGAACGTCCACAGATGCAATCCGCTCAGCCAGATTCTGCAGTCTTGGTATATGCTTCGCGACTTCACTTCTTACAGCCACAAACAGTTGGTATTCCAACTCAATCATCTTTTCTTCCGCTTCAAGTATGAGCGCTTCGCGTTCCTTCAACTCTGGTGTGATATACCGCTCTGCATTAGCCAAAGTTTGCTTACGCTCATACCGCCCCGCCGGAACGTTGGCAATATTAGACTTCGATATTTCGATGTAATAGCCGAACACCTTATTGAAGCCTACTTTGAGTGAACGAATCCCTGTTGCTTCCCGTTCTCCCTGCTCCAGTTGGGCAATCCATGTCTTCCCTTCACGACTTGCCGTATGGAGCTTGTCCAGGTACTCATCGTATCCCGTCCGAATCATTCCGCCTTCACGAACCGATATCGGGGGATCATCCACGAGCGCATGAGCCAAATAGTTGACGATATCCGTACACGCATCCATCCCTTGTGCAAGTTCCATCAATACCGGCGTATTCGTTTGGATCATATACTGCTTCAGCTCTGGAACAGCTTCCAAAGACATGCGAAGCTGAATGAGATCTCGCGCGTTCGCATTCCCGTAGGAAATACGGCCCGCCAGACGCTCCAAATCATAGACACGATCCAAGCAAGTCCGCAAATCGGAGCGAAGCAGCATGTCACCCTTCAAGGCTTCCACAGCGCTCAAACGTGCATCCAGCTGATCGCGACTGAGCAATGGACGCTCAATCCATCTGCGCAAAAGACGACCACCCATTGCAGTTTGAGTCCGATCCAACAGCCACAACAGAGAGCCTTTTTTCGTCTTATCGCGAATGGTCTCTGTCAATTCCAAATTGCGTCTGGAAAAGCCGTCCATTTGCAGATACTGCTTTGCATCGTACTGTTTTAACAGGCGCATATGGGCAAGACTGCGTTTTTGCGTCGTCCCTATGTAGAACAAGAGAGTATTGACCGCCGCTCGCATGGACATATCCAGCCCTTTTGCCTGCTCCGCATATTGACTATCCACCGCAAATGCGTCCAGTTGGTTTGCATCCAGGACAGTAGATGGCAATGCTGTCTTCGGCAAAACAGCGAAGCCAAAAAAGACGAGCTCCTTGGGGCGATATTGCAAGGCTTCATCCAGAACAGCCTCCGCTTGTCCCACCAAAGAGGTAACGTACATCTCACCTGTACTCATATCACATGCTGCAACACCTGTTCGCCCTTCTACTTGGGCCAACGCTGCCATGTAATTGTTTTCCTTATCCGTTAGCCATTTGCCTTCCATCATCGTTCCCGGAGTAATGACGCGTGTAACTTCCCGGCGAACGACCCCTTTGGCTTCTTTTGGATCTTCGACTTGCTCACAAACGGCTACTTTATGTCCTTTTTTCAATAGCTCTGCAATATAGCCATCTGCCGCATGATGTGGAACACCACACATTGGTATGCGCTCAGAACCACCACCCTCACGTCCCGTCAGTGTAATTTCCAGCTCACGGGACGCAAGAATGGCGTCATCAAAAAACAGTTCATAAAAATCGCCTAAGCGAAAAAATAAGAAAGTATCCGGATAATCTTTTTTGATAGCCAGATACTGTTGAATCATCGGGGTATATTGAGCCATGATTTTCTTCTCCTAGCCTACGAATTCTCGTCGCTATTATATCATGATTGTACGGTAATGTTGACCCTGCATCCGATGGTAGATCTGTTTATGCTAGCTTCCATGTCTTGCGAAGGTCCTCATCCGTTCTCCACGATTGGCTTTCGATTAAAAAAGAAAAGTATCGATCTAAATGAATTCGTGACAGTGTATAGCCTGGTAGCTCCTTTAATTCTTGCCAGACTTGGACAACGTACGGCAGGAGCTTTTCTTTTTCACCCTGGTAGTACGCTTTGATGAGCGGGAGCTTTAGGTGAGGCGTTGCTTGTAGCTTCTCGTGATTGGTTGCAACCAAATGGGCCAAATGCAGAATACCTCGAGTGAGAAGGGGGTCAACGAGCCAACTGGGGAGTGTACGATATTCGAACCCATATTCCTTCTCCCTTACATCCCCCAAAAATCCATATCGCTCTCTGCGGCTCATACAGCCTGCGTCCTCAATCAGAACAAGGGGAAGAGCCAAGTATGCATCCAACTTTCGCCGAAGAGAAAAAGTAGGGGTAAGCCCGCCAAAATGAATATGCCCGCCGATTGGATAACCTTGAAACGGCATTCCGCCAGCGAGCCATTCGATAGACGAATTCCCTATTTTTTTGTATGCGAGTGCCAGATTATCGTAGATATGCATAAATAATTGATCAGGGTCCTCCGATGGAGCAGGTCTCAACTCTGCAACCGGGTGCTGATGGAGACCTAATTCTTCCCGATAGCGTGTCGTGTCACACCCAACCGTGCCATTAATACTCAGGAAGTCAGAAGCAAGTGCCATCTCTCCTGTGGGCTTACGTAAAGCAAACTCGGGATCAGCCCCCATGCTTTGCAGCTTTTGCGGCTGTTTGCGCATCCGACCTTCCCACCAATCTCGAGCCCGCTGCATGTATTCGTCAGCATGCTTGGCTGGCCAATTTGGTTCCACCTCGACGACCTTGAGCCGATGGGGAGAAGCAGCCATGATCGTCACTTGACCCGCATCGGCTCCAGCGGCATACAAACTGCGCGCAGCTAGCCCTTGCACCACCTGTACCTCCGTTTCGGTGGAAGGCAGGGAGACGGAATGCCACTCAGGTTCCTGCATCCGGTGCAGTAGCCATTGTGATTGCTCCTCGCTTTTGGAGATATCCAGTACATAGTCTTGGTAAAGGCAGATCCTATATGTCCGCCAGCCCGGTCGCGCTGCTTTTCCTGTCGTTACAGGTATTCTCCCTTGCCGGAGCAACCAGCGCCCGATTTCTGGACGATGCAAATACGCTACGACTTCTTTAGCGTTGGCCGTCATCGGTTGTGTTGCTGGTGTTTCCTGGTTGTTAGCTCGCTGACTCGCCTTTGTGCGTAGAATCATGCCTCCCACACTCCCCCGCTGTTCTCTCGTTATCTTATGACTGCGCCCAGAAAAAAGTGTGAATGGTACGCATCCGAAAAAAAGAAAAAAGAGGAGATAATTTCTCCTCTTTAGTCGAGCTCGTCGAGTAGCGTAGCGGAATCAAAGTCATCAAACTCGTCACTGTTATCTTCAAAGTCGTCAACCAGATGGAACTCTTTGTCATCACAACTATTGCAGACAACAACGCACACCTTTGTTTCTCCAATGACCTCTACTGCATATTCGCTTTCAACTCTGACTGTGATTGTGCCACCACCACTTAACTCCGCTTTTATGCACTTCGGTTGCTCCACGGCGCGTGCAACGATTTCCAGATCGCCTCTGCAGTTCTTGTCGAAGAACGTAAGCGGTACGAGTACGGAGAACTTAACAGTTTCCCGCTTGACTTCGGTTTGCGTGTTATTAGCAAACGAAAACCACAGGTTGACGTCATACATACCAGATACTTCAACGGCATCTCCGACTTTCTCTGCTTGGAAGTTCGTGTTTATAATCCAGCATCCGAGGATCGTCGAAGGAGTTTGCGACGGTATGATGGTGTGGGTGGTAGTAGAAAATTTATGGCCTTTGCCGCAGACTGCTTTCGCGATAAGTTCCCGGCACTGTAGATCTTTGTCTATACCCGACATTTCGTTACCTCCTCCATACAACGTTTCTGTACATTTGTATGCAGGGCATTCGACTAGCGTGCAAACAACCACCTTATATTTGGGAAAGTTGTTGGGTACTCATCAAAACAGCGCCGGGAAGGCTTTTTATCAAGAATTAGGAGCAGCAGCCGTCAGATTTTTTCTTTTCAGGCCCGCCACCCGTCTCTCCAGTCAATGGGTTTCCGCCTGTATCCAAAATAATACGCTCCGAAACGGTGTTCGTGATCACGTTCGTGACCATTTGCAAAAGATCGTTCACATCGACTTGCGATTGCTTGAATTCCGTCACGACTGGAATGGAATCCAGCTCCTCATGCAATTGGTTGTACTCGCCTTCCACTTTTTTCACCAGTTCCGGCTTGTTGATGGATTCAAACATCACCATTTGCTTTTGCTTCTGCTTCAAGGTATCGATCAAATCTTGCACACGTTCATTGTGCTTGATTTGCAATTCGGCACGTTTGAAGAAATCGACTTCATTCGTACGCGCGATCATAGCTGCAAGTTCGCGAGCTTTATCAAGAATTTCTTTTTGGGTATACACGTTTGTTTGTTCCATAATGACCTACACCTCAACTTTGGATACGAGTTCTCCGTGGAGTGTCCACGTTTTCGCATCTGTAATTTTTATGTGCACATACTGTCCGATCAAGGATTTGTCGCCGGTGAAATGGACCAACTTGTTCGTACGCGTACGACCCGCGAGCACTTCCGCATTCGTCCTCGATTCGCCTTCCACCAGTACTTCGACAACCTGATCCTGCAGTTTTTTGTTCTGCTCCAGTGCGATCCGAGCCAACACTTCATTGAGTCGATATAAGCGCGCTTTTTTCACTTCCATTGGAACGTTGTCTTCCATGACAGCAGCCGGTGTACCTTCACGTGGGGAGTAAATGAAGGTATACGCAAATTCATACTTGACCTCTTCCACCATCGAAATGGTATCTTCAAACTGCTCATCGGTTTCGCCTGGGAAGCCAACAATAATATCGGTAGAAAGCGAGACATTCGGGATCGCGTCCTTGATTTTGCGAACGAGCTCCAGATAATGCTCACGCGAATATTTGCGCGCCATCCGCTTGAGTACTTCTGTCGAACCGGATTGGACAGGCAAATGGATTTGCTCCACCAGGTTGCCGCCCTTTGCCAGCACCTCGATCAAGTGGTCGTCAAAATCGCGCGGATGACTTGTTGTGAAGCGCACACGCGGGATATCAATCTTGCGGACCTCGTCCATCAGGTCTCCAAAACCATACTCGATGTCCTCAAAATCTTTCCCATACGCATTGACGTTTTGTCCCAGAAGCATGATTTCCTTAAATCCTTGGCGAGCGAGATCACGCACTTCCGCGATAACATCTTCTGGGCGTCGACTGCGCTCTTTTCCACGGGTATACGGCACGATACAGTACGTACAGAACTTGTCACAGCCGTACATGATGTTAACCCAGCCCTTGGTGTTTCCTTCGCGGAGCTTCGGCATATTTTCGACGATATCGCCTTCTTTGGACCAAACCTCAATCACCATTTCTTTGCTGAACATCGCATCGCGCAACAGTTCTGGCAGACGGTGAATATTGTGCGTTCCAAAAATCAAGTCGACCTGCTGGTAGCTTTTCAGGATTTTCTTGACGACTTTCTCTTCTTGGGACATACAGCCGCAAACACCGAGGATCAGATTCGGATTGTTATTCTTGAGCCGTTTCATGTGGCCAAGCTCTCCAAATACTTTATCCTCTGCATTTTCGCGGATCGCACAGGTGTTAAATAGGATAACATCCGCATCTTCGACAGAATCAGAGGAGGTATAACCCATTGCCTGCAAAATACCAGAAATCGTCTCCGAATCATGCTCGTTCATTTGGCAGCCATACGTACGAACGTGATAACGCTTTCCTTTTCCGATGTGCTGCATGTCTTCTGGGATATTAAAATCGTAATGGACTAAAATCTCTTCCTTACCACGCTTTTTCGCATCTTTCAGAGAGGGGGCCTGGAAGTATTTCGCATAGTCTTCCGTTTGCTTTGGAGACTTAACGGATTTTAAGTCCACAGTCGCCTCTTTCGTTTCCTTCATCATGTATCACCTCAGCTAAAATCATCTACATAAGTAACCAATAAAGAATTATATCATTTTGGGTGATACAAAAGCTAATGCATAATACCCATTATGAGGCAAAATATGTACGAAACGGCGAGAGACCGTGCCGATCATCTCGTGGTATTCCCGATCAACCACACCTATAAATGCCAGACAGTCCTGCCAAAAATGCATCCAACGACGTTCCCGATCCAAAAGCGTTCCATCTAAATCAAACAAGCATGCCCTTACCATTGGTACATGCTCCTCCTTACCTGCCAAATTTTTTGAAATTCCGTCTTTTTTCCTATTTTCACCATAATATTTTTTTCTCCTGCAACAATACAAGCCCACTCGCCGTCTGAATAGCAGTCAACAAAAACTACATTGCTATTTTGAGGAGGTTAACATGAAAAGAGCACTAGCCGTATTTTTGTCGGTGTTGATGTTCTTAACGGTTATCCCGGTTGTAGGTGCCGCTTCCACTCCTTCTTTCTCAGACGTTCCACGTAGCCATTGGGCATACAAGGAAATTACGGAGATGGCGGCAAAAGGGATCATCAAAGGGTACGACAATCGGACATTTAAACCGAACAATGAAGTTACCCGCGCCGAATTTGCCAAAATTATGATCGCAGCAGCAGATGTAGATATAAACAAACGCTACGTCGACCAAACCTTTAAGGATGTACCGCGTCATCACTGGGCATTTCTGTATGTGGAATACGCCAAGCCTTACTTGACTGGATACAAATCCGGTTCCACCTACACGTATAAGCCAGATCAAGCTGCAGTACGTGAAGATATTGCTGTCGCATTGGTACGCCTGTTGGGCTACGATCAAAAGTACAAAGCCGACCTGAATCAATTGAAAAAGTTCCGTGATTACGATGATATTTCGTCAGCTCTGCGTCCGTATATTGCGATTGCGATCCAAACCGATCTGATGAAAGGATACAATGGCAATTTCCGTCCACAAGATCCGATTACTCGTGCGGAAGCTGCTTCTCTGCTCTATCGCGCTATTTTGGATCGTGACGATGATGATGAGATCAAAATTGTATTCCCTACCCCTGGTCAACCGCAGCCTCAACCAGAGCCAGAGCGAATCAATATCAGCGACTCCTTCTCTGATTCCAAATTGAAAAACTGGGATACAGACAAAGCGACAGGAAACTGGGAGATCGCTAGCAAACAAGTGACAGCGGAATCCGATGATGATGATCTGGATCACTACTTCCTGCCACTGAATTGGAATGAGTCTGACAAAGTTAAGAAATACGAATTGAGCGTCGATGTCAATGTCGTAGGCAGTGAAGGTTTAGGCGGCCTTTACTTCAACGGTAAAGACGGAAAAGCCAATGTTGTATTCGTTCAAAAAGATCGCGTTGTTTTAGGTAAAGTGAATGATGTCGAAGAAGACGATATTGACATCATTACTTCTAGCTCCTACAAGCTGAAATCCAACAACCGTTTAAAAGTAGAAGTTAATGAGAACACTGTTTCCATTTACCTGAACGATCAATACTTGTTCGGTCAACAGTATGTGAAACAAGAAGGCACAAAGCTCGGTCTGTACCTGCAAGAAGAGGCAACTAAAAACGCGCCTCGCAAAACAACCTATCTGGACAATTTCTCCTTCAAGGAGAACAAATAAAGAACCATATTTTGACCCGACAAGCTATCTTGGCCTGTCGGGTATTTTTTCACCCTACTTAACATGCATGTTCTACCAAATGGAAAAAAGAAAGCGAAAACGTAGAAATAAACGCATTTCAAATGTTATAATGGTAGCTATTCTTGTCCTGTGAAGGAGCCTTCCTATGTCATTTTCTGTTAATCAACCGTTTCGCTGGATGGACTCCGGTACCTACCAGGATAGTCCACTTGAGCCTTTAATCCGTGATGAAGCGTTGACAGCTAGTATGCAATCTGAATCTGCAACCCCTGTGATTCATCTATGGGTGTACGATCAGGCGCTGTATCTCGGCCGCAGAGACGCCAAGCTTCCTCACCTCCAGCAAGCCTTACGTAAGTTCGGTCAAGATGGCTTTGGTTGTGTTCTTCGCTCGTCTGGTGGAGCTTGTGTTCCCCTTGATGCTGGCGTACTCAATATGGCTTGTTTATTACCTGACACGTCGATTTCCATTGACTCCTTCTTCTCATTTGTAGCCCAGCTTCTTAATGTGGGCCTGCGTGATTACGGGAAGCTGGAATTTGGAGAAGTGACGGGTTCTTACTGTGCAGGGGAATACGATTTTTCCATTCACGGTAAAAAAATCGGAGGTATGGCACAACGACGTACGCGACACGGCTCTATTTTGCAGTTATGCATTAACGTCGACGATCGGCCAAGAGGGGAATGGATGGAGCGCTTTTACCGTCTCGCCGGCTTGAATGAAATGCAAAGTCATAAGCCAATTCCTTCCATCGATGCTTCTACAGTGGGCAGCATTGCGAGTTTGACTGGGAATTTGGCCACTATGGATGATGTAAAAGCACGTCTATTGGAGACAATCCGTTCTGAGTGGGCTGTATCACCTACCCCCTTTTATGTGCAAAATGAGTTAGTGACAGAGTCGAGGCATCATTTGTCGCAACGATTACACTTATTTTCTTATACCGCAAAAGAACTGGCCGCACCTGACTGGCACTTACCCGAATAACGGGCATTATATTTGCTTTTGATTCTCCAGGTGCTGCCGGTAAAATTCTGGAGGAATTATGAATAGCAATCGAAAGGGGACGTTTCAGGATCTGAATGCCCTTTTTGTTTTTGGGGCTCTTACTGTCTTGATGATTCACATCCTCAGTTTCTTTCTGTCAAATGAGAAGACGTATCCGTGGAATAGTGATTTACAAGCCGTTCTAATCATCTTGTTAAAATTCGGTCGCTCTTTATTTATTTTTGCAACTGGAATGCTACTGTTCTACTGGTATCAGAACCGACAATTGGATTGGCGTGCTTTCTGGAAAAAACGCTGGCGCGCGGTTATTTTGCCTTACGTAATTTGGACGGCCATCTTCACCTATTTTAAACACCAAACCTTTGACCCGGCCGTGCTAGTTGGACCGTTTTTTGAAAGTCTGTTTAATGGCAGTTCGTTCTACCACCTGTATTACATTCCGCTTTACTTGCAACTGTGCTTGTTATTCTGCCTGATCAAACCGTGGGTGGAACGTTACTTGAACTTCCGCTGGATCATCGCGCTATTTATTGGACAAGCTGGTCTGTACGTTCTCTACCGCTATTTTTTCATTCAGCCGTTATGGGCCATTGATTGGGCTTCAAACCCATTCCTGTCCCTCATCCAGCACAGCTATGTTTACGGACAGCATTATGTTTTTATGTACGTATTTACTTTTGCACTCGGCGCTTATGCCGGGATGAATGTGGATAAATGGCGGACGTGGGTGAACCGCCTTCAAATACCTTCTATCGTTGTGATGGCAAGTGCAGCTGTTTGGATGGCGTACGGCTATCTTTCCGGCTCCAAAAGCTATTACGAGAGCATGAATATTTTTGAACCGCTTTACTTGTTGTACACACTCTGTGTGATCATCAGCTTTTACCCGGCATCCAGTTATCTCGGTAAACTACCTAAACTCGGTCCGTGGCTTGCCCGGTTGGCCAAACAAAATATGGCTATCTATTTGGTTCATCCGTTGATCTTGTTTTTAATGCAGAGCTACGTCATTCATCGATTAGGCTGGTCGACGCCGTCCTTGGTTCTCGGCATGTTCGTGATTACACCGCCACTGTGCATTTTCCTCTACGAGTTGACGACGATGTCCTTTTGGTTTAATCGGAAAAAACGTGTGGAAGCAAAACCGATCTTCAAAAATCAAACATATAAAGCGTAAGGAGAAACTGGTTTCCTCTAAACTCCTAATGTAAAAAACAACATGATCTCCCATACTAGAAATAGGGACGATTGTTCCACACCTCGATTACTTGCCTGGCGTAACTGCCGGGCTTTTTTTCGTCTAATGCCCCGCAAAAGGCTTGGCGACGCCAAGTTTTCTAAATGTAGCCCTACCGTTTGTACCTCGCTTACGGTATCATAGAAGAGGATCACAAGCAGTGCTTACTGCTATAGACGACAGAAAGAAAAGGTGGTGGATCTGAATGAATCAAGAGATCCCATTGTTACATATTCCGATCAAAGATCTCATAATCGCGTCCACAAAGGTCGCACATGTGCAGTTAGGTAATTCGCTTGAACACGCCCTGCTAGTCCTCATCAAGTCCGGCTATTCAGCCGTTCCTGTACTGGATCATCAGTATCGTTTGCATGGGTTAATCAGCACGAATATGATCATGAATAAGACTCTAGGTCTGGAACGCTTCGAGACCGAGCGTATGTCCGAACATATTGTAGATGATGTGATGGATTCGAAGGTCCCTCGATTGCGTGACACCGATGAATTTTTGAAAGCATTGGAAGTGTCCATTAATCACCCTTTCGTCTGCATCGAAGACGACGAACACTATTTCCAAGGAATCTTGACTCGAAAATCGATATTGGCTTTGGTATATCGTCACTTTCGCAATCTGCCGTTTCCTTTGGCTGACCAACAACAGCCGGCAGAATCGTAGGTTACGGCATACAAAAAGACGGGGCAATAAATAAACTGTCCCCTATAGAGTAGACACTTAAAAAAGTCTGCCTATAGGGGACTT
>NZ_JBEAES010000063.1:0-15000 GCF_050477165.1 Brevibacillus sp. FIR094 | reverse complement strand
GGGAAACAGGTAGCCTAGGTGCTTTTTCAACGTCTCATTAATTAGGGTCAGTCCAAAATTGCTGGTCTCGGGATACTTTTCTATTAGTAGCCAAAATCAAGTGTCTTGCCTGTTTCCGCATACGTCTTGATCGACGAGAGCATCATCGACCAATTGTTGCTCGCATTTACGTAGGAGGGGTGGCCTTCTGTCCAATGATCGTGGATCAGTGTTAGCTTGGTGCAGCCGCCAACCGGTTCTAAGGTAATGGTGACGCGAGTCTGCAATTCCGCATGATTTTCGTAATAGGCAGGACCAGGATGTTCAGTGAAACTGAAAACGTGATGAGGTTCGAGCTGCAAGATTTTCCCGTATACATGAACCGTGTCGTCACCGTCTTTTCCCGGACCAACGTAAGCCATCTCATCGCCTACTTGAAAAGTCGAACGAATTGTACAGCCAAAGAAAGTGCTCTTTACACCTTCATCGGAAGTAAGGACATGCCAGACCTGCTCTGGCGTAGCACCAATGTAGTAATCGAAGCGAAGATCCATCGTTTTACCCCCTGATTTTTTCATTTGGGAATTGTAATCAAGTCTCCCAACTACTACTCTTACTATAAGAAGAATTCGGTAGTGTGTATTGTAAAAACACGACAGGAGGCGCACCTTGGAAAATCAGTCTGCCAAGTTCCCAAAGGGTGTACTGCATGCCATGATTGGGCAGAAGAAATTTTCGCTGAACAGATATGAACCATCTGCCGAAATTAGCTACTTCGTGCAGCACTACTGGGTCGTCCGATGGGATTTGCGTACGGAACCTCCTTACTCGCAAACCGTACTGGCTCATCCCAATGTAAATCTGGTGTTTGAAAAAGGAGCAACTGGCATTTTTGGTGTCGCCCGCACGACCTCTTCGCATCTATTAGAGGGACAAGGCCACGTTTTCGGAGTAAAATTCAGGCCCGGAGGTTTTTATCCGTTTCTGAATGCCCCCGTATCAAAACTGAGTGGCACTTCTACGAGTTTGGAAGCCGTATTTGGTGCTACAACCGAGCAGCTTGAAAAAGAAGTGCTAAGCCTGCCAGATGATGAGCAAATGATAAAAAGGGTAGAAGCCTTTCTATTCGAGTATTTGCCGAATCCTGACCCAAATGTAGCGCGCATCAGTGAAATCGTCAGGATGATCCAGGCAGATCGATCCGTACTCAAGGTCGAGGACGCGGTACAGTTGACCGGAATGAACATGCGGACGATGCAGCGCTTGTTTGATCGTTATGTAGGCGTCAGTCCGAAGTCAGTCATCCAACGATACAGACTACATGAGGCAGCAGAGCAGATTGACCAGGGAACGGTCCAAGATTGGCTGGACCTGTCTACCTCTCTTGGCTACTTCGATCACTCTCACTTCATTCGAGATTTTCGAGCAATCGTTGGTGTAGCGCCGAACGAGTATCGACGAGCCCAAATTTAATCATAGTGAACCCCTTCGCCTTCTGGCTGGAGGGGTTGTTTCATTACTGCATAAATTTTTATGTACGAGGCATACTTCATCATGATGAAAATACTAAATTTATTTCCTTTAATAGAATTTGATGTTTGAATAAAACATAATTAATTTTACTTAAAATGTCTTCAATATTACTAAAAATGCAGTATATTTGTGGAGTAGCGATCAATGAAGTTTTACCGATAGAAAAATAGGGGGTCAACACCGTGAAAAAAAGCGTTTTTGCAGCAATGAGTTCTATCCTGGTTCTTAGTGCGGCGCTGGCAGGCTGTGGCGGCGGCGGTGAGAAAGCAGGCGAGCAAGGCAATGCTTCTAAGGAGCAAACAAGTGGTCCTAAAGAATTGAGAATGAACATGATGTCCGAGCCACCAACTGCTGACCCTGCATTGGCTGAGGATTCTACTTCCAGTGCGGTTCTGCGTGCAACATTTGATGGTCTCACTCGTATTGGCGAAGATGGCAAACCACATCCATCTGTAGCAGAAAAAATTGACGTATCCGAAGATGGTCTTACTTATACATTCACCCTGCGTGACAGCAAATGGAGCAATGGAGAGCCAGTTACTGCAAAGGATTTCGAATTCGCTTGGAAGCGAGCGCTCAATCCGAAAACAGCATCTAACTACTCCTACCAATTGTATTACCTGAAAAACGCAGAAGAATACAACAAGGGTAAAGCAAAAGCTGAAGATGTTGGCGTAAAAGCGACAGACGATAAAACACTCGTCGTGACTTTGAAGAACCCAACACCATTCTTCTTGGAGCTGACTGCGTTCTATACGTACTACCCAGTTAACCAAAAAGTAGTGGAAGGCAGCGATAAATGGGCGGGCGAAGCAGCTACACACGTAGGTAACGGTCCATTCAAAATGGAAAAATGGGAACATAAGAGCAAATTGGTTCTCGTGAAGAGCGATACCTACTGGGATAAAGATGCTGTAAAACTCGACAAGCTCAACTTCTCCATGGTTGAAGATGCAAATACAGAGCTGTCCATGTTCGACAATGACGACCTGGATTGGTCCGGAGCTCCTTTGAGCGCACTTCCTACCGATGCGATTCCTGCATTGAAAGAATCCGGTCAAATGCAAACACGCCCGATCGCGGGTACGTACCTGTACAAATTCAATACGGAAGTTCCGCCGTTCAACAACGCGAAAATCCGTAAGGCGTTTGCTTATGCAATCGATCGTAAATCTATCATCGACAACATCACGCAAGCAAACCAAGAACCAGCTATGGGTCTGATCCCGCCAACAATGGCAGTGGCAACTAGCCCGTACTTCAAAGACGGCGATGTAGAAGTAGCGAAAAAATTGCTGGAAGAAGGTATGAAGGAAGAAGGCATTACCAAAATGCCTACCCTGACTCTTTCCTTCAACACGTCTGAAGGTCACAAGAAAATTGCCGAAGCGATCCAAGACCAATGGAAGAAAGCACTCGGCGTAGACATTAAGCTGGAAAACAAAGAATGGAAAGTATTCTTGGAAGATGTGAACCAAGGTAAATTCCAAATCGCACGTTCCAGCTGGACTGGTGACTACAACGATCCATACACGTTCTTGGACCTGTTCAAGGACAAAGATGGCGGCAACAACGACACAAAATGGGAAAATCCGAAGTACAAAGAGCTGCTGAACCAGTCTGCTTTGGAACAAGACCCAGAAAAACGCAAACAAATCCTGGCACAAGCAGAAGCCATTTTCATGGACGAAATGCCAGCAATGCCAATCTACTACTACACTCATTCTTATGTGAAAAAAGACAAAGTAAAAGGTGTAGTACTCGACGGTCTCGGTTTCGTAGACTGGAAATGGGCAGACATTCAATAAGAAAAAGCGCATAACACGTTGTAAAAAGAGAAGGGTGCTACGGCACTCTTCTTTTTTTGTAAACCATTTTAAGAGAGAACAATCGAGCAGAGGGGTGAAGATAAAAGTAGAAATTATAAAATTATAAATGAAATTACTATTGCCACTTTACTGAATGTGGATAAAGTTGGGTGAATGAAAAAATAGATCAATAAATGAAGGTTGAACCTTCATCTCTGGAAAACCTTGATATTATGCGGTTTTTCTTAGAAACATCGAGGGAGGGATGTTATGGGAAATTTATTTATCGATCAATATGTTTTATAAATTATTAATTCTCTTTATAAATAAATAAAAATTTATTAAATCATTCTAAAACATATTTAAAAAATATATAAAACCATGTATATTGATAAAAGATTTAGAAAAGGGGGATTACTTGTATGAAAAAGAATGTTTTCGTGGCAATGAGTTCTATCCTCGTTCTTGGCGCGGCACTCGCAGGATGCGGTGGCGGAAACCAGGCGGCACCAGCAGATAGCAACGCTTCTGGAGCAAAGACAGAAAATTCTGCACCAGCAACCGGCACTAAAGTATTGAAACTGAACCTGCACTCCGAGCCACCAACAGCTGACCCAGGTATCGCGGAAGATACAACTTCCGGCACCGTCATCACAGCTACCTTCGAAGGTCTGACTCGCGTTGGTAAAGACGGTAAATACCATCCAGCAGCAGCAGAGAGCTACACTGTTTCTGAAGACGGTAAAAAATATACATTCAAAATTCGTGATAATAAATGGAGCAATGGCGATCCTGTATCGGCAAAAGATTTCGAATATGCTTGGAAACGCGCTCTTGATCCAAAAACAGCTTCTAACTATGCATACCAACTGTACTATGTGAAAGGCGCAGAAGCCTTCAACAAAGGCAAGGGTAAAGTAGAAGAAGTTGGTGTAAAAGCAGTTGACGATAAAACACTGGAAGTAGAATTGGCGAGCCCAACTCCGTTCTTCCTGGAGCTGGTAGCATTCAAAACATACTTCCCAGTTAATCCAAAAGTAGTAGATGGCAACGAGAAATGGGCTACCGATGCGAAAACAGTTATTGGTAACGGTCCATTCAAAATGGATGCTTGGGAGCACAAGAGCAAACTCGTAGTTTCCAAAAACGACAACTACTGGGATAAAGACAATGTAAAATTGGACAAAATCGAATTCTCCATGGTAGAGGATGAGAATACTGAGCTGTCCATGTTCGAAAACGGTGAACTGCATTGGGCGGGATCTCCAACTTCTGCGTTGCCAACAGACGCGATCCCAGCTTTGAAAGACTCCGGCAAAATGACAACTCAGCCAATCGCGGGTACTTACTTCTACCGTTTCAACACAGAAAAACCACCATTTAACAATGTGAAAATCCGTAAAGCATTTGCGTATGCGATCGATCGTCAAAGCCTGATTGACAACATCCTGCAAGCTGGTCAATTGCCTGCAACAGGCTATGTACCACCAAGCATGGCGCTGAACAAAGACGGCTTCTACAAGGATAACGACATCGAAGCAGCGAAGAAATTGCTCGAAGAAGGTATGAAAGAAGCGGGCATCAGCAAATTCCCGGCCCTGACTCTTTCCTTCAACACTTCCGAAGGCCACAAAAAGATTGCTGAGGCAATCCAAGACCAATGGAAGAAGAACCTCGGCGTAGACGTGAAGCTCGAGAACAAAGAGTGGAAGGTATACCTGGATGACGTACACCAAGGTAAATACCAAGTGGCTCGTGCAGGCTGGTTGGGTGACTTCAACGATCCAATCAACTTCCTCGAAATGTTCAAGGAAAAAGACGGCGGAAACAACGATACTCGTTGGGAAAATCCGAAGTACAAAGAACTCCTGAACCAATCCGCTCTGGAGCTAGACCCAGAAAAACGTAAAGCAATCCTGGCGCAAGCTGAGCAAATCCTGATGGATGAAATGCCAATTATGCCAATCTACTTCTACACACAATCTTGGGTTAAAGACGACAAGGTTCAAGACGTAATCATCGATGGTCTGGGTGCTGTAGACTACAAATACGCAGATATCGCAGAAAAGAAATAATAGCTGTGCATGTAAAAGAAGAGCGGTGTTATACTCACCTCTCTTCTTTTTTTGCCTGTATAACATCCAAATTTTTACAATGTTATTGTATACTAATTTTCGTAAGATTCTCATTAGAAAAATAGGGGTGTGTATGATGAAAAAGAGTGTTTTTCTGGCTTTGAGTTCAGTCCTTGTTTTCGGTGGAATGATGACAGGGTACGAAGGCGCTATCCAAGCAGCTGAGCCTAAAGTATTAAGAATGAATCTGCAATCGGAGCCGCTTACAGCAGACCCTGGAATTGCGGAGGATACTACTTCTAGCACGATCATCACAGCTACATTCGAAGGTCTGACACGTCTCGGAAAAGATGGAAAGCTGCACCCAGCCGCGGCAGAGAGCTATACCGTTTCTGAGGATGGGAAGACTTATACATTCAAGATTCGTGAAGCAAAATGGAGCAACGGCGATCCAGTAACGGCACATGACTTCGAATATGCTTGGAAACGCGCTCTTGATCCAAAGACAGCTTCCAACTACGCTTACCAGCTATATTATGTGAAGGGCGCAGAAGCATTCAATAAAGGGGAGGGCAAGGCAGGAGACGTTGGCGTAACGGCGATGGACGATAAGACGCTAAAAGTGGAGCTGACAAACCCGACGCCATTTTTCCTGGAGCTGGTTGCTTTCAAAACATACTTCCCGGTGAACAAGAAGGTAGTCGAAAGCAACAGAAAATGGGCTGACGAGGCAAAGACGGTTGTAGGCAACGGACCATTCAAAATGGAAACATGGGAACACAAGAGCAAGCTGACTGTCGTAAAAAACGAGAAGTACTGGGATAAAGCCAATGTAAAATTGGATAAGATCGAATTCTCCATGATAGAGGATGAGAATACGGAATTGTCCTTGTTTGAAAATGACGAGCTGGACTGGGCGGGTGCTCCCATGTCTGCGCTGCCAAACGACGCACTTCCGATTTTGAGGGAAGGCGGCTTCTTGAAGACACAGCCAATCGCCGGTGCCTACTTTTACCGTTTCAATACAGAACAAGCACCGTTTACCAATGCAAAAATTCGTAAGGCGTTCGCGTATGCCATTAATCGTGAAAACATCACCTCCGATATCCTGCAAGCTGGTCAAGTACCGGCAACAAGCTATGTACCACCGAGCATGGCGTTGAACAAAGACGGTTACTTCAAAGATAATGACCTTGAAGCTGCAAAGAAGTTACTGGTGGAAGGTATGAAGGAAGAGGGTATCGCCAAACTCCCCCCAATCACACTCATCTATAACACATCCGAAGGTCATAAAAAGATCGCAAAAGAAATACAGGATAAATGGAAGAAAAACCTCGGCGTAGATATCAAGCTCGAAAATAAAGAGTGGAAGGTATACTTAGAAGATGTACACCAAGGTAATTATCAAATCGCTCGTGGGGGCTGGTTGGGTGACTTCAATGATCCCATCAACTTCTTGGAAATGTTCCAGGAAAAAGACGGCGGAAACAACGATACTTGTTGGGGAAATCAAAAGTACAAGGAGCTCCTGAACCAATCGGCTCTGGAGCAAGACCCAGAGAAGCGCAAAGCAATTCTACTGCAGGCTGAGCAAATCCTGATGGACGAAATGCCGATCATGCCAATCTACTTCTACGCGAACTCTTGGTTACAAAACGAGAATTTGAAAGACGTCGTGATGGATGGGTTGGGTGATATCGATTTCAAATACGCAGATATTACTCCATAATCAAAACACGGATGAGAAGAGGGTTTTTATGACCTCTTCTTTTTTTCTATCTCATGGACAAATGACCAATCCATTACTCCCTTGGCTACATAGAGTAAAAAGGAACTAACTGCAACCAGGGGGGATATTGATGGATATTGGTTCTTTGCTCAACATTGTAAAATCCATTCCTAAGGAAAAGCTGAGGACAGATGCGGGAATCAAGGAAGTCATTCGTGAAATGGCCAAAAAGTCAGGGAAAAAATTGACCGAGCAAGAGGTTAACGGGTATGCTGCGCAGTTTCGTCAAATGCAGAAAACAGAAAATGTCGGAAGCCTGTTGAATAAGCTTTCGAAAAAAGGTGTCACTGCAAAGGATTTGGATAATATAAAAAAACGCTTTAGATAAGGGGGGAGAGTGAGGAGGGAGGTGGGATTATCGTTGAGAAAATGAAAGCGAAAAAGAAGCAGGCTATCCCCAGGAACCCTTTGCTAGAATCGATCAACAAACTTGCGGATACACAGCATGCAAACAATGCTCAAATGATGAGAGAAATGAGTCAGGTGCGACAGGAGCTACAGGATATGAAGAATACACTGGGGCGTCTCAAACAAGCACCTCCAAGAAGTACAGGAGAACGGCGAGGTCTGCTGTTTGGAGGACGACGGAATGCCGCTCAAGTGGAAGCTGTACCCCAACCACAAAAGCATGCTATTTCTATTGAAGATTTACTGCCGCTATTACCTCATCTAGGCGATGCTATTCCCCAGTTAAAAAATCCGAAAGTAGCCGACTCCATTAAAGTGCTCTCGAATCCAGCTGTGCTTTCGCTGATCCAGCAATTTCTTGCCAACGGGGGCTTGAACATGATAAAAAAACCGGTTCAAGAAGTAAGTAGGCAAGAGAGAAGGGGATTTTTTCGATAACAAATGATTAGTTGCAAAGACTGTCTCGAGGGCTTGTGGAGGCGGTCTTTTCATTTTGGTACCAAAAGACTATAAACTTTACAGATCATCTAGCGTCTAATAGAATGGTGAACGTTGCACATTGGCTGACGCCACATAACGAAGAAAACAGACATCACGGAGGAGGTCAGGATGAAGAGACGATTTTACCCTCTGCTTTTTGCATTGCTGGTTCTACTGCTAATCCCCGGTTGGGCGGTTGCAGCAAGCAGTGCCTCAGAGGAAGCTGTCAATCTCATGATTGGTGGACAAGCAGTGAATGCTGAAGTGCCGCCAGTCATCAAGAATGGACGCACGTTGGTTCCCGTTCGTGTCATCGCCGAAGGGCTAGGTGCAAAAGTGGATTGGAATGACGCTACTCGAACAGCTGTCATTTCCAGAGGCACGCAGCAGCTCTCCCTTACACTTGACTCCAGTACGGCAATGTTGAACGGCAAACAAGTGAAGCTCGATACGCCGCCTGTTATTTCACAAAAGCGTATGCTGCTGCCACTGCGTTTTGTCGGGGAGTCCCTTGGTGTTACAGTCGGGTGGGACAACAGCACACGAACTGTCATTGCAAACGAAACACCACAGGTCAAGCTGAATGGCAAGGCACCAACTCAGCCGATCAAGCTGTATCAAGTGGAAGACACGATGTACGCGTCCGCACAAGCTGTAGCTGAGCAAGTGGGACAAAAAGACTTTGCATGGAAACGACCTGAGCGCGGGATGACAATTGATGATCAGTTGGTCCTCCCATTACGTCAATTGGAGGACGAGCTTGGAGGGTCATTTGCGTGGGACAAGAAAAATAATGAGGTTGAGATCGATCGCCTCAATGTTTTGAAAGATGTATCTAAGGACGGCGACCGTGTTCGTATTGAAACGACCATACCTGTAATTCCTCAGTCCTTTGTGATGACAGGTCCTCACCGGATCGTCTTGGATCTCCCACAAACAGCATTGGATGATGATTTAGTCGAAGATCTAAAACGTCAAGACGAGAAAAATGATCGTGTAGGTGAATCCGAGGAATCAGCCTCAGCTGATGATGAAGACCAAGACAGAGATTCAGATTTTGATGAACAGAATCAGGCAGAACAAGCGAAAGAAGAACCTCTGATTGCTGACCTACGTTATAGCCAATACAGTGCATCTCCTGACACGGTCCGCGTTGTTATTGAGCTGAACCAAAAGAGCACGTATGAGCTGGCTTACACGAAAGACGGTATCGAAGTAAAATTGACGCCAAAACCGAAGAAAACAGGCTACCTGATCGTCGTTGACGCCGGTCATGGAGGAAAAGACCCAGGCACGAAGGGCTCCGCTGGCAACAATGAAAAAGATTACAACTTGGCTGTCTCGAATAAGATAGTGGATTTGCTGAAGCAATATCCAGAGTTTCAAGTCGTTCCCGTACGCACGACAGATGTGTTTTATGAACTGTCAGAGCGTGCCGCTTTTGCTAATGAGTTAGAAGCCGACATGTTCTTGTCTATTCATGCCAACGCATTCCCGAAACCGACGGCTGCAGGAACAGAAACTTTCTATTATAATGAAAACAGTAAAGACTTTGCCCAAGTAGTACATAAACATTTACGTGGGGCAACGCAGTTCCCGGATCGAGGCGTCAAGCAGAGTGGCTTTTATGTGATCAAAAACACGAAAATGCCTGCTGTGTTGACCGAGACAGGCTTCCTCTCCAATCCACAGGAGAACGCGCAGCTGACGAATCCGGCATTCCAAGATAAAATCGCGAAAGCCATTGTTGCGGCTATTCGTGAATACTACGAGTCTTATCAGTAAGGGGGCTTTTCACGATGAAAAAAAGTCGAGTGATCTGGATGGCAGCGTTAGTAATGCTGCTTTTGGCCGGATGTGGGCAAAACGCGACAGAAACACCACAGCCAACCACACCAGTAGAACAGCCATCTGGTTCAAACACTGATCCATCGACAACTGAGCCGACTCTGAAAAAGCAAATGGTCACCGTTTACTATTCGGATAATAATGTGATGGAGCTGCAAAAGGAAGAGCAAGAGATCACGTTTGCAGAAGATATCGAGAAGTACAAAAAGACACTTGCCCTGTTGGAGACGCCTGTAAAGCCAGACGTGCACATTCCACTGTGGAAAGACTTCAAGTACCATTCGATCACATTTGATAAAGGAACCCTGACGATTGATGCGGATAGCAAGAATCAGTTCAACATGGGGTCAAGTGGCGAGACGATGGCTTTGAATGCGTTGAAGAATACATTCTTTCAGTTCTCGGAAGTAAAGGAAATTGTCTTCTTGGAGGATGGCAAGAAAGTAGAAACGCTGATGGGGCACGTAGATCTCACCGAGCCACTGAAACGAGACAATTAATCTTCACCATAAAGGTGGCACATCCTGTTAACGGGAAGTGCCGCTTTTTTCTCGTATAGTGGCTGTCGTGAGGAGAAGAATATTTCCAGTCTAGGCTCCAGGCTCCGCTCGGTAGGACTCCACAAGTCGCTACGTCTGGAAATATTCTCCTCTTGCGTTACTGACTACATTCTTCATTCTTTTAAGGCTTTAAAAACTGGGGGAACACTGAAAGCTCGTAGAGGAAACAGGAGAAATAAGCGAAGATCTTTGGTACACCGACCGAGGTGTAATGAAAAAAAGCGAAACAAGCTTTTAGCGTCCACCTCTGAGACACCTCTTGAATGGACCACTTTGGACGCGGGTTTCGCTTTTTTTCATGGAGACGGGCAGTGAATCCCTCAGCGGGTGGGACAAGAAGCTGAGCGTTTTCTCCTGTTTCCTCCTCTCCCCAACAGCCGGACATCGGGACATCATTTTTTATGTTGGCGTTTCTTCCCGATCCGTAAAAAGAAACTTGATGGCATACACCCCAAACAAGCCTACCAGCGTATACACGATTCGACTTACGATAGACTCCGCTCCACCAAACAAGCTTGCGACTAAATCAAATTGAAATAACCCGATTAATCCCCAGTTCAGGGCACCAATAATCACAAAAAGCAAGGCCAGCCGTTCCACATGGACACCCCCACCAAAAGAATAGGGACAGTATTCCCACGCTTGCGCCGTTTTACAACAGGAATCCCCGCATCTTTAAGAAAGCTTTACATTCACAACATAATACGACAACATTCCCGCTGTATAGTTTGTACTTGTAAGAGAGAAAAAAACAAACCGAACCTTTTAAGGAGGATTTTCATCCAATGAAAAAACTCAGCAAAATGTTTATTGCGCTGACATGTGTAGGGGCATTACTCGCGGGGTGCGGAAGTGGCAACACTGCACAGACACCAGCACCAGCGCAAAAACCAGCTCAGGAGCAAAGCAACTCTGGTTCGACACCAAAAACTTCCGGTGAACCTGTAACAGCAGTGGGTTCTACCGCTTTACAGCCTCTGGTCGAGCAAGCGGCCAAAGACTTTATGGCAAAAAATGCAGGCGCACAAATTCAAGTACAAGGCGGAGGAAGCGGCACGGGCTTGAGCCAAGTAGCAAGCGGTGCAGCAACGATTGGTAACTCCGATATTTTTGCAGAAGAGAAAAAAGGCATTCCAGCAAACGAACTGGTAGATCATAAAGTAGCGGTTGTCGGTATGGCAGCAGCGGTAAGCCCACAAGTAAAAGTGGACAACTTGACTAAGCAACAATTGATCGACATCTTCACTGGAAAAATCACCAACTGGAAAGAAGTTGGCGGCGAAGACATGAAGATCACGCTGGTTAACCGTCCGAAATCTTCCGGAACTCGCGCGACATTCAGCAAATTCGCGTTGGATGGCAAAGAAGAAGCGGAAGGTATCACGGAGGATTCCTCCGGTACTGTTCGCAAAATCATTGCTGAGACACCAGGTGCAATTGGTTACTTGGCACTGTCCTACTTCAATGACTCTGTAAAAGCTCTGAAATTGGATGGCGTGGAAGCAAACGCAGAAAACATTACATCGAACAAATATCCAGTATGGGCGTACGAGCATATGTACACCAAAGGTGAAGCAACTGGCGATGCAAAAGCGTTCCTGGACTTCATCCTGACTGACGAAGTACAAAAGAAAACTGTAACAGAATTGGGCTTCCTGCCAATCACAGATATGAAAGTGGAACGTGATGCAGAAGGCAAAGTAGCACAAAAATAAGCGTTATCGTCAACAGCAAAATAGAGGGGTAGGGGGGCCTTCCCCTCATTTTGCTTGCGTACAGTCGTTTTCTTTCCAGGAGGGAGAACATGAGCCATCGTACTGAAGGGGTAAATACAGAGCGTAAATCGATGATTGCGCAAAAAATGCTGACAACGAACAAGCGTCAAAAGACAGAGAATATTACTGGCAAAACCATCGCGATGATTTGTGCGGGTTTGCTCGTTATTGTTGTTTTATCGATCACTTATTTTATTGCTTCAAAAGGGCTGTCGACGTTCTTCGTCGATGGAGTAAGCTTCAAAGAATTTTTAACTCATGACAAATGGGACCCAGAAGGTGAGCCATCCGCGTATGGTGTGTTGCCCTTTATCCTTGGTTCTTTTTTCGTAACGGCACTGGCTGCTTTGATTGCAGCGCCACTCGGAATCGGCGCCGCTATTTTTATGACAGAAATCTTTCCAGGATTCGGGAAAAAAGTGTTGAAGCCAGTTATCGAGCTGTTGGTTGGTATCCCTTCGGTCGTATACGGCTATGTTGGACTAACTTTGCTTGTTCCATTTATTCGCGAACAATTTGATGTTCTTGGCTTCAGCTTATTAGCAGGGGGACTCGTTCTTGCCCTGATGATTTTGCCTACTATTACGAGTGTGGCAGCAGATGCAATTGAGGCTGTTCCGCAAGATTTGCGCAACGCTTCGCTCGCGCTGGGTGCTACTCGCTGGCAAACAATTTGGAATGTCGTGTTGCATTCTGCACTTCCTGGCTGTTTGACGGCCATTGTTCTGGGAATGTCTCGCGCTTTTGGAGAAGCTTTGGCTGTGCAAATGGTTATCGGTAACACAACGAAGCTGCCAGGCGGTTTGTTCGACCCGATCAGTACGCTCACTAGCGGTATTACATTGAACATGGGGAATACGATTCAAGGAACTCCGTATAACAATGCTCTCTGGTCAATGGCTTTGCTGCTCTTGGCGATGTCTTTCGTCTTTATCGTGATTTTGCGCCTGTTGGGCAGAAAGAGGTTGGCAAAATAGATGAAAGCGAGACTGATGGACCGCGCTGCTACTGTTGTTTTGACACTGATTGCCGTACTGATTATCGGTACCTTGGTGGGACTATTGGGCTTCATTCTCTCGCAAGGCTGGCATAAGCTGAATCTCGACTTTTTGACCTCTCCGCCGGATATCGTCAATGCGGGTGGCGGGATTGGACCACAGCTTTTCAACTCGTTGTACTTGCTGGTCCTGACCATGCTGATCGCGTTGCCACTCGGAATCGGAGCAGGCATTTATATGGCTGAGTATGCGCCGGATAACAAGATTACACAGTTTATCCGCATGAGTATAGAAGTATTGTCTTCCCTTCCGTCTATCGTAGTTGGTTTGTTTGGATTGCTCGTATTCGTAAATATGACTGGCTGGGGCTATACCCTGTTTGGTGGAGCACTTGCGCTGACGGTATTTAACCTGCCACTTTTGGTTCGTGTTACAGAGGATGCACTACGCAACGTACCGCGCAGTCAAAAGGAAGCAAGTCTTGCGCTTGGTATTACCAAATGGCGTACCATCGTGTCTGTCATCCTTCCAGCAGCACTCCCAGGTATCATTACAGGTGCCATTCTGGCATCTGGCCGTGTATTTGGGGAAGCAGCTGCCTTGCTGTTTACAGCGGGGATGTCTTCACCGAATCTGGATTTCACCGACTTCTCATTGAATAGTACGACCTCACCGTTGAACCCGTTCCGTCCTGCCGAGACATTGGCCGTGCATATTTGGAAGGTAAACAGCGAGGGGCTGACACCGGATGCGCGTGATGTCGCAGATGGCGCGGCTGCTGTTCTGATTATTGCCGTCATGCTCTTTAACCTTTCCGCTCGTTGGTTCGGGAATTGGGTTTACAAAAAGATGACGTCAGGATCAAACTAAGAAGAGGTAGGTGGCAGCCATGTCCGTACTGACCATGCAAGAAACGATCATTCAGACGAATAACGTGAATGTATACTACGGAGAAAAGCAAGCCGTAAAAAATATATCGATGGATATTGAACGCAACTCCGTGACGGCCTTTATCGGTCCGTCCGGATGTGGGAAATCGACACTTCTACGGAGCTTGAACCGGATGAATGATCTGGTTCCTTCTTGTCGTGTAGAGGGTTCCATTATTGTAGATGGTATCGACATTAACAGCTCGCAAGTAAACATCGAGAGTCTACGCCAAGTGGTAGGAATGGTATTCCAACGAGCGAATCCATTTTTCAAATCGATCTATGAAAACATCGCATTTGCACCGCGTTTTCACGGGATGACCAATAGACGTGATTTGGATGAATTGGTTGAGTCGAGCTTGCGAAAAGCAGCGCTTTGGGATGAGGTAAAGGATCGTCTTCGTGACTCAGCGCTCTCCCTTTCTGGTGGACAGCAGCAAAGGCTTTGTATCGCGCGTGCAATCGCGATGCAGCCAACCATTTTGCTATTGGACGAACCGGCTTCCGCTCTTGATCCGATCTCTACCATGAAAATCGAAGAGCTGGTCATGCAGCTAAAAAATGAGTATACGATCGTGATCGTTACCCATAACCTGCATCAGGCAGCGCGAATTTCTGAGAAAACCGCCTTCTTCCTAATGGGTGAGCTGATCGAGATGGATGAGACAGGGAAAATCTTCACATCACCTGAGAACGAAAAAACCGAAGCGTATATTAGCGGACGTTTTGGTTAATAGAATGAAAAGCCCTCCCGAGCACATGTGGGGACTGACCCCCGTCCGTAGGACAGGTATCAAAACACCATTGCGAATTAAGCA
>NZ_JBEAES010000062.1:0-15544 GCF_050477165.1 Brevibacillus sp. FIR094 | reverse complement strand
CTTAACGTTGCCTAGACTTTTTTAAAAGTGTCCTTTACAAAGGGGACAGTTTAAACTTCACGGGTCTTTTTTACATGGGTGAAAGTGATGAACTGGAAAATCATACTACAGTCCGACGTGCTTTCATAAAAAATGGTATGATTGTCATAGCAAAGAGGAAAGCAGTTTGGTTCAGATTCTATTTGACCGGCAAATTAATCCTGCTTACAATAATATGATCGTTACCGTTTATGTAAAAACCGTCGAGTCGTTTTTCTAGAACAGCAGTTCTTGTCAAAAAGGGCGAAGACGTAAGGAAGGGAACAAAGGCGTGATTGTTACGACAGGACTTGAGCCTGGTGAAGAAACCTTGCGTCACGCAGCTGAATTGGCTAGTACATTGGGGCTACAGGTTGTGAATCGACGCGATTTTTCATTGGGTCAAATGCGCAAGCGATATGGGGTAGAAGAAGTATTGGTGGTTTCCGCTCTCGGAGCACGTTTGGAAGTGCCCGGGAAAAAACCATTCTTTTTTCATCCGAATACATCTGCTTTTCGTATAAAGCGGCTCATGCGCGGCGATACTGATACTATGCTTGTTGCTTGCCAAATTCATCCAGGGGATGAAGTGCTTGACGCAACCTTGGGGTTGGGTGCTGATGCAATTGTATTTTCTCACGCGACTGGCGCAAATGGGAAAGTTGTTGGCATCGAATCTGAGCGATTGCTAGCCATCTTGGTAGAAGATGGACTGCGGCACTGGTCATCCGATGCGGAAGAACTAGAGCAAGCCATGCGTCGTATTGAGGTGCGATGTGGCAACCATCTAGAAGTACTAAGAGGACTGCCTACACGTTCCTTCGACGTTGTTTATTTCGATCCCATGTTCGAGATAACTGTACAAAGCTCGTCGGGGATCGCTGGAGTCCGGGTGCTCGCCAATCCAGATGCTCTTTCAGAGGAGGCTGTTTTGGAAGCGCAGCGAGTTGCGAGAAAACGTGTGGTAATGAAAGAAGGAAAAGAAGGTAGGATGTACGAGCGCTTTGGTTTTACACCGTTTCGCTCCCGCGGCCAGCAGGTCGTGTACAGCTACAAAGAGATAGGTGGAGGGGAGTGACCGTGCAACAAAGGGAAAGGCTAGTCGTGATTATTGGCCCAACATCGGTCGGAAAGACTCAGCTTAGTTTGGAGCTGGCCGAACAGTTCGACGGTGAGATCATTTCCGGAGATTCCATGCAAGTATACCGTGGAATGGATATTGGCACCGCAAAAGCAGAACCTGAGGAGCTTGCGAGCATACCGCATCACCTCATTGATATTAAAAATCCAGACGAAGAATACTCTGTCGCGATGTTTCAGGAAAGTGCCGCAGCGTTGATTACTGACATCAACCAACGTGGCAAACTTCCGTTTATCGTTGGCGGGACAGGTCTGTACATAGAATCGGTTACCCATCGATTTCAGTTTTCCACCACTTCTCAAGACCCTGAGTTCCGTGATCGTCTGCAAAGATTGGCTGACAGCGAAGGCGTGGAAGCACTGCACGCCAGACTGGCCAATGTCGATCCGATTACAGCCGAACGCTTGCATCCCAATGATGTAAAGCGGGTAATTCGCGCATTGGAGATTTATGAAAGCAGCGGGTATAAAATGTCCGACTTTCAGCTGCGGGCGCAGCATTCACCTTATGATTTGGTGATGATCGGTCTCACGATGGACCGCGCAAAGCTGTATGAACGAATCAATCACCGGGTCGAACTCATGATCGAAGCGGGTCTGGTTGAGGAAGTGAGGGGGCTCTTGGATGCTGGCTACGACGCGTCACTGGTCTCCATGCAAGGCTTGGGGTACAAGGAGCTCATCCCTTATCTGTATGGAGAAATTACGCTAGAAAAAGCAGTGAACGACATACAGCAGCGAACGCGCCATTTTGCCAAACGCCAGCTTTCTTGGTTCCGTCGCATGGCAGAAATTCAATGGTTTGACATGACTGATCCGGCCGAGCAGAGGAATAACGTGGAAACTATCAAGCGAATATTGGCAGGAAAGTTTCAACAATTGCCGAATATATAACATACAAGTCCTTTTAGGGGGTAGTGTACATGAAACAGACGATCAACATTCAAGATACGTTCTTGAATCATTTGCGGAAAGAAAACATCGCGGTTACCATTTACCTTGTGAACGGATTTCAATTGCGCGGGTATATTAAAGCATTCGATAATTTCACGATTGTGATTGATAGCGAAGGCAAGCAACAATTAGTATACAAGCATGCGATCTCCACTTTCACTCCGCAGCGCCCTGTATCGCTTATGTCTCAGGAGAACAACCAACAGTAATCGAAGCAACACCAACAGCCAGGATACATGTGATCCTGGTTCTTTTTTATTATCTGGCACGGGTGGGGTGGAGGAATTTGGAAATAAGTAATGACGCTGCTTACAAAACGTATTTTTATCGTAGGATATGGGTGGCCACGACCATCATAATGTTCATTTCGACTTCCATAGATGGATTTTGGAGTTCTGAACCTGAAGAAAATACGTGGGAGATGATTGCAATTTCAGTTGCTTGGTACTCTGGCGCATCTTTTTTCATCAGCGCATTTCTCATCAATCTGAGATGGAAATTCCTTAAGCGCAAAAAGTATCAATAAAGAAGCCCTGTCGCCATAGAAGCGAACAGGGCTTTCATATTACTCCATGCAATGATTATTTGTGTAAATTTGGAACGTGATGCCGAACTTGTCCTTCAGATTGCCATATGCTGGGCTGAAGAACGTTTCTTGCAGTGGCATTAGCACTTGACCGCCTTCTTGCAGGGCATCAAAAATCTTATGAGATTGTTCTTTATCATCGGTCGAGATGCAGATGGTCACTTGATCACCAAGTTGATGCGGTTGTCCTGGAAAAGTATCGGAAAACATCAATTCCGTTTCACCAACGCGAATAGTAGCATGTCCGATACGATTCTTGGCTTCTGGAGGTAATGGGAACTCCGGATTTTCCGGCATTTCACCGAAGGTTTGCTTGAACAGCACTTCAGCACCTAGCGCACTCTCGTAAAAGCTAATCGCTTCACCCGCAGTACCATTCAAAACGATGTAAGGAATCAAACGCAATGCCATGTGTCAACATCTCCCTTGGTTTTCATATGACCAACTTGTCAAACCCACTTACTATTCTTGCCCATATTGTGATTGTAATGCACAGAACATACGTTTGCAATATGTGGATTGATCAGGACGCTGATGAATTCCGACGAACCATGACTACGTAGCAGATAATAGCACCGATCGTAGAAAGAGCAATGATGATCCCCATGGGTACTGCGGTATGTTCGCCGCTGATTCCCACAAGTGGAGCGACAATTCCACCGCTGATGAAGGAGAGCAGCCCCTGGAGAGCAGATGCGCTTCCTGCTGCCTTGCTTTGATTTTGCATGGCGAGAGAAAATCCTGTTGCGCCCACAATCCCTACACTGGATACGACAAAGAAAAGGGGAACAAGCACAGCAATAAGACCAGCTTGTAGGAGAATCATCGCCAGAAGGAGGATTCCGCCGACTGCCGCAATGGTAATCCCAGCAATGAATAAGGACGTTTCTTTCACTTTACCTGCAAGCTTACCTGTGATTTGACTCGCAATAATAATGCCTACACCATTAATCGCGAAAATGAGACTAAACGTTTGTGGAGACACTTCAAATATTTTTTGAAACACAAAGGGCGAACCGGAGATGTACGCAAACATGGCAGCTGTCACCAGGCCCTGTGCGATGGCATACCCCATAAAAACGCGATCCTTCAGCAAGGTACCAAAGGTCGTCAGTGTATTGCCGATTCCCGCCTTGGAGCGGCGATCTTGTGGCAATGTTTCTGGAAGAGCAAGCAGCACGACGAGAAACATGATAGCGCCGATCAGACCAAGTACGACAAACACGCCGTGCCAGGTAGTAAATTGGAGGATTTGTCCCCCTACGATAGGTGCCGCGATCGGAGCAATCCCGTTAATAAGCATCAAGAGGGCGAAAAACTTCGTCAGCTCTGTTCCCGAATACAAGTCGCGAACCGTAGCACGGGCGATAACAATTCCAGCAGATCCAGCAAGACCTTGTACGAAGCGAAGCAAGACGAACGTATAAATAGAGGGAGCTACCGCACACAAAAAGGAAGAGACCGCATACAAAATGAGCCCGATAATTAAAGGAATTCTTCGACCGCGTACGTCGCTGATCGGCCCCGCGAACAATTGACCAATGGACAGGCCGAGCATGCATGCTGTCAAACTGAGTTGGGTCATGGAGGTGCTCGTCTGCAAATCATCGGCAAGCATAGGAAGTGCAGGTAAATACATATCTAAGGACAGTGGGCCAAACGCAGAAAGCGATCCGAGAATCGCCGCCATCCACAGCCGACGTGATTTGTTGCCGGTTAGGGACGTGGAATCAAGTTCTTTTGCTAGATTATTCACGGCAAGTTGTCAAACCTTTCTCAATTATTATTCCAGGAAAGAAGCTTTTTACAACTCAGAAGTGGGTTGCGTATTTTGCAAGTAAAAAGCTTGGAGGTTGCTGTGCATGCGATCGAGCGAGCCACGCAACACATCCTTTTCTTCCTCTGAGAATCCGATAAAGCAATTTTCCTCAATGACGCGTAATACTTCTTTGACATGCTTGGTAGCCATCCGACCTTTGTCGGTAAGATAAACGCGGGAGATACGTTGGTCCCGTTCATCTGCTCTGCGCTCGACAAGTCCCGATTTGGCCATTCGATTAATCATGACGGTAAGCGTAGCGGGCTTTACTCCGATTTTTCGGGCCAATTCTCTTTGAATCATTCCATCTTTTTCAATCAAGCGCATCAAGAGTATAGGTTGACCGGGATAGACGTCGTATTTTTGAATCAGAAATTCTACATTTTGCCGATGCATTTTCATTACATGCGACGCAGAATGGGTTAATGCGGTTGCATAACTGAACTCCACCAAAGTACCCCCAATTAATTAGTGTGCTAATGAATATTCTGTTAACGACGTCCGTAAGTTAATGCCTTGTCCTATTATACAAAAACGATTGGTCTTCGTCATGAAAATGATTTGCATTTACGAGCTTTGGGAGGATACGCGACATTCTTTGGAGAAGTAATGATGTCCTTGAAAATCGAATGAACAGGTTAGGTGAGATCAAGATGATCCTGAATGAAAAAATAAAAGCGGCAGTCGTACAATTAACAGGGGTAAACGGGGAAGATCTCGGAATCATCTCCACAAAAGAAGCGCTTCAAATGGCAAAAGAACAGGGAGTGGACCTGGTATGTCTTTCTTTGGCTTCGAGTCCGCCGCCTTGTCAGTTAGTGAATCGAACGAATTATAAGGAACAGGTCATCAAGGATAACGCCAAAAACCGGAAAGCTGAAAAAGGCGTAAAAGTTAAAGAAATTCGTCTAAGTGCTTACATCGAAGACCATGATTACGATACGAAAAAAAGACAGGCAGAACGAATTCTATTATCCGGGGATGCCGTGCAGTTGACTGTAAAACTGGAGAAAAAGGAAAGTCAGGAAGCCAAGCGATTAATTGAGCAGCTCGTTAAAGATCTCGCTCATTGCGGAAAACAGGATAAAGGGATTCAAGTAAGCGGTAAGCATGTAGTTGCCAATCTATTGCCACTCTAATGACGAAAAGGGAGTAAGCGCATGCCTTTTACTTTTGCTCATCCGGCTATTGTTCTGCCGTTACGAAAATGCAAGTGGTTTTCGTTCTCTGCCCTCGTTTTTGGCAGTATGGCACCCGATTTTGAGTATTTCTTCCGGATGCAGCCATTCAGCGTGTACAGTCACACCATGCACGGATTGTGGCTGGTTGATTTGCCCATCGCGATCTTATTAGCGTTTTTGTACCAGTACGTGGTCAAAAAGCCGATGCTTGCACGTTTGCCAGAGTGGATTGGACGAGGGCTGGGCTACACAAACAATGGAAGCAGAATGCCAGCGTGGCGAACGGCAATTGTGTTTATATACTCCGCGTTACTCGGTAGTTTGAGTCATATCGCATGGGATGCTTTTACCCATGAAGGTGGGCGTATGGTAGACCACTTCTTGTTCTTACAACAAACGATCTCGATCGCCGACTATAAGGTGCCTGTTTACAAGCTGCTACAGCACGGCAGTACCCTTTTCGGTGGCTTGGCCATTTTGTATGTCATTGCGCGAAGTGCGCGGAAAAACAGACAAATCGTCATGAGACAAGTACCTGTCTTAGAAAAATGGTTGTTCTGGTTCGGAGTGGGGGTATTTGGTATCGTGACGGTCTTTTTCCACGCATTCTTGGTAAAAGGAATTTCACCCTTCGTCCATCCTTTGCAGCAAGTCGTACCGTTTCTTTCGGGGTCACTGCTTGGAATTGTAGCGCTCTGCTTCGCTTTGGACAGGCTTAGATTGCAAAAATAGGGCAGGTTTACCTGGTTCATGAGTATACTTAGGTATAATACAAAATCCCTCAAGATGAGGGATTTTATTGTTTCTAAATTGAAAAATCCTCGGACTTCAGATTCATTAAATCATCACGAGTTGGGTCAGGAATTTTGAGCAATCTAACTGCTTGCACACGGATTGCCTTTTCAATATTATTTCGTACATATCTTGCATTACTGAAATTTACTTGAAACGGATCGCTCGTTACTGTTAGCAGTCTTCTTCTCAGTTTTTCGCTTGCTTCAGCAGAGATTCTATACTCCTTGTTCTTTGCCATTAAAATTGCGATATCCATCAACTCATCCACCTCATAATCTGCAAAGTTGATGTGGACGGGAAAGCGTGAAGGCAGTCCCGGATTTAATTCAAGGAATGTATCCATTTCATCATTGTACCCTGCAATTATACAGACGAAATCATTGCCAAAGTCCTCAAGGCATTTTGTAAGACAGTCTACAGCCTCTTTTCCAAAATCTTTTTCACCGCCACGAGCTAATGAGTAGGCCTCATCGATAAATAGTATTCCTCCCATGGCTTTCTTAACAAGATCACGGGTCTTCTGTGCCGTGTGCCCAATAAATTCACCAACGAGATCTGCACGTTCCACTTCGGTTAGATGGCCCTTAGTTAGAACACCCATTTCCTTAAAGATCTTTCCGAAAAGGCGTGCAATTGTTGTTTTCCCAGTACCGGGATTTCCCTTAAAAACCATATGGAAAACTTGCTTCTCAATTTTAAGCCCGTGTCGTTCCCTTGCTTTATTCATTTTGATGAGCGCATAAATTTCATAAATCGTTTTCTTGGCTTCATGTAAACCAATCAGGCTTTCTAATTCTTCAAAAACAGTTGTTAAATTTGAACTCGACGTGGTACGAACGATTTCAGGTAAAGTATTTAGCTGCTTAACACTGACAGGTCGATTGAATACAACTTGAATGCGATTATTACTACTCGAAGATTCGAGCACCTCAGTCTGAGGAATGGCTCCTGCTTGCTTCACATGTTTCACCTGCCTTGACCATCATACAGAAAGTATACTCAGGAACATCGGAAAATCTGCCAATTTTTACGCAAGAGATCGAATTGGACAAGTCATTACGCGGATTGTTGTGAAATGGATGTTATTCAAGTAGGGGAAATTGGAATATAAGAAATGATAAAGAGAAATTGATGGAAAATTATATATTCATGTAACTATCTTATAAGAACAAGAGATATTCACTCTGCTCTAAATGATATGGGCAAACACAAGATTGACCAAATTCCAATATGTTACTATTATGGTGATTGATAACAGAGGGGAGAGAGGAAGTTTTGCATAAATATAAAACTATTTTTGCTGCAATCGTATTAGCTACTTCCATGTCATTAACGAACATTGGTCCTATTATTGCGAATGAAAATGTGAACGCAGAAGACATTGATGACACTAATAGATTTAGAAAGGAAATGGGTCTTGAAGAATTAACGGAACAGGATTTTTCCAATAGTATGTTCAAACTCTCTAAATTTGGTGCTTATTTAACGGTAGAAGAAGAACAAGAACTTGAAGAAAGAATCAGTCAGCAAAAAGATAAGATTCCTTTTATTAAAGATTATATTGATGAAAATTTTAAAGAAGAATTAGCCGGGATCTATATCGATCAAAAATCAGGTGGAGTAGTTAATATTGGATTTAAAACCAATGCTAAAACGAAGGTAGAAAATCATCTTGAAGAATTGCAAGCGTTGTACGAAGAGGACAAGTTAATCTTCTATTATACGGAATACTCTGAGGAAGAACTAAACGAAATAGCCGATTATGTTTTTCAAAATGCAGCAAGCCTTGAGAAAAAAGGGTTGGCTATCGTTTCTGTCAATGTTGACTTGCCAACTCAAAAAATTAACATCGGAGTAAAGCAAAAGCCATCAGTTAAAAAGGCTGCAAAGCTTCTTATGGCAGAAATAGATGAAAAGGCTGCATTGGCTGAAATAGGTTTTGACGCTGACATTTTCAATATCAAGGAAGAAGAAGTTAGGAAAGCTCAGGCTCGTCCAGATGACAAATTCAGGCCTATTCAGGCAGGATTAAAAATTAAAAATGATACGGAGAATCGAACTTGTACGTCAGCGTTTTCTGCGCAAAAGAATAATAATTTTTATGTCATAACTGCTGGACACTGCACAGATAATGTTGGAGATAGGTTTGAACAAGGAGGGGCAAGGTTTGGAAGAACAGCAGATTTTAATTTCGGTGGAAGCGTGGATGCGGCCATTATCGAACTAACCAAAGGTTCTGAAGATGCTACCTATTATCTTTTTGGAAATCGCAAATCAAACTACAGTACTATTACAGAGGTTCAGAGGACAAGGGACGAAACCATTGGAGATACTGTGTGTATTTCAGGAAGTCAAATGGGAAAAGTGAAATGTGGCACTTTGGAATCTACGAATTGGAGAGGGAATATAGTAAGCCCAAATGGAGAAACTCAATACTTCACAAACATGCGACAAGCCACTTATTCTGAAATAAGCGGAGATAGTGGAGGGCCTATATTTTATGGGGGAACAGCCATTGGAGTGCATAGTGCTGATACAGGAGTATTTACTCATATCAGTAAAATAGAAGATTATTTTAACCTAGATGCAATTTTTACTGAAAATTAAATGGAAACTAGAAAGGTAAAGGTAGGGATTGCAATGAAAAAGGCTTTACTCTTATTTTTAGCAGCATTACTCATGACTGGATGTGCAACTAGTTACAATGAGATTGAAAGACAAACATTAACTGGATACGTCATTGAAAAAGATATTGAAAAAAAACGTCTCTTAGTCATAGAAAATGATGAAACTAAGACGAAAGACAGTACGAACTATGAAGCAGAGTGGTACTTCCCAAAAGAAGAAGCAGTCTTCCAAGATAGCAAGGGTAATAACATTTCATTTGATCAAATCGAAGTGGGGCACATGGTATCTACATGGTCAACGACACCGTCCGCGCAGTCATACCCCAGTTCAGCAGAACTCAGTAAACTTGTAATTAATGCAGAAAGCAAAAATCCAAGTAATCAAATGGATGAAAAAAAGGCAATTCAATACGCAATAAATTACTTAAAGAGCAAACATGATAACGGAGTCATTATTAAAAGTGCAAATGGACAGAAAGATCATTGGGAGATCAAAGCAACAGATTATGATAATGAAGTAGATACTATTCTACAAATTAATACACAAACGGGAGAAGTAAAAGAAGGTTGACTCCCTGGATTTCCAGTAAATGAAACGTTCAGAACTTGGCTACAATGCTTAAGATGAGTTAAAACCTTTTGATAAATGAACGGTGATTATCTAGAACATAATGAGAAGCTAAGGAGAACGATATCCGTCATCGTCAGCGACCCTTTTCAAGAAAACTTTAGCTATATTTCACATAAAAGTAGACCAAAAGATTAACGACCATTACTCCGTGACCGAAGAGTGATGGTCGTTCTGTTTGCTTCAACGATTCCTGTTCGAAATTCCATAATAGAGCATTATCAAGCATGCGGAGGAACAAGATGGAGCAAAAGAAATATACAGACTAATCATTCAAGAAAAGCTTGATGGAGCGAATGCAAGCTTTCAATACGACGTAGAAACGAACAGCATCCGGGCATTCTCTCGAAATATGGAATTGCATGAGGAAGAGAATCTGCACGGCTTTTTTCAATGGACACAACAGCTCCCGATAGAGAAAATCGTGGCGGGTATGGTTTATTTCGGAGAATGGTTGAATCCGCATAAAATCAAATATCCTCAGTATGATAAACAATATTTTTTATTTGATATGTACGATACCGCTGCCTGCAAATATGTGGATTTCGCTATCGTGGAAAGGGAAGCGCAGCGACTTGGCTTGCATCTCGTACCGGTTTTTTATCAGGGGGAATACCAAGGAGAAGAGCATCTCAGATCGTTTGTCGGTAAAACAGCTCTAGGTGGCAAGCTCCGGGATGAAGACATCGGTGAGGGCATCGTCGTGAAAAATGCCGATTACCAGGATCGTTTTGGTCGACAGTTATTTGTCAAAATCGTCACGGATGTATTTAGTGAAGTCAAACGTCAAAAGCCACCGAGAGATCCGAATCAACCGAAGCCGGAAGAAGTGTTGTTTGTAGAGCAGTATGTGACGCTTGCGCGTGTGGAGAAGTTTCTCTACAAACTGATTGATGAAGGTGTCCTGGAAGAGACATTTGGCGTAAAAGACATGGGGGTTATCTTGAAAAATCTGAATCTCCGCATTCATGAAGATATCCTCAAGGAAGAGGCGGATGTCCTACCTGATGGATATGATGAGAAAGAACTCCGCAAAGTGATTAGCAAAGTGATTCCGCTTTTCGTGAAGGAGATTTTCTCAGAGAAAGCGGCAGGTAATCCATGACACAAGTTGATTTCAGTTGGCGTGACCCGCTGCCGTAACGTTTTGGGCAAAATGTGGTATGATAGTGCATGAAGGGGCGTGAATCGGTGAACGATCTGATCAAAACGAAAGAAACAGCCATACTGATTGGTTGCTATTTAGATAACCGGAATGAAGAAAGAACCCGTCTATCCATGGAAGAATTGCATGAGCTGGCCGATACTGCTGGTGTAGAAGTACTGGACGTCATTACGCAAAATCGGGACCGGGTTGATTCTGCCTGGTATTTGGGGACAGGAAAAATTGATGAAATCGCGCAGAGGGCTGAAGAGCTGGATGTGGACGTCATCATTTTCAACGATGAGTTGTCTCCGAGTCAAACTCGTAATTTGGATAAAGTTTTCGATTGCAAAGTGATTGACCGCACGCAGCTCATTTTGGATATTTTCGCAGGGCGTGCACAATCGCGTGAAGGGAAAATCCAGGTAGAGCTGGCGCAGTACAACTACTTGCTGCCTCGGCTTGCCGGGCAAGGAAAACAGCTGTCTCGTCTTGGGGGCGGAATCGGTACGCGTGGTCCGGGTGAAACCAAGTTGGAAAGCGACCGTCGTCATATTCGCAAGCGGATTAGTGAACTTAAGCAGCAATTAGAGGATACCGTTCGGACGAGACAATTGCATCGGGAGCGGCGGAAGAAAAACAATGTCTTCCAGATTGCGTTGGTCGGCTATACGAATGCTGGGAAGTCGACGATCCTCAACAAGCTTACGAATGCAAACACGTTGCAGGAAGACAAACTGTTTGCCACTTTGGACCCTACGACCAGGCAATTGGAGTTGCCAAGCGGATTGGATGTGCTATTGACGGATACGGTTGGTTTTATTCAAGACTTGCCTACGAGTCTGGTTGCTGCATTCCGCTCGACGCTGGAAGGTGTAAAGGAAGCGGATCTCATCCTGCATGTGGTGGATAGTCATCACCCTGATTTCCAAGTACACATGGAAGTTGTAGACAAGATTTTGCGCGAGCTAAAAGCAGAAGAAATTCCGCTGCTTGTCGTTTTCAACAAGGCAGATATGCTTGTAGAGGGCTCGTACTTGCCACGTGCAGACGAATCGATTCTGATTTCTGCCATGCGGGAAAATGACCTGGAGCAACTGCTCACCCGGATTGAGTCATTTGCCCTGCATTCTTTCAATGAGATGAAGCTGCGTGTTCCTGTTGAGCGCGGAGACATTCTCTCCTTATTGCATCGGGATGGGGTAGAGATGGAACAAGAATTTAATGAAGAGGAAGCGGCCTACTTGATCACCGTCCGTGTGAACAAGGATAATCCGATATACGGCAGGATTGCTCCTTTCCTCCTGGATAAACCAGAGACTGTTGAAGAGAGTTGGTAAGTAACACATGTTTTCATATTTTTCCCATGGAGAAAAGCTTCGCCCTCTCGTAATGGAGGTGGAGGCGACGATCTCAGAGAGACATCGTCAAATTTCCGCTTTGGTGGATACGAATCAACTGAAAGTATTGCGTTCCTTCCAAAAGCATGAAGTCAATGAATTTCATTTTTCAACATCCACAGGCTATGGCTACGATGATTCCGGACGTGCAACGCTAGAATCGATTTATGCCGAAGTGTTTGGTGGAGAAGCCGCTCTGGTGCGCAACCATATCATCTCAGGTACGCATGCGATTGCGATTTCTTTGTTTGGTATTCTTCGTCCAGGCGATGATCTTCTCTATATTACGGGCAAACCATACGATACGCTTGAAGAAGTAGTAGGTGTGCGCGGCGAAGGTCAAGGCTCACTCAAGGATTACGGTATCGGATACAGCTACGTGCCATTGACACCAGAAGGTGAAATTGATTTTGTGGCTGTCGCACAAGCGATTACACCAAAGACGAAGGTCATTGGTATTCAGCGTTCGCGAGGCTATGCAGATCGTCCTTCTTTCACCATTGCGAAAATCAAAGAAATGATTCGGGTTGTAAAAGAAATTAATCCTGATCTGATCGTATTTGTAGACAACTGCTACGGAGAGTTCACGGAGGAGCAAGAGCCATTGCACGTAGGTGCAGACATTATGGCAGGTTCCCTCATCAAAAACCCGGGTGGCGGCTTGGTCAAAACAGGCGGATATATAGTAGGACGCGGGGATTTGGTTCAACTTGCTTCTTATCGGATGGCAGCACCGGGAATTGGCGCAGAGGGTGGTGCATCGCTCTACTCGCTACTGGAGATGTTCCAAGGCTTTTTCTTGGCTCCACACGTAGTGGGAGAGGCTTTAAAAGGAGCGGTATTCTCTTCGGCTATGCTGGAGCGTCTGGGCTTCAAAACGAATCCACTGTGGCATGAGCCGCGGACCGACCTGATTCAATCCGTGGAGTTCGGCAGTGCTGAACGACTGATTACGTTTTGCCAAGGGATTCAAAAAGCAGCACCAGTCGATTCACACGTCACTCCGTATCCAAGCGAAATGCCCGGATACGCCGATCCTGTGATTATGGCAGCAGGTACGTTTATTCAAGGGGCGAGTATCGAATTCTCGGCAGATGGCCCGATTCGTCCACCTTACTTGGGCTTCGTTCAAGGTGGGTTGACTTACTCACACGTAAAAGTGGGGATTTTGACGGCGTTGAACGGGATGTTGGAAAAAGGCTTACTCGAAATACCTGGTGAATAGGATAAAATCGCAAGGAATGAACGGCATTCTCTAGATGATGGAGGATGCCGTTTTTCATGTAAAAAAACTGCACATAACTTTCTGTGTAATATTATCTAACATCTATTGACAGGGATTTTGTTATAAAATAGAATAAGACTAAGAAATACGAAACAGGAGGGACAAGTCATGAGTGATGACCTTCGCCGGAATATGGCCCTGTTTCCCATTGGGATCGTCATGAAGCTGACGGATCTCACTGCGAGGCAAATCCGTTATTACGAACAAAATGACCTGATTCAGCCCGCCCGCACAGAAGGGAAGCAGAGGCTCTTTTCTTTCAACGACGTAGATCGCTTGTTGGAGATCAAGGCTCTGATTGAAAAAGGACTGAATATTGCAGGGATCAAGCAAGTCCTGCAAATGCAAGAGCCTGCTATGGAACAAACAGAGATTACCACGACGTCCGAAGAGAAACGCAAGGACATGTCCGACAAAGAGCTGCACCAGCTCCTAAGGCAACAGATTATGTATCGCGATGCCACTCGCATGGCGAGGGTGCATTGATACGTGGAGAGCTTTCCCGCTTCTTCCACTAGATAGAAAGCCGATATAGAGACAGGAGGAGAGAAATGTGAGCAAGTTTACAAGAGAAGACATCATGCGCATGGCCCAAGAAGAGGACGTAAGGTATATTCGACTGCAGTTTACCGACCTGATGGGGATCATTAAAAACGTAGAAATTCCGCTGTCTCAATTGCAAAAAGCACTCGATGGCAAAATGATGTTTGATGGTTCTTCCATCGAAGGCTTCGTTCGCATCGAGGAATCCGACATGTACCTGGTACCAGATCTGGATACATGGGTTGTGTTCCCGTGGGGCAATGAATTTGGTAAAATTGCACGTCTGATCTGTGATATCCACATGCCAGATGGCTCTCCATTCGAAGGAGATCCGCGCTACATCCTGAAGCGTGCCTTGAAAGAAGCCGAAGAAATGGGCTTCACAGCTTTCAACGTAGGTCCAGAGCCTGAGTTTTTCCTGTTCAAGCTGGATGCAAAAGGCGAACCTACACTGGATCTGAACGACCAAGGCGGATACTTCGACTTCGCTCCACTCGACTCCGGTGAAAACTGCCGTCGTGATATCGTATTGACGTTGGAAAAAATGGGCTTTGAAGTGGAAGCATCTCACCACGAGGTAGCTCCAGGTCAACACGAAATCGACTTCAAGTATGCAAATGCACTCCAAGCAGCTGACCAAATTTTGACGTTCAAACTGGTTGTTAAAACCATCGCGCAAAAACACGGTCTGCATGCGACATTCATGCCAAAACCACTGTACGGTGTAGCTGGTTCTGGTATGCACGCGAACCAATCGTTGTTCCGTGGTAAAGAAAATGCTTTCTATGACGAGTCCGATGTAATGGGACTGAGCCAAACAGCGAAGTATTACCTGGCAGGTATTTTGCAGCATGCTCGCAGCTTTACTGCGATCACGAATCCGCTCGTAAACTCTTACAAGCGTTTGGTTCCTGGTTACGAGGCTCCTTGCTACGTAGCTTGGTCTGCGAAAAACCGTTCCCCATTGATCCGTATCCCTGCTTCCAGAGGCTTGAGCACGCGTATTGAAGTACGCAGCCCAGACCCTGCAACGAACCCATACTTGGCGTTGGCAGTTATGCTGAAAGCTGGTTTGGACGGAATCAAAAACAAGCTTACGCCACCACCTGCTATTGATCGCAACATCTACGTGATGACCGAGCAAGACCGCGAAGCAAACGGGATCGAGAACTTACCTGCTACTTTGAAGGAAGCAATCGAGTGCCTGAAAGCAGATCCGGTGATTTGCGAAGCATTGGGCGAGCACGCATTGGTACACTTTATTGAAGCGAAAGAAATTGAGTGGGATATGTTCCGCACACGCGTTCACGATTGGGAGCGCGAGCAATACATGACTGCTTACTAATATGCGAAACCCCTTGTGCCTGTTGTGGTCAAGGCCCCGTTTAGTGGACAGTAAGAAAAACCCGGGCCGTTAGGCCACT
>NZ_JBEAES010000061.1:0-16471 GCF_050477165.1 Brevibacillus sp. FIR094 | reverse complement strand
GCCGGTCTGTCACACCGGAGGTCGCGGGTTCGAGTCCCGTCAGCTCCGCCATTCTTTTTCAAGAGTGGCGAACAAAGTATATGGCTCGGTAGCTCAGTCGGTAGAGCAGAGGACTGAAAATCCTCGTGTCGGCGGTTCGATTCCGTCCCGAGCCACCATGTACGAGCCATTAGCTCAGTTGGTAGAGCATCTGACTTTTAATCAGAGGGTCGAAGGTTCGAGTCCTTCATGGCTCACCAGTTTTTTCAATCGGACAAAATATGAATAGTTGATAAGATATGCGGACGTAGCTCAATTGGTAGAGCGTCGCCTTGCCAAGGCGAAGGTCGAGGGTTCGAGACCCTTCGTCCGCTCCATTTTTGTTCGTAAACACCACTTGCTATGTGCCAGTGGTGTTTCTTGCTTTATCCGCTGAACACTTTAAAAGACGAGTCAGCTTGTAGGGTGCCGATGCTTCTGGTACGATACTTGGAGTGTAAGCTCCTACGATGTTGGAGGTTTTATGAAACATAACAAAAGTATTTTGAAGAAAACGACCGTTGTTGACTTTAAGCAAGATGCTGCTTTTTTTGTTGACCGGGGAATGCGTTGTTTGAATCGGTACGACTATGATAAAGCATTGCGTTCATTTCGCCGAGCAGTTGAAATGGAGCCGACGAATGCAGAATGCCACTGCCATTTGGCTAGTGCCTTAGCTGAAACCGGACAGTTTGAAGCGTCAAATGAAGTCCTCTATGAAGTGATAGAAAAATGGGACCCATCTATGACAGAAGTGTATTTCTACATGGCGAACAACTATGCCAACTTAGAAGATTACCCTATGGCAGAAGAAATGGCTGTTCGTTATTTACAAGAAGATAGCACTGGACCGTATCGGGAAGATGCCGAAGAGCTCCTCGACTATATTTACTTTGAGCTGGACATGCCACCGCGCCACTTCCTCCCAAGTGAAAAAGAGGACGTATACAGCAAGCATGAACGAGCTCGTCGGAGTCTGGAAGAGGGACGCTTCCTGGAGGCACTGGATACCTTAAAAGAAATCGTCGAAGCCGATCCTGACTTTTTGCCTGCGTGGAACAATTTGTCACTCGCCTACTATTATGCTGGGGAATTCCAGAAGGCGATGGAGACAATCGAACAGACGCTGGATAAGGAAGAAGGAAACCTACATGCACTGTGCAATTTGGCGGTTTTGCTCTCCCATCACAATCAAACGACAGAGCTGTTGAGCTTGATTGATATGCTGAAAAAGGTCGTTCCGTTCCATCCGGAAAATACCTATAAGCTCGCAACAACAATGGGAGTGCTCGGCCAGCATGATGAAGCGTATTTCCATTACCAACGCATGCTGCGAAATGGACGGCCGCATGAAGCGTGCACGTACCACTATGCTGCGATCTCAGCTTATTTAAGCGGGAAAAAGGATCAGGCACTGCGTTGGTGGCAAAAAGCCAAGCAGTTAGACCCAGAAGCAGGAATCGCAGATCAATACATTCAAATGGTAAAAAACGAACAAGAAGGGGAGACTATAAAACCGATCCCCTACCAATACAATACGACCCAACGTGATGTTTCTTGGGAAAAGGCTTCATTCACGGGAGTAGAAGATTTTAAAACAGACCCGATGATCCGAGCTTCCCTTCTCTGGGCATTGCAGCATGGACGCGATGAAGTGAAATTCGCGGTGCTGCAAACATTGTCTCTGATCGGAGACGATGAAGCTGAAACTGCGGTCCGTCAATTTTATTACCAGACGGATAACCAACAGCTGCAAAAGTTGGCTTTGCTGGCTTTGGCTGATATGGGTGCAGACATGCCGGAAGGAACTCCTGATGGATCGAATGATTCACCGACGACGGAAGAGCAAAAGAGCAGTATAGAAGAAGGCATAAGTCATTATTTGCTCTCACAGGGCAAGCAAGAGGCCGGAGAATGGTGCCTCGATGTATGGCGCAAGCACCATGAATATGCCCAAAGTCGTGTACAAGTGCGAAAAGAAGTAGCGTGGGTCGCAGCATTAGAATATGTATACGGAACGATAACGAACGAAAAACAGTCACAAGCCCTTCTAGCTCAAAAATACGGCATTTCTGCCGCTACCTTGGCAAAGTGCGTCAAAGTTTTGTCGACACTTGATTTTAAATAGATTATTACATTATAATTAATTTAAATAAGGAAACAGAACTGTGTGAGATGAGGAGGCAACAAGTATGAGCGACCAAAAAATTTATGATGTGATTATCGCCGGAGCCGGCCCTGCTGGAATGACGGCTGCTGTATATACATCCCGTGCGAACATGAGCACATTGATGCTGGAGAGAGGAATTCCAGGCGGTCAAATGGCGAACACGGAAGATATCGAGAACTACCCAGGCTTCACTTCCATTCTTGGCCCTGATCTCTCTACAAAAATGTTTGACCATGCACAGCAATTCGGTGCGGAGTATGCATATGGCGAAATCAAGGAAATCCGCGATGAAGAGCCGTACAAGCGCGTTATCACGGGTGACAAGGAATACTTGACCAAATCTGTTATTGTGGCAACTGGTGCAGAGCATCGTCTGCTCGGGGTACAAGGCGAAAAAGAATTGTCCGGCCGTGGCGTTTCTTACTGCGCGGTATGCGACGGTGCATTTTTCCGCAATAAAGAGCTAGTGGTTGTTGGTGGAGGAGACTCCGCAGTGGAAGAGGCTGTATTCCTTACTCGCTTCGCTTCCAAAGTGACGATCGTACACCGTCGTGATCAGTTCCGTGCACAGAAAATCCTGCAAAAACGCGCTTTCGATAACGAAAAAATCGAAGTGATTTGGGATACAGAACTAAAAGAGATCCGTGGTGAAGGCAAAGTTCAAGCGGTTCTCTTGGAAAACACCAAAACAGGTGAACAAAGAGAATACCCAGCAGATGGGGTGTTCATCTACGTAGGTATGGACCCATTGACTGCAAGTGTACGTCCACTGGGCATCACCAACGACGCAGGCTATGTACTGACAGACGAAAAAATGTACACCAAAGTAAAAGGTGTTTTTGCAGCAGGAGATGTACGTGAAAAAATGCTTCGTCAAGTCGTGACAGCTACTGGAGACGGTTCAATCGCTGCTCAATCTGCTCAACACTATGTAGAAGAGCTGAATGAAAAGCTAAAGGAACAAAATGTCACAATCTCTTAACCTGCTTGTAACATGGGTGAAATAATTCAAGAGTAATCTATAGACAATGAATTGACCCCCTTATCTATATAAACAATTGTTGCGTGGCTGGCATTCAGTCACGCATCTTTTTTTCTAAAAAAGCTTGTACGCTTGTAGAAGACGTCATTGGAAAAACAGGGGAAGCGGTTCAAAAAGGTGCGAATAAGGTGGACAATATGGTATGCTATTGTCAGAATCGTAGGAGGCGAGTTGCGTGACGGAATTGGGAAACGACAAGGCCATGAATCTCCTGATTATTACCGGAATGTCAGGTGCGGGAAAGACAGTTGCTGTACAAAGCTTGGAGGACCTGGGCTTTTTTTGTATAGACAACCTACCCCCTGTACTGATTCCCAAATTTGCTGAGTTGGTCAAACAGTCTGGTGGGAGTATTGAGCGAGTCGCATTGGTGATTGACTTGCGAGGGCGTGAGTTTTTTGAAAATCTAGCCGTAACCATAGAGAGCCTCAATCAGATGAATGGATTATCGTACCATATCCTTTATCTGGATGCGAACGATCAGACATTGGTTTCGCGCTATAAGGAAACACGTCGCAGACATCCGCTTTCCCCGAACGGTTCGCCTTTGGAAGGAATTCACGCTGAGCGCCGTTTATTGGAGGAAATGAAGGGCTGGGCGCATCAGATTATCGATACGAGTCAAATGAAGCCAGTTCAGCTTCGAGAAAAAATCATCAACCAATACGGTCAACAAGGATCACCACTTACGATTAATGTTTTGTCGTTTGGTTTCAAATACGGCGCACCAATAGATGCTGACTTGATGTTCGATGTCCGTTTTTTGCCTAACCCGCATTATGTGGAGGATTTGCGTCCGAAAACAGGATGTGATCCAGACGTGGCAGAGTATGTGATGCAACACAAGGACACAAAAGAATTCTTAGAAAAGCTTACAGACTTTTTGGGGTACACGCTGCCGCATTACCAGCGAGAAGGAAAAAGTCAACTTGTGATAGGAATAGGATGCACCGGTGGCAAGCATCGCTCGGTCGCCATTGCAGAACATTTGGGAGAAACCTTTGGCAAAGATTTTTCTGTCCGTGTCAGTCATCGAGACATGGAAAAGAACAAATGAGCATAAGATGGCAGGAAAGACTGAAGCGTGCATAAAAAGCCACCTGTGGTATGTGTATTAGAACTAATGAGGTGACATATGCCTACTAAGGGAGTCGGGAGGCTACAGTCAAGACCATTACGGGTAGTCGTTATTGGCGGAGGAACGGGTTTGTCCGTCCTTCTACGCGGTTTGAAGCACGAGCCGGTGCATATCACGGCGATTGTTACGGTAGCAGACGATGGGGGAAGCTCTGGACGTTTGCGAGAAGAAATGGATATGCTTCCACCTGGCGACATTCGAAACGTCTTGACTGCTCTGGCCGATACAGAGCCGTTGATGGAAAAAGTCATGCAATATCGCTTTTCCACAGGCACGGGATTAGCAGGGCATAATTTGGGAAATCTATTACTTGCAGCGATGAATGAAATCACTGGAGATTTTGTCACCGCAGTCAAAACACTAAGCGGGGTTTTGGCAGTGCGTGGAGATGTATTGCCAGCTTCCACGCAATCAATTCAGTTGAAAGCGGAAATGACAGATGGATCTCTCGTAATCGGAGAATCCCAAATACCGTTGACTGGCAAAGAAATCAAGCGGGTGTTCCTTGATCCGGAGGACGCTGTTCCTCTGAGAGAAGCCCTGATGGCCATTGCCGACGCGGATGCCATTTTGATTGGGCCTGGTAGCTTGTATACGAGCATCCTGCCCAATTTATTAGTACGCGGGTTATTTGAAGCGATTACACGCGCACAAGCCCCGAAAATCTACATTTGTAATGTCATGACACAACCGGGGGAGACAGACGGTTTTTCTGCATCCAGGCACGTGAATGTCATGTATGAACATGTAGATAGATCATTTCTGGATACGATCATTGTCAATTCAGCCGAGCTGCCTACCCATGTATTGGACAAATACGCGGAAAAAGGAGCAGCTCCTGTCCGATGTGACTTAAAGCAATTGCGCCAACTCGGTCTGCATGTGGTGGCGAGACCGTTAGTCACATTTGAGGATGGATACCTACGTCATGATGCACACGCTGTCAGCAAGCAGGTTGTGTCACTCGTCAAACGAAGACGGAAGTTGCTGAAGATAGAGAAGGAGTAGTGAAGTCGATGTCATTCGCCGCGCATACCAAAAAAGAGCTTACCATGACGGAGGGTGCCGATTGCTGCAGCAAGGCAGAGCTCTCATCCTTGATTCGGATGAATGGAAGTCTGCAGTTTGGAGCCGGACGACTGGTGCTGGATGTGACGACAGAGAACGCGGCGATTGCCCGACGTATTTATACGTTAATCAAGAGGTTGTTTCAGATACACGCTGAACTGCTGGTTCGCAAAAAAATGCGTTTGAAAAAGAACAACGTCTACATTGTGCGTATTCCGAATAAGGCCAATGAGATCTTGCAAGACTTGGGGATAATGGATCAAAGCCTATCGTTTATTCCAGGAATCGCTCCAGAGATCGTGAAAAAGTCCTGTTGCCGCGCTGCTTATTTGCGGGGGGCTTTTTTGGCGGGGGGATCTGTGAATCATCCAGAGGCATCCAGCTATCATCTGGAGATTTTCACTTCCTATCAGGATTTTTGCGAAGCATTGACCAAGATCGCCAATCGGTATAAACTAAATGCCAAGTGCATCGAGCGGAAAAAAGGGTATGTTCTCTATATTAAAGAAGGCGAAAAGATTACAGAGTTTTTGAGCTTGATTGGGGCTCATCAGGCGCTTCTGTATTTCGAGGACGTCCGAATCGTAAAGGACATGCGGAACTCGGTAAACCGATTACACAATTGTGAGATCGCCAACATAAACAAAACAGTGAATGCAGCCACGAGACAAATGGAAAATATTCAGCTCATCGATCAAGAGATGGGATTGGAGAATTTGCCAAAACGTCTGCGAGAGGTCGCGGAGCTTCGAGTGGCTCATCCTGACATCAATTTGAAAGAATTGGGCGAGATGGTGCCAAGCGGAATAGTGAGCAAATCGGGCATTAACCACCGCTTGCGAAAAATTAACGAAATCGCGGATAAAATACGAGAAAAACAAAATATTTCGATGTAGATGCATGTTATACTAAAGGATAATAGTCTACAAGTAAGGAGGTCCATTCATGGTTCAACAGCAGGTCGTAGTTCAGTTAAAGACCGGTTTGCAAGCTCGTCCAGCAGCCTTTTTCGTACAGGAGGCTAACCGTTTTGCATCGGAAGTATTCGTAGAAAAAGGCACCAAGAAGGTCAATGCGAAAAGCATCATGGGTATCATGAGCCTCGCAATCAGCTCTGGAACGGAAATTACCATTTTGGCAGAAGGGCCGGATGCCTCCCAGGCAGTCACCAGCCTTACGAATCTGGTAAGCAAGGAAGAATAGAGTTACGAGAGACACTTTTCCCTTATGGGAGGTGTCTTTTTTTGTTGTTGTCCATGTATCAATTCACTTCGGGCAGGGCATTTCTAACCATGTATATTGCATGAAGGAGGAATGAGATATGAGTAACCGTGATTCGTGCCACGAAGGCCGCGATTGCTTTGACATGGACATTGACCGGATGATTAACGAAGGACTAGGGGGCGGGATCGTTTCCGACCAGAACGGCCTGATTGAAGAAACGAGTGTAGACACGATGACAGGGGCGTCGTCAGCCAAGCAAGCCCTTGAAGATGAGCAATAGGGAGCCGCTTATGAATGTAACGAGAGCACAAGCCATTATGAGCTCCGACGACCATATCAAGGTAGAGTACGAAGGACAAGCCGTTTGGATCGATGCTGTAGACGAAAAAACGTCAACAGCCCGTGTGCATGAGGAAAAAAATCCAGGACATAGCCGGACGGTCTATGTCAGTCAGTTAATGGAAGTAACACCATGATTCATCGAGAAAGCCGAGCAAGCCAAGGTAAGTCTCTTGGTGTTTGCTCGGCATACAAAAAAACACTCGGCCAGTAGTCCAGGCACGAGTGCTTTTTTTACTACGTATCTCTTATTTTTTGGAGGACGATTCGGAAGTGATTACTTTGTCAATCAATCCGTACTCTACTGCTTCTGCGGCAGAGAGGAAGTTGTCACGATCGGTATCCTTTTGGATGCGCTCCAAAGGCTGACCAGTGCGTTCAGCCAGGATGGTGTTCAGATGATCACGCATCTTCAAAATACGTTTTGCGGCGATCTCAATATCGCTCGCTTGTCCTTGGGCACCACCCAATGGTTGGTGGATCATGACTTCACTGTTTGGCAGAGCAAAACGCTTGCCTTTTGCCCCAGCAGCTAACAGGAATGCTCCCATCGAAGCAGCCATTCCGATACAAATGGTGGATACATCTGGCTTGATGAAGTGCATAGTATCGTAAATCGCCATACCAGCAGTGATAGAACCGCCTGGGCTGTTTATGTACAAATGAATGTCTTTCTCCGGATCTTCCGCCTGAAGGAACAACAACTGTGCCACAACGATATTGGCTACGGTGTCGTTGATTGGGGTTCCCAGAAAGATGATGCGGTCTTTGAGCAGGCGGGAATAAATGTCGTAAGCACGTTCCCCGCGGTTCGTCTGTTCAATGACGGTTGGAATTAAATTCATATGCATCTAGTCTTCCTCCTCTCTTTGTAACAATATCATACACAAAAGGTCAATGAAGGTCAAACACATAAGTGCGCGCCCTCACTACCATGTTTGCCAAATTCCCTTTGTCTAAACCTACTCTAAAAAGAAAACATTCATTCCTTAGAATTCTCATCGGCCTCGGTCAAATCGACGGCGAGTTTCAGTGTGGCCTTCATCTTTTTTCCCTTGATGATCGTATACTCATCGACTTGTTTGGCTTGCAGCTGATTGATGGCTTCCGCCAGCTCCTGTTGATCTTTGTATGGTTCAATGGTCAATAAGCATTCTTCGTCACTGGCCTCTTGATAAATGAGAAAAAAACGTTCCCCTGCCATGGCAAGCCTCACTTTCGAAAGTTATCCACAATGTTATGCACAGGTTGTGCACAAAAACATTTGTTCGTGGGATATTTATTTTTTTTCCTAGTCTTATCATGTTTGGAGAGAGAATTACATAGGGAATGTATGGAAGAAAAAAGAAGGAAAAAGTTGTTTTGTGTCGAACTTTACAAAATTGGAATTCATTTCATGATTAATTGAGGGGTGTTTATTATGCTTCGCAAGTTTTCGACAATGATGCTGACAGCGGCTCTTCTAACAGGAAGTGTAGCGGCAACGGCTGCATTTGCCCAAACTGCTCCTGCTCCTGTACAGCAACAAAAAATCAAGGTTCAGCTAAACGGCAAGGAGTTCCCATTCCCACAAGAAATCGTTACTGAAAATGGTGTTGCGTATGTGAATGCGAGCACATTGGCGATTGCTTTGGGTGGTACCGCAGCATGGGATAGCACGACCAAATCTTTGTTGGTTGCCAAAGACAACCAGTACGCACTGCGTATGTACGAAAACAAAAACTTTGCTTATAAAAACGGCAAAGAAACCAGTGTAGCAAATCCGCCACGTCCAGTGACTGGAGCAGTACTCGTTCCTCTCGTATTCATTGCCCAAGAATTGGGTGCAAAAGTAGAGTATGACGCAAAAACGCTCACTTACAAGCTAAGCATTCCAATTAATTCCTAATATCTTCTCATTAAGAAAGCCACTTCTATTCGTAGAAGTGGCTTTCTGCCTCCATACTACACATGTACGCCTCTATAAGCAGACAGCGAGAGAGGTTATTTGATTGATTCTTCTTTTAATCATTTCTATTGCAAATTTTCTAAAATATCCTACAATAAGATTGTGATTCATAGTTTGCTCATAAATAAAGAGGGGGATGTTTTGCTATGAAAAAACAGAAATCATTGTCGATACTGGCTGCAACATTTGCTCTGAGCACATTGCTCGCGGGCTGCGGTGGAGGAACGGGAACTGGTGGACAAAGCGCGACACCACAGCCGAGCAACAATAGCGGAGGAAGCACGGGCGGTGCAAGCGGAGCTACTGAGAAGCTCGTGATTGCTGTAGTTGGTCCGATGTCTGGTCAGTACTCCGATTACGGAAGCACAGCAAAAGCTGGTGCTGAATATGCATTGAAAGAAAAAAAGGAGGCATTCAAAGCACTTGGCTTTGATGTTGAATTGTCCGCGCAAGACGACCAAGCTGACCCGAAACAAGGGGTAGCAGTCGCACAAATGTTGATTTCAAATCCTGACGTAGTCGGAGTGGTTGGCCATGCTACAACAGGTGCTTCGATTACAGCAGCAGCGCAATACGAGCAAGAGAAGCTCGTAATGGTATCTCCTTCCGCAACGGGATCCGATTTGACTGAGCAAGGCAAGAAGATCGTACACCGCATTTGTGCGCGTGATGATCAACAAGGCTCTAAGGCTGCTATTTTGCCAAAAATCAATTGAATGTAAAAACGGCTTTCGTTATGCATGACAAGGCTGCATATGGACAAGGTCTTGCGGAAGAAGTGAAAAAGCAGTTTGAAAAAGACGGCGTACAAGTTCTTGGCTTTGAAGGGGTAACGGCAGGCGAGAAGGATTATAGTGCGATCATCACCCAAATCCTTGCGAAAAATCCAGAGATGATCTACTTCGGTGGATACTACTCTGATGCAGGAATCATCGTGAAGCAAGCACGTGAAAAAGGCTTCAAGGGTGTCTTCATGGGTGGCGATGGCTACGACTCTGCTGACATGGTGAAAATTGCGGGTGCGGAAAATGCCAATAACGTAGTCTTTACTTCTACTGTTGGTGATATTGGTGCTACCGAAGACGGCAAGAAATGGATCACAGATTTCGAGAGCGCGACTGGCAACAAAGTAGGGATCTTCACTTCGTTTGGTTATGACTCCATGGGTGTTATGCTGAACGGACTGGAAGAAGCGATCAAAGCGAACGGCGGCAAAAAGCCAACTCGTGAACAAGTGCTGGAAGCTGTTCACAAAACCAAAGATTACAAAGGCAAATTCGTCAATGTAACATTCAATGAAAAAGGCGACAACGACTTTGCTTCCGTATACGTGTACAAGTATGAGGATGGAAAGAAAGTATTTATGGGTGAAGCGAAGTAATTCTTCATTATGAATAAGCCGTTTGGGACATACTACGTTTGGCATGAATACCAGAATGAAAAGGAAGGGATTCTGATGTCAAACAATCGTAATACGAAGAATGGCGGCAACCAAGGACACAGCAGCAAGACGCAAGGCACCCAGAAGCAAAAGTCCGAAAGAGATCGTAACCTGAATAAGCAGGATCCACAATAACAAACAAAAACCCACCTGGCTCGGCAGTGAGCTAGCAGGTGGGTTTTTGCTTCGTTATACTCGTTGCTTGCTGGGCAGACGCTGTTCCGGATGACCATAGCCCTGATGCTGTCTGCTACGCAGGTTTTTCGCTTGGGATTCGCGAATTTTGGCCACGAACTCACTTGTGCTCATTTTGGTGAAATCCATAGGGCACCTCCACTAATAATGGGATGTACACCTTTCTAGGATGACCCAATTTGGTCCTGTACAATCGGCAGTGTTATCTCTACTACAGTACCTTCGTGTTCCCTACTTTTAATTTCCAGGCTGCCGTTGTGGTCTTTCATGATTTTGCTGCTAATCATGAGGCCGAGGCCAGTTCCGTTTTCTTTTGTCGTGAAGAAGGGGGCACCCAGCTTGTGAATCATTTCTTCAGAGATTCCACAGCCAGTATCCGTGAGGGTAATGAGCACCTGATGATTGTCTTTTAGGGTGGTGGCAATAAGAACTTCACCATGTCCGTCGATCGCTTCGATGGCATTTTTAATGATATTGATAAAGACCTGCTTGAGCTGGTTTTCTTCTCCAGCAATGATCGGATGGTAAGCAAATGCGGTACGAAAATCGATGTTATTCAAATTTGCTTCCGACCTCAATAGTGCCAAGACGCTTTCCAGCAAAGGGATGAGCGGAAGAGGCTTGATTTGAATGCTATGTGGCTTTGCCAAGACTAACAATTCACTCACAATAAAATTGATCCGGTCCAGTTCTGAGAGCATGATATCAGCGTACTGCTGGTTATCATTCATGCTCGGATAAAGAAATTGGATAAAGCCCTTCAAGGATGTGAGCGGATTGCGAATCTCATGGGCGATTCCAGCAGCCAGCTCCCCAATCACGGACAGCTTCTCAGCCTTCCGTAATAATTCCTCGTTATTTCGGCGTTCTGTAATATCCCGCGATACGATGATAAAGCCATCACAATCTCCCGTTTTCGTCAGGATGGGGGCACCCTTTGATTCGAGAACGATCCATTTGTTATTTTTCGTTTGGAAACGGAACTCGCATATCTTCGGTTCTTGGGTAACCAGTAAATGATGAAAGTGGTCAATGACAGTTTGACGATCTTCAGGATGAATCTCGGCAAAGGTGAGCTGACGGCAATGCTCACTCGTTTCGATTACGCGTGAATGAGAAGGGGAGAGATAGAGGATATCCCCGTTTTTATCCGTAATCAGAATAAGATCATCTGTGTATTCTGAGATGATTTTGTTCGTATTTTCGCTTTTAAATAAGGCGGCCTCTGAGTATTTGCGTTCGGTGACATTTCGCGAGACTAACATGATGTTTTGGACGTCTCCTACCGCGCTTAAAATGGGGATACCGCGTGTTTCGAAGGAGACCTCGTTTCCGTTCCTATCCATAGAGCGCGTCTCGAAATGAACGGGTTGTTTCGTTGCCATGATTTCTTGAAATTTGTCCCTGAACATAGGGATATCCTCTGGATGTGTGAGTTGCAGATTGTTAGGGGAAGTAACCTCGGCTGGAACAAATCCCAATTGCTCGATTGATGGGGATGCATAGATGCGTCGCATGGATAAATCATAAATCGTCACGATATCCTGGGTATGATCGATGAGGAGACGATATTTGGCTTCGGTTTGACGCAAGGCCTCTTCAATTTTTTTGCGGTCGGAAATGTCACGGGTAATGCAGGAAGCACCAATTATTTTTCCCGTTTCATCTTTGATTGGAGCAGCCGACAGAATGACATCCATCTTCGTGCCATCTTTTCGCTGCCTGATGGTTTCGTAATTGGTTAGTAATACACCCATGCTCCTGACCGCATCAAATAACTGTTTGGTCTCGCTCCTATACTCGTCTGGAATGAAGCAGAGCGGTGAAGCGTAAATCTCCTCCATGGACCAACCGTAGTATTGCTCAAAAGCATGATTCACCAAGACGATATTGTTATCGAGATCACTAATCGAGATGGCATCCGTCGTAAAGTGAAAAAATGCTTTTAATATTTGATCTGGAAATAACACTTGCGTGATTTCCTTTTTTGAGCGTTTCTTTTTCCATAAGAAAGGGGTATTAAGCTTGTTCATCAGAGTTCCCCCGCATAGTCTATCAAGTATTTGAGTGAGATAGCGTTGTCGTAACTATTCGAGATATAGGATCCATTTTCCTATCAAAATTTGGAATAGTTTGTTATTCCATAATGAATTGGTTATGTATGAAGGTTCTGACTCGCATGGAAATCAGCTATAATGAGAGTTAGAAAAAAGTCGGGGGTGTATGCATGACAACTGGTTTTATCGTTGCGTTGGTGTTCATTTTTATCGTCATCATCGGTGCGACGATTTTGGTTACAAACAAAGCTTATTCGCGTAAACCTGAACAAATAGATCCGATTCTGCCGAGTAAGGATACTGCTGGAAATAAGGAACTCGATCAATAATGCCAACAGGCAAAAGAAAAGGAGTGGTTATCTCAACCACTCCTGCTTTATTTATAGCCTACAGTTTGGAGAAGCGTTCTACGATGTCATCAACAAGCAGTTCAGCAGAAAGGATACCGCCGCCTACGTTCCAGATCACTTCGTCAACTTGGAATGCCTTATTGTTTTTCGCGACATTCAGTTTTTGATAGAGAGGATCTTTCATCCATTCCTCGGTGTATTTATTGGCAGATCCATCACCGGAATAATCACCGATCCAGTAAAACATGACGTCGCCATCCATTTCAGCCATGAGCTCTTTTGGAATGTCTTTTTTGAACTCATCGATGTCTTGGGAGGCTGGTCGAGCAAGGCCGAGTTGGCTCAGAACAACGCCAGAGAAAGTGTCTTTCAAGTAAAGACGAGTTTTGCCAGCTACGAAACGAACGACAGAGACTTTCATCTTCGTCTTGTCACCCAGTTTTCCTTTTGCATCCTCAATCTTCTTATCGAAATCAGCCATCAGCTTGTCGCCTTCAGCTTTTTTATTCAACGCTTCGGAGTATAGGGCAAAGTTGATTTTCCATCTACCTACGAGATCCTCGGAGTAGACGGTTGGAGCAATCGCGGAAAGCTGAGCGTATACTTTTTCTTGCCCTTGGCGTCCTTTTGTTCCCAGAATCAGGTCTGGCTTCAGGCTGGCGATTAGTTCAACGTTTGGTTGGTTCTCGTCACCCAATTCAACTGCATCCTTCATTTTCTCTTTAATATGTGGATGCCATGGGTCACCAGGTTTACCGAGGCCACTCATGACAGCCCCAACTGGCGTAATCCCTAATGCGAGAACAGCCTCTGTGCTTTCACTGGTAAGAGCGACGACACGTTGAGGAGTCCCTTTTATTTTTGTTGACCCCATAAAGTGTTTTACTTCTCTCTCTTCAGACGCTGCCGGTGCAGGTGCTGGTGTAGTTGTTGACGCAGCTGGAGTAGAAGAAGATGAGCTGGATGAAGACGTTGCCTGTCCACCGCAACCTGTTACGAGCATTACAGCGGAAAGCATAGCCCCGAGCATCAAACGCAGGGAAGTTTTGCGCATGATGGAAAATCCCCCTTTTAACTGATAATGATTATCATTTTTTCTTCACTACTGTATATGCTTATATGACAATGTGTCAATATATTTTTTGGAATCAAAGGAAAACTATAGATATTTTTGTGCTGAATTTTCCAATAGCGATAATAAAAATCAATATCATTGACTAGCCCTATTCGCAAGCTTAGACTGATTAGTGGGAGAAACTTACATACATATGTAACGAATAGACAGAATAGGTAGAATGTAACGGAAAGAAGGGAACAGGCGTGAATGTGATTTTGTCCAGCCGACTGCAAAAGACTACTGTACTCATAGTAGGGCTCGTCGTCCTGGCAGTCGTGATGGTAGCTAGTATCCTTTTCGGAATCAATCGGTATTCGCTCACTACTGCAGTAGAGGCATACACCCAATTTTCCGGTTCAGAGGAACATTTGATAATTACGACTTCCCGCATGCCGCGGACACTGACAGCGGTAGCGGTGGGAAGCAGCCTCGCTGTAGCAGGTGTTTTGTTGCAGGCGTTGACTCGCAACCCTTTGGCTTCCCCATCTCTTATTGGTGTGAACGCTGGAGCTGCAGCAGCTATTGTGACGACGATTGCTGTTTTTGGCTCGCAATTCCCAGTGTCACAAATGATGTGGGCAGGCTTTATCGGAGCGGGTGTGACTGCTCTGCTCGTATACGGGCTGGCTTCCGCTGGGCGGGGAGGTATGACTCCGATTAAGCTGACACTTTCGGGTGCAGCGGTTGCCGCTTTTGCTTCGTCTGTGACTTCTCTGTTTATGCTGCTGCAAGAAAAGACGATGACAGAGGCCTTTTACTGGTTAGTTGGTTCTGTGGAGGGAAGACAGCTCGATCATTTTTTTATGATCATTCCTTATTTACTAGTAGGCTGGTTAGGCGCTATGCTACTGACCGGCTCGTTAAACTTGATGGTACTCGGTGATGATGTAGCGACTGGCCTGGGCCAAAAGATTATCTTGGTAAAAGCTACAGCGATATTGATCGTGGTTTTCTTGGCAGGTGGGAGTGTCGCGCTTGCCGGACCGATTGCATTTGTGGGCATCATCATCCCGCATCTTTGTCGTTTTTTAGTCGGCCTTGATCATCGATGGTTGATTCCCTATTCGATTGTCTTTGGCGGAGCTTTTCTGGTTTGCGCTGATTTGCTTTCTCGCCTTGTATTGATGCCGATGCGTTTGGAAGTACCAGTAGGCGTAGCAACCGCCATGATCGGAGTGGCCTTTATCATCCCGCTGGTCAGGAGGAGGGCGTATGCATAGACATGTAGTCATTCGGACCAAAAAGCCGGCGCTCTCGTTTCATGTAGATAAGCGGGCGTTAGGAATTAATTTCATACTATTTTTGCTGTTATCTGTTGTGATTGTATTGAGTATTGGCTTAGGAAGCTTGCATATTCCTGTGTGGGAAGTCATCAAAGCTTTTGTGGGAGCGGGCAGTGAACAGAATGAATTGATCGTGCTCGATTGGCGGTTGCCTCGCGTTGTCGTTTCAGTCATGGTAGGGGCTTCCCTGGCGGTATCGGGGGCCATCTTGCAGTCCTTGGTGCGAAATCCGTTAGCTTCGCCTGATTTGATCGGGACTACAGCGGGAGCGACGGCAGCGGCGGTAGCATTTATCACATTCGCAAAAGATGTAAGTGTGCAATGGATGCCATTGGTGGCCTTGATTGGTGGATTGTTAACCGCTACGCTTACGTATCTCACTGCGTGGAAGGAGGGAGTCTCACCTTTTCGCCTCGCGCTTGTCGGTGTATGTATATCAGCGGGGATGGGGGCATTAACGATCTTTTTCCTGGTGATCACCCAAACTCACAAAGCATCAAACGCTCTCGGGTGGATGACTGGAACGGTGTACGGTATGTCTTGGGTAAATGTCATGACGTTGCTTCCGTGGACCCTTTTGTTTCTCGTGGCTACGATTTTCCAAATTCGTTATTTGAATGCCCAGGAGCTGGGTGATGATATGGCCAAAGGCATTGGCGTAGCGATTGATAAAAAGAGATTGCTCTTGATTGCGATCAGTGTGGCACTAGCAGGTGCTGCGGTCGGTGTGGCAGGAGGAATTAGTTTTATCGGTTTAATGGCTCCACACATTGCTCGTAGGCTAGTTGGCTCTGCGTATGGTTACTTGTTGCCGGCTTCCGCTGTTTTGGGCGGGATGCTTGTCGTCTTGGCTGATTTGATTGGGAGAACGGTGTTTTTACCGCATGATCTACCAGCTGGGATTTTTACCGCAGCGATTGGAGCGCCGTTTTTTGTCTATCTTTTGTATAAGACGAGGAATCATCAGTAGGTAATTGAAGTTGGTTATCTATTGTTGAGGGAAAGCCCTGGAGGAAAGTAATGCTCTGATAATATCCCCTTTGAGTAGACAGTGTAAAAAGCCCGCCCACCTAACGGTGGG
>NZ_JBEAES010000060.1:0-18246 GCF_050477165.1 Brevibacillus sp. FIR094 | reverse complement strand
TCATCGGTAAACCGTAGGGGTTTTTCCAATGTCTACTTTAAGGGGTGCACTTCACTAATAGAAGGTCCGTTTTTAGCTGTTCATGTCTATCCGTATATTTGAGCACCTATCGCCCAGTACGTCCCAGCCCGGCGTGGCAGGCTATCCGTATTCGCAACCATCACTGGGGGATGAGAAACCTGTGTGAAGCCGTTTTGCTCCAAATAAGTGTGAAATGCTGTTTGCCCATCTGGTACATCTATCCGCACACGCCCGGTATGATGTTGTGTCAGCTTGTACAGGATGTGTTCAGCTATGCTGGCATTTTCTGCGACGATTGGTCCCGCGATTAGGTTGACCGGGCCTTGAACGGCGAAGCCATACCCAATGATTTTGCCTGAGTGCTTTTTGGCTACCAGACAGGTAGTAGCTTGTCTCATGCGCGTTTCGAGAAAATGAGAGCGACTGCTACCGAGTGCTGCTTTGTCCAATTCAACCACGCTCGAGAAATCGTCCAACTTCATTGGCATCATTTCAAACTCGTCATTGGCTTCGTTTTGCAGAGGTGCTTCAGGCACATAGCGTTCAGCTATAAACTTTCGGATACGATCGACTGTCTGGAACCCGAGGGTTTTGTACAATGGCTCTCCTTCTGGAGTTGCAATGAGCATGATCGTTGTATCGGTAGAAACAGACGTCATGCACGCCTTCATGAGTTGGCGGCCAAATCCTTTGCCTTGTGACGAGGGATGGACGATCACCATACCGATGCTCGCAAGCTTGTCATCGTATGAAATAATAGCCGCACATGAAAGTAGGGTGCCACTCGCGTCTTTGTGACCGAATACGGTACCGGTAGACAGAATTGTTTGAATTTCCGATTCGTCGTAATCCCAGCCTACGGAATCAGATAAGGCAATGAGTCCGGGAATATCCGCTATCGTCAAGCCATGCAAGCAAGAGTCAACGCTGTTCACTTTGATCATTCTCCGTTTCTTTCTTTGTGTTCACGGTAGTATCGCCTAAGAAATCGTTTAATACTTCCGCAACTTTTGTACGTGTAGCGGCCAAGCGGTTCGCAGCTCCGTGTTCATGCAGCGGATCACTCCACGAGAAGCCGTCATGATGGAAACGAGGGATGACGTGCATGTGAAAATGAGTCAGCTCGTTGAAATCACCGCCGTTTTGACAAATCGTAATTCCATCGGGCTTATACAACTTGTTAAGGGCGTGGGACAAAGATGTGACTGCCTCGCATACCTTCTGCATCGTAGGCTCATCCAAGTCTGTCCAATCTACGAAATGTTGTTTCGGGAGAATGAGCATGTGACCTTCCGAAAACGGATCGATATCCAAGAGGCACGCCACCCATTCGTTTTCATAGACGATATGCACTTCTTCGATTCCATGGGCCAACCGACAGCCCAAACAATCGACTTGCTGTAGATTCATGCCTAGCCACCTCCATGCTAATAACAACTTTAGCACAGGAAAAGTTTGGATACGAGAAAAAGGAGGCAAATGCCCGATTCTCTTTGGTTGCTCTTTATATCATCGGTTTGTTATAATTACTGTTAGTGTATTTTTTGCGAGGCGCAATCTGAACGTTTGAATGGATTCGCGTGGGAGGGAACGAACAACACATGGATCGTCGTGAAAGACAAAAAAGGATACGAAATTTTTCCATCATCGCCCACATTGACCATGGCAAGTCGACGCTGGCAGACCGCATTTTGGAGCTGACCGGTGCTTTGACCGCCCGTGAGATGGAAGCCCAGTTTCTTGACACGATGGAGCTGGAAAAAGAGCGCGGGATTACGATTAAGCTGAATGCCGTGCGTTTGAACTATAAAGCTGATGACGGTGAAGAATACATTCTCCACCTGATTGACACCCCTGGGCACGTCGACTTTACGTATGAAGTATCCCGCAGTTTGGCTGCCTGTGAAGGGGCTATCCTCGTAGTGGATGCGGCACAAGGGATCGAAGCCCAGACATTGGCGAACGTCTATTTGGCGTTGGACAGCGACCTGGAGATCATTCCGGTTATCAACAAAATCGACCTGCCGAGCGCAGAACCTGAGCGCGTGAAGCAAGAGGTTGAAGACGTGATTGGTCTGGATGCCAGCGACGCGGTTCTGACATCTGCCAAAGCGGGTATCGGGATTAAAGAAGTACTGGAAGCGGTTGTGCAAAAAGTACCGGCTCCAGAGGGAGATCCAGATGCACCTCTGCAAGCCTTGATTTTCGACTCCTATTTTGATGCGTATCGTGGCGTTATTGCTTCTATTCGTGTCATCAATGGAACCTTGAAAAAGGGTATGAAAATCAAGATGATGGCGACGGGCAAGTCGTTTGAGGTAACCGAAATCGGAACATCTACTCCACGTCAAACGCAAGTAGAAGAGCTGACGGTTGGAGATGTAGGCTACGTAGCTGCTTCCATTAAAACAGTGGGAGACACCAGTGTAGGGGATACCATTACAGATGCGAATCGCCCTGCTTCTGAACCGCTACCTGGCTACCGCAAGATTAACCCGATGGTATTCTGCGGTCTGTATCCAATCGAAACAAACGAGTACAACGATCTACGTGATGCGTTGGAAAAGCTCCAGCTCAACGATGCGTCTTTGCAGTTTGAACCGGAGACTTCCCAAGCACTTGGCTTTGGTTTCCGTTGCGGATTCTTGGGACTTCTACACATGGAGATCATCCAAGAGCGGATCGAACGAGAATTCAATATTAGCTTGATTACCACTGCGCCAAGCGTTATTTATCGTATTACCAAAACGAATGGCGAAGTTTTCGAAATCGACAATCCGTCTAAAATGCCGGAAGCCCAAAAGATCGAAATGGTCGAGGAGCCTTACGTTACCGCGACGGTCATGGTGCCAAAAGAATACGTCGGCGATGTTATGCAGCTGTGCCAAGGCAAGCGCGGTGAGTTTCTTGACATGCAGTACTTGGGTGAGAATCGCGTGCAGCTGAAGTACGACATGCCATTGTCCGAGATCGTCTACGATTTCTTTGACATGCTGAAGTCGGGAACAAAAGGATATGCGTCCTTTGACTACGAACTGGCTGGCTACAAAGCTTCCAAGCTGGTGAAAATGGATATTCTCCTCAACAGCGAAGTGGTGGATGCTCTGTCATTTATCGTACACAAAGATACAGCCTATGCTCGCGGTAAGGTCATTTGCGAAAAGCTGAAGGAATTGATTCCTCGCCAGCAATTCGAGGTGCCGATTCAAGCAACTATCGGACAAAAGGTTGTGGCTCGTGAAACGATCAGTGCCTTGCGTAAAAACGTTCTTGCCAAATGTTACGGCGGGGATATCTCGCGTAAACGCAAGCTGCTCGAAAAGCAAAAAGAAGGTAAGAAGCGCATGAAGTCTGTTGGTTCCGTAGAGGTACCACAAGAGGCGTTTATGGCTGTATTGCGCATGGATGATAAGAAGTAGCTTCTCTCCCCCCACCGTATTGCCACCAGATTGGCAAAATGGTGGGGGATTTATTTACCTTGAATAAGACGACAGATGCAGAATTTTCAAATCTGCTTCTGTCGTCTTTCTTTTTGGCACATTCCATTCCGGTGACCACTCGACCCTGTGGAGGATCGAGTGGTCACCAAGGATGTGGTGGTTGGGGATGATTGGTTACAGGTGGTATCGCTGGTGGCTGTGGATTAATTGGGGGGCGTGGTACAGGAGTGGGGGGATGAGGATCGAGGCTGTGTGGTGGCCAAGGAGTTGGTGGGTGAGGGACTTCATTCGATGGCGGAAATTCGGGATCTGGTAAGTTGCAATCTGGTGGGCAATTTGAATTGAGTTGGGAATCGTTATTGGTTGGTGACAATCAGAACTACCTCCTTTACTTGTTTGTAGTATCAAGTAATTGAAAGGACATTATGCAAATGGCTTAGGGACGGATTGCGAATAGATCGCTTTGCCTTTTTCTGTAGAATACGACTGCTTTTTGGTGCATAAAAGTCATGTTTGACTCGATATAGAAAAATACACTATGATAATCAAGCTATTACAAATGCTTGCTGTATCAATGTTTGCCGTCGATTCTCTCATTTACTGTGTTACAATAAAATAACGAGGTCGATCAAAGGCGTATAGGGCTTTTTGCGCATGCATGATATAAAGTAGACCTGACCTTGTGTCAGGTTTTTTTCATGAAAGAGGTTGTCAAAAAGTAGTCTTTTGAACAATCCAATTATAAAAGGAGGGAAAGGGACATGATGCCACAATCGGTTTACATTCACATTCCCTTTTGTACGAATAAATGTTACTACTGTGACTTCAACTCATTTGTGACGAACAATCCGCAACTCATTTGGGACTACTTAGACGCATTGAAAAGCGAGATGGAGCTCACCTTTAGCCAGCAACCGATCGAGCAGGTGAAAACGATCTTTGTCGGTGGAGGGACACCCACCTTTCTCGATCACGCCCAAATGCGCGCGTTTTTGGAAATCGTCCAAAAACAATTGGGTAAGTACTGGACGGATGATATCGAGTTTTCGATGGAAGCGAATCCGGGAACGACAGACGTAGAAAAGCTACGGATCATGCGTGAGCTGGGTGTCAATCGTCTGAGCTTTGGTGTGCAGTCCTTTGACGACGCGCTCTTAAAACGACTGGGACGAATTCACGACCAGGAAGCCGTGTACCGCAGTATCGATAATGCGCAAAAAGTAGGCTTCGACAACTTTAGCATCGATCTGATGTTTGGATTGCCGGATCAGACATTAGACATTTTCCGTCAGACGTTGGACAAGGCGTTTGGGCTAGGCACCACCCATTTCTCCGCGTACAGTCTCAAGGTGGAGGAGAACACGCTGTTCCACACGCTCTACCAAAAAGATCAGCTGCCACTGCCATCTGAAGAGACAGAGCTTGAGATGTACATGGTATTAATAGAAGAGATGGAGCGTCACGGGTACAAGCAGTATGAAATTAGCAATTTTGCAAAACCGGGCTTCGAGAGCAAACATAATAAAACCTATTGGCTCAATCGTGAATACTATGGGTTGGGTGCAGGTGCCCACGGATATGTGTCCGGCCATCGACACGTGAATGCTGGCCCACTTGCGATTTACATGCAGAAGTGCAAGGAAGGGCTGCCGCGTGTAGACCAATTCGAGGTACCGCGTGAGGATGCCATGGAAGAACAGATGATTTTGGGGCTGAGGTTGAGAGAAGGAGTTGACCTTTCGGCTTTTGCATCCCGTTTTGGCGCAACTGTTCATGATGTTTTTGGGACAATAATAGAAGAAGAGGTAGCCAAAGGAATGTTGGAAGAACAGGACGGGTTTTTGAAGCTGACGAAACAGGGGCTTCCGCTCGGAAATGAGGTATTTGCGCGCTTTCTCCGTTAAGTACAAAGCGAAACTCGCGAAAAATGAGATTTTTTGTCTGTGGAACTCGCTCAAGCTCGTTGACAAATCCTTCTACTATTGATACCTTAGTATATAGATTTAGCACTCGATAAGCATGAGTGCTAACAATCCAACAGGAGGCGAGCGACATCTATGTTATCAGACCGTCAACAAATGATTTTAAACGCGATTGTCGATAATTACATTCATTCTGCCGAACCTGTTGGCTCCCGAACCATTTCCAAACGGGACGACATCGGATTCTCTTCGGCAACGATACGCAACGAGATGTCTGACTTGGAGGAGCTGGGATACTTAGAACAGCCCCACACATCGGCGGGACGTGTTCCTTCTACAAAAGGATACCGCTTCTATGTCGATAACCTGATTCAGCCTCAACTTTTGGAGGAAGCTGAGTTGGGTAAACTAAAACAGTTGTTTGCCGAACGTATTCTCCACGCAGAACAAGTGGTAGAGTACACTGCCCAAATTCTCTCTCAACTGACAAACTACACGGCGATTGTCTTGGGTCCAGAGATTTTTGAGCATCGGTTAAAACATATTCAAATCGTTCCTCTCAACGCTTCACAGGCTGTCGCGATTGTGGTGACACATACCGGACGAGTGGAGAACAAGCTGATTGATCTTCCAGAAGGCATTGGTGCCGGGGAAATCGAGAAACTCGTTAATCTGTTGAATGCAAAGCTGACCGACGTGCCGCTTTGGCAGCTTCGGCAACGTCTTTATCAAGAGATTTCCGGTGAAATGAAACGTCATACGGAGCAGTATGAAGAAATTCTTCAGCTCCTCAACAACTCGCTGACACAAGAAGAAGAACGAGTATACTTACGCGGTGCGACCAAGATCTTGAACCAGCCGGAATTCCGAGACGTGGATAAAGTCAAGGATATACTGGAGCTATTGGAGCAGCACGATCAATTGCTGAATGTGATCGGCATGCAGGGTGATGGTTTAACGGTACGCATCGGACAGGAAAACCAGCTAGACGCGATTAAGCAATGCAGTATCATTACCACTTCTTATTCGCTTGGAGGCAAGCCGGTAGGAATGGTGGGGATACTTGGTCCGACGCGAATGGAATACGGCAAGGTCATTACGGTGCTCAACCATTTGGCGGAAGACCTATCGCGCATGCTGACTTCGCAGTTTGAGAAATAAATGGAGTGAATGGCTAAACAGTCTTTTGACTGGGAAAGGCCGCCAGGAGGTAGTGACGTTGAGCGAGGAAAAAGTAACGCAAGACCCAACTCTCGAAGAAGAACAAGTAGCACAGGATGCAGACCAAACGACTGCAACCGAAATGAACGGGGAGCAGGAAGCTGCTCACTGGAAGGCTCAGGCCGAAGAGCATCAAAACCGCATGCTGCGTGCCATGGCCGATATGGATAACCTTCGCCGCCGTGTTCGCAAAGAGCAAGAAGATCTGGCTAAATACGCTTCTCTTAAAATCGTGGAAGAGCTTCTGCCAGTTCTCGATAACTTCGAGCGAGCGCTTGCCGCTGACAAGGAATCCATGACAGTAGACTCCCTCTTGGAGGGTGTAAACATGGTATATCGTCAGATGGTCCAAGTTTTCGACAAAGAAGGCTTGGCCGCAATCGAGTCTCAAGGAAAACCATTTGACCCTCACATCCACCAGGCAGTTATGCAAAAACAAGACCCTGATTTTGAATCAGGTGTTGTGGTAGCCGAGCTGCAAAAAGGATATATGTTCAAAGACCGCGTCGTTCGTCCGGCGATGGTTCAAGTGAACGAGTAATCTCAAAAAAGTAAATTCACTAGACGTATAGTGTTAGGAGGACATTTTATATGAGTCGCGTAATCGGTATTGACTTGGGAACAACCAACTCTTGTGTAGCAGTAATGGAAGGCGGAGAGCCAGTCGTTATTGCCAATGCGGAAGGTAACCGCACTACACCATCTGTAGTAGCATTCAAAAACGGCGAGCGTATCGTTGGGGAAGCGGCAAAACGCCAAGCGATCACCAATCCAGACAATACCGTAATCTCCATCAAGCGCCACATGGGTACTGCTCATAAAGAAACGCTTGAAGGTAATGCATACTCTCCTGAGCAGATTTCTGCTATGATTCTGCAAAAGCTGAAAGCAGACGCGGAAAGCTACCTTGGTCAACCTGTGACGCAGGCAGTGATTACGGTTCCAGCATACTTCAATGACAGCCAACGCCAAGCGACAAAAGACGCTGGTAAAATCGCTGGTCTGGAAGTACTGCGTATCGTGAACGAACCAACCGCAGCTGCTCTTGCATACGGTATGGAGAAAACAGAAGATCAAACGGTTCTCGTATTCGACTTGGGCGGCGGTACGTTTGACGTATCCATCCTCGAATTGTCCGACGGCTTCTTCGAAGTAAAAGCGACTTCCGGTGACAACAAGCTGGGTGGAGACGACTTCGACGATGTAGTTATGAACTACCTGGTGAGTGAATTCAAAAAAGAACATGGCATCGATCTATCCAAGGATCGTATGGCACAACAACGTTTGAAAGACGCTGCTGAAAAAGCGAAGAAAGACCTGTCCGGTGTTCTGACTACGACCATTTCTCTGCCGTTCATTACAGCAGATGCAACCGGTCCAAAACACTTGGAGATGAACCTGACTCGCGCAAAATTCGAAGAGATCTCCGCTGATTTGGTAGAGCGTACGATGGGTCCAACTCGTCAAGCGCTGAAAGATGCTGGTCTGACTCCAAGCGAACTGGATCGCGTTATCCTGGTTGGTGGTTCTACTCGTATCCCAGCGGTACAAGAAGCAATCAAGAAATTTACAGGAAAAGAACCACATAAAGGTGTAAACCCAGACGAAGTAGTAGCACTGGGAGCGGCTGTTCAAGCGGGTGTACTGACTGGTGATGTGAAAGACGTCGTGCTTCTTGACGTAACTCCACTGTCCCTCGGTATCGAAACATTGGGTGGCGTATTCACCAAGTTGATCGATCGCAACACGACGATCCCAACAAGCAAATCCCAAGTGTTCTCTACAGCTGCTGACAACCAAACATCTGTAGAAATCCACGTTCTCCAAGGTGAGCGTCAAATGGCGAACGACAATAAATCTCTCGGTCGCTTCAACCTGTCCGATATCCCGCCAGCGCCACGCGGCATCCCGCAAATCGAAGTTTCCTTCGATATTGACGCGAACGGTATCGTAAACGTACGTGCAAAAGACTTGGGCACTGGAAAAGAGCAACGCATCACGATCACTTCCAACTCCGGTCTTTCCGACGAAGATATTGATCGCATGGTAAAAGATGCTGAGTTGAATGCAGAAGCGGACAAACAACGCAAAGAGCAAGTAGAAGTTCGCAACGAAGCTGACCAACTCGTATTCACGACTGAGAAAACACTGAAAGAAGTAGAAGGCAAGGTCGACCAAGCTGAAATCGATCGCGCTAACGCTGCGAAAGATAAAGTGAAAGCTGCTCTGGAAGGCGGCAACCTCGAAGAGATCAAGACAGCAAAAGATGAACTGTCCGAGATCATCCAACAAATTTCGGTGAAGCTCTATGAGCAGGCTGCTCAAGCGCAAGCTGCACAAGGTGGCGGCGCTGAAGGTCAAGAGCCGAAGAAAGACAATGTCGTTGATGCTGACTACGAAGTGGTAGACGATAAAAAGTAACACGCTGGAACTGTGAGGGGAGAGATTTCTTCCCTCACTTCCCACGATGTGACCCATGAAAGTCAAAGTCACGGAATGCTGACTTTGACTTTTTTTCAAGTCTGTCACATGCTATGATAACAGTTGACTGTCATGGGAGTGATGTAGGAGATGAAACGTGATTTATACGAGGTTCTGGGAGTAGCAAAGGATGCGGACGCGGATGAAATCAAAAAAGCGTATCGCAAGCTGGCTCGCCAGTACCATCCCGATGTAAATAAAGAGGCTGACGCGGAAGAAAAGTTCAAAGAAGTAAAGGATGCGTACGACATCCTGTCCGAGCCACAAAAGCGTGCGCAGTATGACCGTTTTGGTCACCAAGACCCGAATCAGGGCTTCGGTGGCGGAGGTTTTGATGGATCAGGCATGGGCGGCTTCGGAGATATTTTTGATATGTTCTTCGGTGGTGGCGGCAGACGTTCGAATCCAAATGCACCGCGCAAAGGATCTGATCTGCAATTTGGCCTCAGCATTGACTTTATCGACGCGATTTTTGGAAAAGAAACCGACGTGGAAATTCCAAAAGAAGCAGAATGCGATACATGCCTTGGTTCTGGCGCGAAGCCTGGTTCCGGTGTAGATACATGTAAGACTTGTAGCGGTACTGGACAACAAGAAGTGGTGGCGAACACGCCATTCGGCCGAATCGTCAATCGCCGTGTTTGCTCGACTTGCGAAGGCAAAGGGAAAGTCGTCAAAGAAAAATGTTCAACTTGCCGTGGCAATGGACGTGTCAAGGTACGCCGCAAAATTCATCTCAACATCCCAGCAGGTGTGGATGATGGAGCACAATTGCGCGTAACAGGCGAGGGAGAACCGGGCGCAAACGGTGGACCTCCTGGAGATTTGTACGTCGTATTGCGTGTGAAGAGTCATGAGTTTTTTGAGCGTGAAGGAAATGATATTTACTGTGAGGTTCCGCTTACTTACGCACAGGCAGCACTTGGAGATGAGATCGAAGTGCCGACTGTCGATGGTAGAGTGAAGTTGAAGATCCCGGCGGGTACCCAAACAGAAACATTCTTCCGCTTGCGTGGTAAAGGTGTTCCGCATTTGCGTGGCAACGGTCGTGGTGATCAGCATGTGAAAGTGCGCGTCATTACACCGACCAAGCTGAGCGATAAACAAAAGGAATTGTTGCGTGAGCTCGCCGAACTGTCTGGAGAAAAGCCAGGACAGCATGGGGGAGAAGACGAAAGCTTTTTCGAAAAAATGAAACGTGCATTCCGCGGCGAGTAATCCGTCGCGGTTTTGTCCGCTTTTTGCCTAAAGTTTTATGTAGCGAAGTCGTTTAAATGAAAAGCCCGATTGGGAGCTTATGTGGGGAGTGGTAGATTCGTGAAATGGTCAGAAATCAGTATCCATACTACAGCGGAGGCTACGGAGGCGGTGTCAAGCCTCTTGTATGAATTAGGTGCCAATGGTGTCGTAATTGAAGACCCGGAGGTGCTTTATCGTGAGTGGGATACCCCCTTTGGCGAAATCTACCAGCTTTCTCCTGATGATTTTCCGGCCGAGGGCGTATTCGTTAAAGCATACCTACCGGTTGACAGCAGCGAGCTGCTTGACGTTGTAGAAGAACTGAAAGAGCAATTGGCGCAGTTGATCGAGTACGGTCTGGATATCGGCAAGGCATCGATTGCTGTAAACGATGTCCACGAAGATGAATGGGCCCACGCCTGGAAAAAATATTACAAACCGGTTCATGTGTCTGATCGCATGACCATCAAGCCAGTATGGGAAGAGTACGAGCCGAAGAATTCCGATGAGATTATTATCGAGATGGACCCAGGCATGGCATTTGGAACAGGTACACATCCGACGACCATTCTTTGTCTGCGTGCACTTGAGAAGTACATGGCAAAAGGCGATCAGGTGTATGATGTTGGGACAGGCACAGCTATTTTGAGTATTGCTGCTATCAAGCTCGGAGCAAAAGATGTGCTGGCGATGGACTTGGATGAAGTAGCTGTACGCTCTGCACAAGCCAATACTGAACTGAATGGTGTACATGAGCATATCAACGTGAGACAAAACAACTTGCTCGACGGCATCGAGGAGCAGGTGGAAGTGGTCGTGGCTAACATTTTGGCAGAAGTCATCGTGCGTTTCACCGACGATGTATTCCGCGTGTTGAAGCCAGGTGGCACCTTTATCTCTTCAGGTATTATTGCTACACGTGAAGCGGATGTAAAAGCGGCGTTGGCGGCTTCAGGTCTTGAGGTCGTGGAAACCATTTTCATCGATGACTGGGTAGCAATTGTAGCAAAAAAACGATAGAATAGTGGGGTTGGCGAGATGCAACGATATTTTGTCGAGCCACATTCTTTTAGTGAGAATGAGCTAACGATTGTCGGAGACGATGTACACCATATCGTAAATGTAATGCGTGCTCGCGAAGGCGAAGAAATCATCGTTTCTGATGGAGCGGGCAGGTCGGCACGTGCCAAGCTTGTCTACCTTTCTGCCAAGGAAGTGCGGGCAGAAGTAATGGAAATGCTTCAAGAAGAACGCGAACTGCCGATCCGGATCACAATTGGTCAGGGGCTTCCAAAAGGCGAGAAGCTAGAGTGGATTTTGCAAAAGGGGACGGAACTTGGGGCGTACTCTTTTTTCCCGTTTTCTTCTGAGCGAACCATTGTAAAGCTGGACGCCAAAAAAGAAGCGAAAAAACTGGAGCGTTGGCGAAAAATTGTCAAGGAGGCTGCTGAACAGTCTCATCGTGCTGTTTTGCCAGAGCTTTTATCTCCTATTTCTTTTCGTGAGATACTTCAAGCTGGCCAGTCATATACGCATTGCGCCATTGCCTATGAAAAAGAAGGCAGTACGACGATTCATCAAGTGCTAGAAGAGATGACTGCGGGCGATTCACTTCTTGTCCTCGTTGGACCGGAGGGAGGCTTCTCTCCTGAGGAAGTGGCCCAAGCAGAGAGCAAAGGGTTCCTGACGGTTTCTCTCGGCCCGCGTATTTTACGCACGGAAACGGCAAGCCAATACGTTTTGGCCTGCGCTTCCTATCAGTTTGAACGAAAGGCTACATCACTTCGCAAAGGATGAGCAGGAAAAAACGGTCACGACCGTTTTTTTGACCGCAAACGGTCACATCCACTTTTATGAAAAACGTCGAGACGTTTTTCACGGAAAAGGAGGAATGGCAATGTCTACCGTTGCTTTTCATACATTGGGCTGCAAAGTAAACAGCTATGAGACAGAAGCCATCTGGCAATTGTTCAAGGCAGACGGCTATGAGAGAGTTGACTTTGAACAAGATGATGCAGATGTTTACGTCATTAATACTTGTACCGTGACGAACACGGGGGATAAGAAGAGTCGCCAAGTGATTCGGCGTGCGATTCGCCGTAATCCTGAGGCGATCGTAGCCGTAACTGGCTGCTATGCGCAAACCTCTCCAAGTGAGATTGCGCAAATTCCCGGTGTGGATATCGTAGTAGGTACACAAGGGCGCGAGAAGCTGATCGAGTACGTGGATCAAATTCGTACTGAGCGCCAGCCGATCAATGCAGTTGGGAACATCATGAAAGCGCGCGAATTCGAAGAGCTGGATGTTCCTAACTTTACGGATCGCACACGTGCTTCCCTCAAGATTCAAGAGGGCTGCAACAACTTTTGTACGTTTTGTATTATCCCTTGGGCGCGCGGTCTGATGCGTTCCCGCAAACCGGAAAGCGTCGTCGAACAGGCCCAAAAGCTGGTGGAAGCGGGCTATCTGGAAATCGTTTTGACTGGAATTCATACAGGTGGATACGGCGAGGATTTGGAAGACTACAATTTGGCCAAGCTGTTGCTTGACCTTCATCAAGTGGAAGGCCTCAAGCGCATCCGTATCAGTTCGATCGAGGCGAGCCAAATCACCGATGAAGTGATCGAGGTCATCAATAACTCTGATCGTGTCGTGCGCCATCTGCATGTACCACTGCAAGCGGGCGATGACGAAGTGTTGAAACGCATGCGCCGCAAGTATACGACGGCTGAGTTTTACGAAAGAATGGTCAAAGTACGCGAAGCATTGCCAGGAGCAGCGATTACAACAGACGTCATCGTAGGTTTCCCAGGTGAGACCGAAGAGCAATTCTGGAACGGATACGAGTTTATGAAGAAAATCGGTTTTGCCGAAATGCACGTATTCCCGTACTCCATGCGTACCGGTACACCAGCAGCACGTATGACGGATCAAATTCCTGATGAGGAAAAGAACGAGCGCGTCGCGAAGCTTCTGGAGCTCAATCAGGAATTGACCTTGGCATACTCCAAGAAATTCGTAGGGGATGTACTGGAAGTGATTCCGGAGCGTCCATTTAAAGAAGCACCTGATAGTGGTCTTCTGATGGGCTATTCGGACAACTACCTGAACGTCGTCTTCCCTGGCGATGAGAGTATGATCGGCAAGATTTGCAAGGTCAGACTGGATGAGCCAGGCTCGGAATACTGCAAAGGGACTTTTGTTCGCGTAGTGGAAACAGAGGCGCTGCCTTACCTGAAGGAGCGAGCTATATGAGGGAGATATCGGCAGGAGGCGTTGTATACCAGAAGCAAGAAACAGAGTACATGCTCCTATTGATTGAAGACCGTTATGGCAAAGTAACACTCGCAAAAGGGAAGCAGGAGATGGGCGAGACCATCGAAGAAACGGCTCTGCGCGAAGTTTTGGAAGAAACAGGCGTAGCAGGACGTTTGGGGTCCAAGCTCGATATGATCAACTACGTGTATACGCATCCGACGACGGGCGAATCCATCGACAAAGAAGTCCATTATTATTTAGTAGAAGCCTACAACACAGAGATCGCCGTACAACTAGAAGAAATCAATGATGTTCATTGGCATCCAGCAAAGGAAGCTTGGGATTTGCAACTGCAACGAGGATATCGAAACAATGACAGCATTTTTCGCCTTGCATTCGACCAATTAGGGATAGAGGTGTAGTTCTATGAACATGAACAAATATATCGACCACACGCTGTTGAAGCCTGATGCTACACAAGAGATGATTGACAAGTTGTGCCAAGAAGCAAGAGAGCACGATTTCATGTCTGTATGCGTAAACCCTTACTGGGTAAAACGCTCTGCTGAACTCTTGGCCGGTTCTGATGTAAAAGTGTGCACGGTTATCGGATTCCCTCTGGGAGCGAGCACGATCGAGTCCAAAGCAGCGGAAACCCGCGATGTAATTGCAAACGGAGCGACTGAGGTAGATATGGTACTGAACGTAGGTGCCTTGAAATCCGGTGATCTGGAGACTGTCAAAAAAGACATCGCTGCTGTGAAGCAAGCTGCTGGCGATATTCTCTTGAAGGTGATTCTGGAAACTTGCCTCTTGACCGAAGAAGAAAAAGTAGTTGCGTGCAAGCTCTCCGTAGAGGCTGGTGCTGATTACGTAAAAACCTCCACAGGTTTTTCAACAGGTGGAGCAACGGTTGAAGATATCGCCCTGATGCGTAAAACCGTAGGGCCAAATGTAGGCGTAAAAGCGTCTGGTGGCGTTCGTGACGGTGAAGCAGCGGTTGCGATGATCGAAGCAGGCGCGAGCCGTGTCGGTACGAGCTCCGGTGTTTCCATTGTAACTGGAGCAAAAACAACAGGCAGCGGATACTAATACGAAAGAAAAGCCTGGCCGAGGAAAGGCCGGGCTTTTTCCGTCCTGCATGCTGATGTTCCTATAGAGAGAGGATAGGGAGCAGGGAGGAGATTAGCAAAATGAAATTTGTTAAAGGAATCGTCATCCTATTGGCTTTTTATGGAGTAGGCGTAGCTGCGAGCAAATGGCTGCATATTCCCCTACCCGGTAACTTGGTGGGAATGCTGCTGTTAACTCTGGGACTTTGTATGGGATGGATCCGAATGGATTGGGTGGAACAAGCGGGTACTTTTCTAATCCGGCACATGTTGCTCTTTTTCGTACCGATCATCGTCGGAGTTGCTTCCTATTTAAACGTATTCACGCAAAATCCATTGCCAATCATACTATCGATGGTTCTCGGTCCATTGCTAGTCATGCTTGTGACGGGTGTGGTCGTGCAATGGTATTTGAAGCATCATAAACAAAAATCAGAATCGTCCTTACAGCAAGAGGGGAGGACTCTGGATGCTTAGTCAATTTTTCGCCATTTTGGTGTCGATAGCAGGGTACAAAGGCGCGACAATGATCAACGCTCGATTCCAACGATTGCAGCCTCTTCTGGTGGCTGTGATCTTGGTTTGGACCATATGGTGGACGTTTAGCGGCGATTGGGAGGCGTTTGCAGCTGGAGGCCAGTGGATTTCCTTTTGGCTCGGCCCTGCAACGGTTGCACTCGCTATTCCGCTGGCTAAACAGATCAAGGATTTTGCTCATATTTGGCGCGGTGTTTTGCTTGGTGTATGTGCAGGCTGTGCAGTTGCAATCTTCGTTGTTATCGCGGTTCATTGGTGTCTGGGTTCAGATGAGCTCGTATACAAAAGCATGCTTAGCAAATCCGTGACCACCCCGATTGCGTTGGAGCTGAGTCGTTCCATCGGTGGGGAACCTGCACTTGCAGCCTTTTTTACCGCACTGACAGGGATGGTCGGTGTGATGATTGCCCGTCCTGTTCTCAAATGGGGTAAGATCACGGATGATTGGGCAATCGGGATCGCCATTGGTACGAGTGCACACGCCATTGGTACGGCCAGCTTGAACCGCGTTTCTCCTGTTCAAACGGCAGCATCCAGTGTCGCAATGATCGTGGCCGGCGTCATTACTTCCATCTACTTGATACCATTTTCCTTCTGAAGGTGAGGTCAGTCGGACGACGCTTATCAGGGATCAGCCATTGAATAAAGCGGGCAATCTGCGGGACGAATGGCAGCGCGACCAACGAGCAGACGAGATTGAAGATCGTCTGTGAATGAGCGATCTGCATAGAGGGACTATCCGTTAAAAATGCACTGACGAGGGCAAGCTGGGAAAGAAACGGTAAAAAAACAATCGCGCCTGCGACGTTGAAGAGCGTATGGCACCATGCGACCTGTTTGGATGCCGTATTCGTGCCAATCGCAGCGATGACAGCAGTAAAGCAAGTTCCGACGTTCGCACCCAATACGATGGCGAGTGCCGTTTCCATCGAAAGAATTTGATGACTGAGCAGGCCCATCGTGATCACCGTCGTAGCGGAACCGCTATGAATGAGAGCGGTGAAAATGATCCCGGTAATCAAACCGATCCAGATGGAATGACTGCTCTCCAGAAAAAGCGAACGAAACGTTTCAGACTGCTCCAAAGGCTTTGCCATGACTTTCAATGTATCGATTCCGAGGAAGATCAGTCCGAAGCCGGCGACGACGAGACCAATGCAACGAATGTTTCGGCGCGGCATCAGCCATAGAGCGACTCCGATGAGAAGCATGGGGATGGCAAAGGACTCGAGCTTGAGCGCAACCAGCTCTGTTGTCACGGTCGTGCCCAGATTGGTTCCCAATATGATGCCGACGGTTTGTGTGAACTGGATGATGCCTGCGTTCGTCAGACCAATCGTCAGGACAGTTACCGCACTGGAGCTTTGCAAGACAAAAGTAGCGAAGAGACCAATCCAGAAGCTATGGAGTGGGGTACGAGTAAATCGCCCCATCCATTCTTCCATTTTTTTGCCGGCGAGGTTTTGAAAGCCGGAGCGCATGGCGTACATACCGAAAAGAAAAAAAGTGAGCCCAAAGGTAAAAGGGGCGAGGATGGAGACTATCACAAGATACGTTCCTCCCTGTCCATTTTTAGCAAGTTACTATAACGCTATGCCTGTACAAGGGCAAGCATGACAAGAGGAGGAATAGCTGCATGGCACGTGTGCTATTGAATCAACATCGGAAAAAGCGGCTAGAAGTAGGACACCCGTGGATTTTTCAGTCAGAGGTATTAGAAATTCAAGGGGATGTAGAACCAGGTGAAATCGTCGAGGTCACCAATCACAAAGGTTATTTTTTGGCAAAGGGCTACATTAACCCTGCTTCACAAATGATCGTGCGCATTTTGAGCTACGACCAAAAGGAAGAAATCGACTACGACTTTTTCTTGCGCAAAATCAAGCAGGCGGCAGAATTCCGGACGAGATTTGTGGACAACCCACGGGCTTGCCGCGTCATTTACGGGGAAGCCGACTTTTTGCCAGGACTCATCGTCGACCGCTACGAAGACACATTGGTTGTCCAAGTCCTCTCATTGGGGATGGAGAAGCGCATCGATTGGATTCGGGATGCACTCGTAGAGGTATTTGCACCGACCGGTATTTATTTGCGCAATGATGTACATGTCCGTGAACTGGAAGGACTGACACAGGGCAAAGAAGTTCTGTACGGAGAGTGCCCACGTGAGGTATTGATCGAAGAAAACGGATTGAAATACTATGTGGATATCGTAGAGGGGCAAAAGACCGGCTTTTTCTATGATCAGCGGGAAAATCGCGCTTCTATCGCGCCATTGATGAAAGGCTGGGGCGAAAAGCACGGCATAACCCTGGCGAGCATGGAAGTAGACGGCGAGACAAAGCAGCTGCCTGTAGACAAGCGCGGTAAAGTGGTCAAAAATCCGTTTTGGGATGGCGCTGAGGTATTGGAATGCTTTACACACACGGGTTCGTTTACCCTGAATGCTTGCAAACATGGTGCGAAAAAGGTGACAGCCCTCGATATTTCCGATCACGCTATCGAAACAGCGAAGCGAAACATTACGCTCAATGGCTTTTTGCATCGCGTTGATTTTGTGGTGGCAAATGCGTTTGATTACTTGCGTGAAAATGTAGAGGCAGGTAAGAACTGGGATGTGGTCATTCTAGACCCGCCAGCATTCGCGAAATCGCGTGGAGCAGTGAAAGGAGCTTGCCGCGGTTACAAAGACATTAACTTAAACGGGATGAAGCTCGTTCGTCCAGGCGGATTTCTGGTTACCGCGTCTTGCTCGTACCATATGTCTCCTGAGTTGTTCCTGCAAACGATTCAAGAAGCAGCGGTCGATGCGAAAAAGATATTGCGCCTGATTGAATGGCGAGGCGCGGGCAAGGATCATCCGCAAATCAGTGGGGCTGATGAGGCTCATTACTTGAAATTTGCCATCTTTGAAGTAAGAGATCGTCGATAGAGAAAAAGAAAAACAGCGTCCGCTTTCATGGTCAAGGCCCCGTTTAGTGGACAGTAAGAAAAACCCGGGCCGTTAGGCCACT
>NZ_JBEAES010000059.1:0-18549 GCF_050477165.1 Brevibacillus sp. FIR094 | reverse complement strand
TCACACTGGCTGCTTAGGCTTTTTTAGTTCTGTCCGCTTGACAGGGGTAAGACCACATCTGTTGGTCTTCTTTCTCTCCATCAGGAGAACCTACCGTTAGCGCTCCAATTTAAAACGCTGCACCAAGGACTGCAACTCTTCTGCAATGTTAGCAAGGTGCGCTGCCGAAGCCGCCACTTCCTCCATCGAAGCATTCTGCTCTTCACTGGCTGCGGCGACTTGATCGACCTCTTGTGCAGTGGCTTGGCTCATGGCGCTCGATTCACCAAAAGCTACAATCATCGCTGTATTTGAATGCATCAACCCTTCGCTGACGCGGGCTACTTGCGCGAGGTGTGCATCAATGCGGTTAATGGCCTCATACATCTCCGTAAAACGCTGCTCAACTGATTGTGTCAAATCACTTCCCGCTGTAGCCGAATCCACGCCCTCCTCCGTACGTCTAGCCATGTGCAGGACGCGATTCTGGACCTCGCCGATCAGACTGTCGATCTTTTCAGCCGCAGAACTTGTCTGATCAGCCAGCTTGCGTACCTCATCAGCTACGACAGCGAACCCGCGGCCTTCTTGCCCGGCACGTGCCGCTTCAACAGCAGCATTCAACGCAAGTAAATTCGTCTGTGAGGCGATATTCTGGATAAAATTCGTCACTCCGCTAATTTCTCCAGCAACCCGTTTTAACTCCTCCATCTCATCTTTTGAACGAGTGGAATGCTCCACGATCATGTTCACCTGTTGTCTCGCCGCTCCAAGGGACTCCTCTCCGGTATTGGCCAGATCTGTAATGAGCTGTGACATTTCCGTGCTCTCACGTAGTATGCGGATGGCATCATCCAACTCCTGTTGCGCTTGCGTCGCCGATTGCTTCGCCGTATCTATACTCCGATTCATATCGGAAGACATGGACGCTATTTCTTGCATGGAGGCTGCCACTTGTTCAATCGTTTGCACGTTCTCCTCCGAATTTGCAGACAAATGATGGGAGGAAGCAGAGATTTGCTCGGAATGATCGGTAATTTGACGCAGAACATCTGACAACGATTGCGACATCGTATTGAAGTTGGATTGCAGCTGCCCAATCTCATCGATTCTTCCACTCTCGATGGACCTGACTGTCAAATCCCCCTGCGCGATCGAGTCGGTCAGTTGCTTCAATTGCAGGATTGGTCGCACAGTCCGTTTCATGAAGATCCAGACAAACAAGGCAATAAGGGCAAGCAAAAGCACGATAAACATGAACGATATCCGTAACAGCGGCCCTGTTTTTTGCTTAATTTCACTCCAATCAATCACGGAAACGACGTTCAATCCGAGCGAATTTTGCTTGTTGAAATGGTAATATTCACGAAGCTCGTCAACGTCCATTTCGAAAGAACCCTGCTCTTGATCACGCATCACTTGGAAGCGCTCGTCTTCAAGCGGCTTGCCTTGTGGGAATCGCGGATGCGACATCGTCACGTTGTTCTGATCAAACAGGCTGACATATCCCTTTTCACCGATCTTGTACGTCTTTACCAGCTCGTTTAAGTGATCGATAGAAACGTCGATACCCGCTACTCCTGTACCGCCCGAGACCGTCTTGGCAAACGTAATCACGTAGCTCCCACTGACCGCGTCGATGTAAGGGGGCGTCACAATGATCTGCCCTTTATGCTGAATCGCTTGCTTGTACCACTCTCGCGTAGTCGGATCAACTTCCTTCTTCGCAGAGTTGTAGTATCGATTGTCGTAGTACATGAACGCAGCCAAAACATTGTCGATGTCTTTCTCTAAGTTGTGGATACGATCATAGATATACCTATCCGCATTTTGCCCCGGAGGAACTTGAACATCCGCAAAGCTATCGATCGTAACAGAATAATCCCGGTACGAATTATTGAGTACTTGTGTAATCATCGTGGTAACCGATTCAACTTGAGACAACAATTCGTGCTCTAACTGGTTGCGTGCCAGTTGTGTCAAGGAAAGGCTCAGAACGACAGAAGGAACAACGATAAGCAAGACGAGAAAAAACAGCATCTGCTTGGATAGCGATGCTTTATAGCCAGTAAACATCTTTTTGATCATCTGTGATGACTCCTCTCTTATGGAAATAAGATAACTAACTGCTGTGAGAACAACAGAACAATCCGTTTTTTGCAGCCCAAACACCGCCTCACAGGTCGACTAAAGGCGTACTGATAGACGGCTATGCCCCATAACTGTGCTGACTTTCTCCAAGTTCATGTAAAGTATATTTTCCCTATTACTACCACTCTGAAACTTCCCTGCATCCAAACACGGCAGTTTACTAATTTCAGTGTGTTTTCAGCGGAAAATACCGGGTAATCCAAGCAAGTAGCCATAACTGTGGCTGTTAAACAGTTGTTTGAAACGGCTCAGTTGTTCACGATACCGTTTCATCCGCACTCGTCACAGCTGCATTTTTCATCATATAATGAATTATTGATATTTTAGCAACTCCCTACCTAACAAACATACGGAGCTGGTTAACCATATGAATATCCTTGTAACCGGAGCAACAGGTTTTCTCGGAAAAAAACTCTCCCAAGATCTATTAAACGAAGGCCATACCCTTTACTTACTCGCTCGAAATGAAAAGAAGGCAAGCGATTTGTTGCATAGCTTTGCCGAAAAACACCGGACACGAGTACATATTTTACTAGGTGATGTTTCGAAAAAAGACTTGGGCGTCTCTGAAAACGATCTGGGACAGCTCAATCAAAAAATAGATGCGATGTACCATATTGCCGCATACCTGTCCTTTGATCCCGCTCAAAGACCGCAGACGTACGAGGTAAATGTAGAGGGAACAAAAAATACGTTACAATTCGCAGAAGCCATTCGCTCCCCCCGCTTTATCTATGTGAGTACGGCTTATACCATCGGCACTGAGACAGAGGGGAAAGAAGCGCTGTACAACCCAGAACGCTCCTTCGTGAACAACTACGAAGAGACAAAATGCTTGGCGGAGCATCTCGTCTTCTCCTACAGCGACATAATGGAGACGATCATTGTCAGACCGTCGATCATTATCGGCGATTCCAAAACGGGCGAAGCCGATACCAATTTTGGCTTGTACGGATTATTAAAAGGTCTTCGCGTACTAAAAAGAAGAGCATCCCGAACAGAAGGCTGGGACAAGCAAAAGTACCGGATCTTGGTGGATGTCGACGTGAACTCGAACCTCGTTCCAGTTGACTATGTCTCTTCTGTCTTGCTCGCAGCACTTACGCATGGCGAGCATAAGGAAATCTATCATGCTACCAACCCTGTCCCACCTACCCAACAACTGGTGGTCGATTGCATCAAGGAAGTGTTGGATTTTCCGAATCTAGTTCCTGTTCCATTTGAAACAGACGAGCTGCTAACCGAAGAAGAGAAGGGCTTTAATGCATCTATGAGCTTGTTCCATTCGTATTGGAAGCGGAGTATCTCTTTCCCGAATGACAACACCAAAAAGCTGCTGCAAAAAGTGGGGCAAAGTGAATTGCAGATGGATAAAGAGATGTTGATTGCGATTATGAGTGGGTTTCAAAAGCAGGCTGTGCTTGCTACGTAGTCCTCATTACGTTTTGTTCCAAGAAAAAAGAGCTACCCTAAAAGAGTAGCTCTTTTCCTTTCTTCTCCTTCTAATTCAGAGAAGCAACCCTATCAAATTGCTTCGCATAGAGATGGGCGTACGTTCCATTGCGTGCCAGCAGCTCCTTGTGTGTGCCTTGCTCAGCAATACCGTCCTTGGTTAATACGATAATACGCTCCGCATTGCGAATCGTGGAAAGTCGATGGGCGATTACAATGGTTGTACGTCCTTTTGCCAACGATTCTAATGATTCTTTGACGATGCTTTCACTCTCATTATCGAGTGCGCTCGTAGCTTCATCTAATATCAAAACGGGTGGATTCTTCAAGAATACCCTGGCGATACTTATGCGCTGCTTTTGCCCTCCAGACAGATTGACACCTCGTTGCCCGAGCTCGGAGTCGTATCCATTTGGTAATCCCATAATAAAATCATGGGCATTCGCTTGTTTGGCTGCCATGATGATTTCTTCGTCGCTTGCTGCTGGTTTTCCGTAGCGGATGTTTTCCATCACGGTTCCCGCAAAAAGGTAGACATCTTGTTGGACGATTCCTATTTTATCTCGTAATGACTGTAGGTCGATATCACGCACATTGAGCCCGTCGAGGTATACATCCCCACCTGTCACGTCATAAAAACGGGGAATTAGCGAACATAACGTCGTTTTTCCCGCACCGGATGGACCCACTAATGCTACGTACTCTCCGGGATGTACCGTCATCGACAGGTTTACAAAGATATCGTCCAACTTCTCTTCATAGCGGAAGGAAACCTGCTGGAACTCAATCTCACCAAGCACCTCTGATATAGCCAGCGCATCCCGTTTGTTTTCGATATCCGGCTTCACGGCCATCAATTCCATAAAACGCTGGAAGCCCGTTATTCCTTCTTGCAGCAGTGTGCTCATCTGGGTCAGGCGCTGAATCGGCTCCATCATGAATTTGATATACAATAAAAAAGTGATCAAATCTGCCAAGTCCAAGGTTTGGTTGACGATGTTGGCACTGCCAAAAATGATCACCGTTATCGTGATACACTGAATAATCGTTTCGACGCTATTGTAAAAATACGCTTCCGCTTTGTAGGTATTCTTACGGCTTTCCAGAAAACGATTATTTTCCCGGTTAAACTTCTCGATTTCTACGTGCTCGTTCGCGAACGATTTGACCACACGAATTCCTGACAAACTATCCTCTACCTGCGCGTTAACGTCTGCGATTCTTTCTTTATTCCTTGTTAATGCTCTGTTCAGCATCTTGTTAAAATACACAGAGAAAAGCATTAAGATCGGCAAGAAACAAAATACAGCCATCGTTAGCGGAGCATTGATCATAAATAAAATCACAAATGCCCCAACAAATCGAATGAAGTATTTCAGGTAGTCTTCTGGACCGTGATGATATAGCTCCGCCAGCATATACAGATCGTTCGTCAAACGCGACATCAGCTTACCGGTCTTTTCCTTATCATAAAAACGAAACGAGAGCTTCTGCAAATGAGCGAATAGCTCACTGCGCATATCCCGCTCCATACGAGCTCCTAGCTCATGTCCTTTATAGTCTGCATAGAAGTTAGCGATGTTTTGGACGATGACAAGAACAAGCATCAGTCCACCCATCCAGTACACTTGCTGTAGCGCCGAAGACAAATTTCCTTCAAGGATATCCTTCGTCACATACCGAACTAGCAAAGGAAACACCAAAGTCAAAGCAGATACAATAAAGGTACATGCCAATACCGACAGAAACACCATGACATACGGTTTGTAGTAGGAGAAAAATTTTTTAACTGGGAATCTCATGATTTACCCCTTTTTTCGTGTTTTTTTCAAAACACTTACAAGGGGGCACACTATTTACATCATCATAGTAGCGAAAGTGTTCCACCCTTATAAGTTTGTGGGCTTTTCTTCATTCCGTTTCTCATGTAAATAGCCTCCTTATTGGTTGGTACACTTATTTTAAGCGATTATATGTCGATGTGCACCAGTTTATCCTGATTTTGTATAGGCATAAAAAAACGGCAGCCTTTTACCTAGGTTGCCGTTTTTCTCGTGCTCTCTTTTCATGAAGATTCCGTTATTACTGGTTCAGTGAATCCAGCGAAGCGCGAACATTATTGGCAAACGAATAGTTATTTTTAGCATCCCAGTTGATAGACCAGGTCATAACTCCTTGGAACTGCGGATAACCAGCTGGATTTTGGAGTTTGTAAGTTCCTCCAAAAGACGTGCCTTTTACCAAGTATTGAAGTGCTTTCTGGATATCGGCAGGCGACGTATAGCCTCCCCCGGCAGCACTTGGAGCAGAAGGCAGCCCGATAGCGACTTGGTTCTCCCTCAAGGCCGGAAACATGTTGTTGGGATTACGACCGATAGGGAATCCTTTCAATAGCATTTCTGCCATCGCTACTTGGAAATCAGCCGTTCCTTGTTGATACGTACGACCATCTAAAGCTTCTAGCGCTCCAGAATTATAGTGTTGAACGTGGATATAATTCATTCGATCGCGAAGGGCATGAATCACAGGTAGATACGCGCCCCACGGCCCACCATAGGAAGCGTAGCCTCCTTGGACATAAGCCGTTTCTGGTGCCATCGTCAAAATGAAAGATGGGCCAAATGTATTCGTGATCGTCTGAGTCGCTGAAATTAAGTTGATAATTTTAGGCGTTGTCGGATTTCTAAAATCAGTGTCCCCCGCATTTAACGACAGCGAGCTTCCTTCCAGATCAATATCCATACCATCAAAACCATACGTTTGAATGATCGAGGTCATCGAGGTAATAAAACTTTGTTTGGCAGCTTCCGTCGTCAGCTCGACTGTACCATTCGCTCCACCAATCGAGATGAGGACCTTCTTCCCCTTTGATTTTAAGAAGGCGATATCCGACTTAAATTCCTCAGTGGATGCATTGAATGGCACGAATCCCATTGTCGCATGATCGCCACCGACTGGTTCTGCGAACGCAACATTGATTACATCGTATTTATCTGAGACATCTCTTAGCTTGAGTACCGTAGAACCATTGTCAAAATTATGCCAGTAGCCGATCAAAACTCGTTTGGATACCGGTTCATTTGGGGATTTAGATGAAGTTGTTACCGTTATCGAGGCGCTGGGTGGGGAGATATTGCCTGCTGCATCTTTTGCCTGTATCGTGAATGAATATGTCGTGTTTGCTAGAAGCCCAGTCACGGTATAGGATGTTGTATTCGATGTACCAGCGAGTGTATCTCCATTGTAGACGAGATACTCCTTAACAGCTATGTTATCCGTAGAAGCTGACCAAGATAAGCTGACCGAACTACTTGATATCCCTACTTCACTAAGATTTGTGGGGGACGTAGGTGGAATGGTATCGGGAGCAGAGGGACCTTGCAGTTGCCACAGTGTCGGTACGTTGGGCGGTTCCCATCCGACAAGCGATGTATGAGCAAATGTACATTTGTAATCTTGCCCTTGGTATGTAACCATGTCTCCTACCTTGTATACGGTGTTGGGAGCCCATTGTGTCATCGCGTGAGAAGACTGCGGGAACATAGAAAAAATTAAGATAAGCGACAGTACTACCAAAACTCCTGTTTTTCTAATCAAATACATCAAACCAAACCTCCTACATTTTTACTTGTACAAAAAAGATGTCGTTTAAATCTTTGCTTAACCCCCCTCATAAAGATGAGCTAATATAAAGATATACTTATATTTGGAAAAAATGTATTTTTTTGATTAACGCGCCTCTGACTGGAAAAATAACCCATAATAACTTCGTTGACAACGTTTTCACAGAATAATAGAATACACTTAATGACAAGTTAACTATGATGGAGATTCGGAGACTCATACCCTTTGGCACTTTCATTTTTGAAAGCGCCATTAAGGTATGGGTTTTTTTATATGTATCGCCATCATTGTTAGAAATTACGTAGGGGGAGGAATAAGATGCTCAAGCTGTTTAAGCCTGCACCGCCGATTGACAGATTGCCTGACGAACAAATTGATTCTGAGTATAAAAAGCTCAGGCTTCAGGTATTTCTCGGAATCTTCATCGGTTATGCGGCGTACTATCTCATCCGCAAAAACTTTTCACTCGCCATGCCTTATTTGATTGAAGAAGGATTTACAAAAACAGAGCTCGGTTTTGCGTTATCAGCCATTTCGATTTCCTACGGGATCAGCAAATTTGTAATGGCTATTTTTTCAGACCGAAGCAACCCGCGAATGTTCTTGCCTGCCGGATTAATACTTTCTGCTCTTATTAGTTTGCTGATGGGTGTTGTTCCTTACTTCACCTCATCCGTCACGATCATGTTTGTGATGCTGTTCCTGAACGGTTGGTTCCAGGGAATGGGCTGGCCTCCATCCGGGCGTGTTCTCGTACACTGGTTTAGTGTAAGTGAAAGAGGAAACAAAACAGCCATTTGGAATGTAGCCCATAACGTTGGCGGAGGCTTGATGGCCCCCCTCGCTGTTGCAGGTGCAGCGATGTTCACCGGGCTTACGGGTAGCGCCGCTTCCGGGTATGAAGGCGTGTTTATCCTGCCTGCTCTGGTTGCCATTGTTTTTGGATTCATTACGTATTTCTTAATTCGCGATACACCACAGTCAGTCGGCCTGCCGCCTATTGAAGAATATCGCAATGACTATCCAAACAAAGAGAAGAAAACGTTTGAAACAGAATTCTCCACAAAAGAAATCCTTTTCAAATATGTGTTGAACAACAAATGGGTTTGGGCAATCGCGATTGCCAACATCTTCGTCTACTTCGTCCGTTACGGCGTTCTGGACTGGGCGCCGACCTATTTGAGTGAGGAAAAAGGCTTTGATATGAACAAGTCGAGCGTTGCCTACTTCCTGTACGAATGGGCAGGTATCCCGGGAACGCTCCTGTGCGGCTGGCTGTCCGATAAATTGTTCAAGGGCCGCCGTGGACCCGCAGGGTTTGTCTTTATGCTCGGCGTATTGATCGCTGTTCTGGTCTACTGGTTCAACCCACCTGGAAATTCCGTGGTCGATATGATTTGCCTGATCGCTATCGGTTTCCTGATTTACGGTCCAGTCATGCTGATTGGTTTGCAAGCCCTTGATTTTGTTCCGAAAAAAGCTGCTGGAACCGCTGCAGGACTGACCGGTCTGTTTGGTTACCTGGGTGGTACAGTGACAGCGAATGCATTGATGGGGGTTATCGTTGATGCCTCCGGCTGGGATGCAGGATTTATGTTGCTGACAGCTTCGTGCGCATTGGCTGCTCTTGTTTTTGCCCTTACGTGGAATGTGCGGGGTCAAGAAGTAGTTAAAAATCATTAAAATAACAAAAAGAAGGATGAAAATCGTTGTGATTTTTATCCTTCTTTTTTTATGGTTTGAATAACTAGTCTTCACCGGACTCCCTGCACACACTCATAGATTCTCTTGTTTCAAAGCTTCAATGATGTTTGCTTTCTTCACTTTTATGCTCGCGTAATACATGGACAAGCTGACGATAACAAATACAGCAGTAATCACATACAAAATACTTGCCCAAGGCAATTCGAAGTCGTACGAAAAACTATACGTGAAGGAACGGTAAATCAACACCATAATCACTAGACTGATTGGAATACCGTAAGCTAGCGCCTTCATCCCATAAAAAATACTTTCATAGTTGATCATTTTATGAAAGCTTTTCGGCGTCATTCCAACCGACCTCAGCATCGCGAATTCTCGTTTACGAAGGGCTATGCTCGTCGAAATGGTGTTGAATATATTCGCCATCGAAACCGCAGTAATTAATGCTACGAAGCCATAAACAAAGACAGAGAGGAACAACATTTTGCGTTCAGAGCGCTGTCTGTCTTGAAACAGGTTCATGACAGATACATCCTGCGACATTTCTTCAATATCTTGATGGGTTTTCAAGGGATCCTTGCTTTTCAGGTAGAGTCCTGAATACGCGCTGACGAAGACACTTTTCTTCATGAGTTGGTCGAAGACAGGCTCGGACACGACAAGAATCACTTCAAAGGGGCTTGGCACAAGTCCCTTGGGAAATCGATCGGTTACTGAGACCAGTTCCACCTGGTTGACCGTTTCCTTCTTATCATCTGTGGAGACGAGGTCCAGCATGTCCCCCACCTTCCCATTGATCCCTCTCGTCTCGATAAATTTACCCTTTTCATCTTTAAACGTCATGGTATCAATCAAGATAGCAGACGGGTGATCTGGATTCGTCAGCTTCGCATACGCTACGCCAACCTCTTCGGCATACACTCTCAGCTTTTCTTCTTGCATCGTAGTTACATGTATGCGGTATTTATACAGGTCATTTTCTCGATACAAATATGGTTTTACATCTTCAGAAATAGCCTCCTCTGCAAGCCATACGAAGTTGCCATCCATTCGTTCTAACAAATTAAATTCGGTAACACCCTCCAACGATATGATCGATTTTACCAGATGCTCGTCTAATGTTGTCTCTTCGTCATTTTCGTATACGCCGATATCATAGTTATAGCCTTTTTGTGAAAGCTCAAATGTTTTTTGCAAGCCAGAAGTGAAAAAGGACACGGATAGAAACAAGACGATACTAATGACAAGGGAAAAGACAGTAGCGTAATATCTGCGTTTGTTTCTTTTTAAATTTTTCAAGCCAATCTCCGCTTCTATGCCGAAAAACCGTTTGATCAGCTTCGAGGTTTTTACTGTTTTATTTGTGAGCCTAATATCCATGGTTTGCCGAATGGCGTCAATGGCAGATATTTTTGAGGCCCTTTGAGCTGGAAGATACGTTGAAATGAATATAGTAATGATCGAGACCAGACAAGCGATTGCGAGGGATAAAGGCGTAACGACCAGAGTCAGTTTCTCAGTAACACCCATCGCATCCTCAAGGATCGGGTTTATAAAGTGAAAAGTAATACCGATTCCAAGTATTCCGCAGATGATGCCCAAGGGAATGCTAATAACGCCAATCACCGCTCCCTCAAAAAATACCGAATTTCTCTTCTGCCTTCTGGTTGCCCCAACGCTTGAGAGCATCCCTAAATGACGTGAACGCTCCGAGACGGAAATCGCAAAGGCATTGTAGATTAAAGAAACAGAGCCAACGACAATTACAAAGAAAACAATGAGGAATAATGAGTTGTAGGTTTCACCCAATCCGCCACTCATCTCACCATAATAACGCAATAGCGAATCATTCGTTTTAACCGAACTGATGTTGTTTTTCTGAGCCAAGTCATTGGCATGAGCAAATACAGTACTATCGATGTCATTGACGACAACGCTTGCGTCAACAGTTTGGTTTGTCCCTATTAGATTCTCATCTACATAGGTAAGGGCCGTATATCCCGGCGCCATGGGCTGCTCCCACACAGGACGTTTGATAAACCCGACAACGGTATACGTCTCGATTGTTGTATGAATCAAGGATTCCGCTCTCTTACCATCCCAAAATTGTAATGGTTCATTATGCGACACCTTCGTGTCACTTGGTGCACCCTGAAAAAAGCGCTGCCCAACATGGAGGGTTAGTTGATCCCCAATCCGAAAATCGACTTTGGCTCTCGTCGCGATCTCTTCCGAAAGAACGATCTCATCTGGTCGCTCTGGAAGCCTCCCTTTGCTGAGTTCAATCGGGAAGTTTGTAAAGCCTTGAAGATTATACGCTTTAATAAACAAATAGGGCTTGTTGACACTTTGGCTTCCTGGCAGCAGGGCGTGGCCGCGTTCCTTTGAAGTAATGAGTTGTTTCGTTGCCGTATCCTGCTTGATCGCTTCCAGCTGATCTTTGTTTACGTCTTTGTACAGGACATGCCAGTTTCCATATTCTTTTATCGTTTCCTTTTGCATCAATACCATAAAAGATGAGCCAAGCGTGATGACAGCCGTTACCATCGCCACGGAAATAATGACGCCAATAATGGTCACAAGCGTCTGTTTCTTATTTTTCATTAAATGTCGGAGCGTCAGTTTATTGATGATATTCATGGTCGAATGACCTCATCTCTCGCAATCTTTCCATCTTCAATCGCGATAATTCGATCGGCCTGCAAAGCGATTCGCTCATCATGGGTAATCATAATCAATGTCTGTTGATAGGTCTTGTTGAACATTTTCAATAAGTCTATAATTTCGGTGCTGTTTTTGCTGTCCAAATTACCGGTTGGCTCATCTGCCAGTATGATAGCGGGCTGGTTCATCAACGCTCGTCCTATCGAGACCCGCTGCTGCTGTCCACCGGAAAGCTGGTTGGGCAAATGTTGTAAGCGATTTTTTAAATTCAACGTATTCACAAGGTCCTCAAACTGCCTCTGATCCACCTGGTGCTCATCGAGCAAGAGCGGGAGCTGCATGTTTTCTTCCACCGTTAAAATCGGAAGAAGATTGTAGAACTGATAAATCAAGCCGATTTGCCTCCGCCTGAAAATCGCCAACTGTGTTTCATTCAGGCTGTACATATCCGTACTATCCACAAACACTTTTCCGCTTGTTGGTCGATCCACACCGCCTAGCAAATGTAAAAGAGTTGATTTTCCCGAACCGGACGGACCGATGATAGCGACGAACTCCCCTTTGTTCACCGAAAAGGATACGTCATCAAGTGCTTTTACTGCTGTGTCACCTTTTCCAAACACTTTAGACAGATGTTCGATCTTCAAAATTTCCATACTGAAACCTCCATACGTTTGCTGATGGATGTAGTATATCTGCCCAAAGTGACTTTACAGTGACAAAGAAAGTGACAATCTCGTCACTTAGCCCCGATTAGAGGATTTGCTTGTAGAAGCGAATTCGAAATTGGGTTCCCTTATGAACATCACTCTGAACATCTATAACTCCATTCTGCTTCGTGATGATACTATGAGCCATCGCCAGACCAATGCCGCTGCTACTCTCGCCAGCACTCTTTCCTTTATAAAACCGCTTGAAAATAAAAGGGAGTTCTTCCTTGGAAATGCCCTTCCCGTTATCTGTGATCGTCATCTCCGTAAATAATGGGTTCTCTGAAAAGGAAATCGCTATGGTTCCACCTTCCTGCGTGTGCTCCACAGCGTTTTTTATCATATTGATGATCGCTTCCGTCGTCCAACTCAGATCGCCTAGAAACGATACGCTGTCTTCTCCCGTTATAGAAATCGTTTGCTCTTTGATGTCGATTGGGATGAGAACGGGTTGTAGCGCTTTTTCAATGAGCTTGGCCACCACGACTTGATCCTTCTTGAACGGTACAGCGTCTGCATCCATTTTAGAAAGCTTTAATAGCGAAGAAACAAGCCAATCCAGCCGTTCGAGCTGGATGCGAATATTGCGCGTAAATTCCCTTCTTTTCGCTTCCGGCAGTTTGGTGTCGTCTACTAAATCCGCCATGACCATCATCGAGGTTAGAGGCGCTTTTAGCTGATGGGAGATGTCCGAAATCGTGTCTGTCAGATGAATCTTGTCTTTATGCAAAAGGGCACTTTGCTCCGATAGCCTGGCCGTTACTTTATAAATCGTATTTTTCAAAATACTGAGTTCCCCTTCACGATTATCGCGTACGTCAAGGGTATAATCGCCACTGCTAATTTGCCGAACATAGCCAGATAGCTTTTCAATCTCCTGATATCTCACTCTCGTAAAGAGGAGGCTGCATCCGATGAGTAAAATAGAAGATAAGAGAACGAGGAGGACGGCAGCAAATGGAACAAAAGTCGCGATTACAAGCAAAACCAAACTGATCGTACACATCACCAAGAATTCGAGGCGGATCTCGCGATTACGTAGCATACTAGTCACCGACCTTATATCCTAAACCGCGTACGGTTTTAATGATAGTTGGAGCTTTCGGATCATCCTCCAGTTTTTCCCTCAGCCTTTTCATATAAACGGTTAACGTATTATCGTTGACGAAGTCCCCTGCCACATCCCAAATTTGTTCCAAAAGCTGATTTCTGGAGAGAATCTGCCCGAGATGTTTGGCGAAGATCAGCAATAAGCGGTACTCTAAAGCAGTCAATGGAATTTCAATGCCATGCTTATATACTTTTCCTTCAAGTGTATGGATGCAGATCGGATCGATTTCGATGACGACCTTGGCCTGCGGCTGCTTTTGATATCTGCGCAAAACCGATTTAATCCGTGAGAGCAGCTCGCGAATTCGAAACGGCTTTGTAATATAGTCGTCCGCCCCCATATCCAGTCCCATCACAACATTGACTTCTTCATCAACAGCTGTCAAAAAAATAACGGGGATATCGCTTTGCTCCTTCACCATTTTACACAATTCATACCCGCTTCCATCCGGCAGTGATAAATCGAACAAACATAAAGCGAACTGATCCAACTGCTCGGCCAAAACCTTTTTCGCAGATGCGACGTCATGGCACAGAACGGTGGAAAACTGGTCTTGCTGCAGAGAATATTCGAGTCCGGACGCAATTGTTTTATCATCTTCCACAAGTAAAATGTTCATTGGATCATCCTCCTTTGATTTTTTTAAAAGACTACTAACATATCGCTATATCATATTGAAAAGGGTGATGATTAGCAAAAGAGCCGCCCCGGCTGCAACACCTGAGGCAGAACTGAACCCCTTTTTCTCCAAATGTTTAAAAAGCCTATGAATTTTAAGACTATCTGGCTTTCATTCTCGTCACACAGTATCTCTCAAATGACAAACGTTAGACACTCTTCCTCCTGTTAGCATTTCTTTATTATCATGGTTTGGTATCTAAATAATCCCTACTATGCCATGATCGACATTAAGTCTAAATCTTCCATACACCCCACTTGATTAGGGTGTCTACTTACTCTTCCGAGTGAATATTCTCATTTCGTATAAACTGAAACAAACCTCTTCGCTCACATAATTATGAGGGTTGAGGTTTGTTTTTACTCTACTCTATTACTATCAATTTTTTCCGATAAAATGGCTTCATCCTATAAGAAAGGTTGGTGTGGCAGTAATGAAGAATGAAAGTCAACCTTACACTGATTTTAGAGAAATGTACCGAGATATCGATTTCGCAGCAGAAGCTTACTACAACGAGTTTTTCCATGCCTACAAGACGGATGGGCGATTCCCCGAAGTATATACGCTCGAGCAAACGAAAAGAGCTTCTAGTGCCATCCAACTTCTTCAACTCTTGGAATGGGAATGGAACCCGGTTCGTTTACTGGCATTACTATCGACTGTAGGTGCTGCCCTAGGAATCGGACGCCCTATACCTGTTTTTGATTTTTGTTCAATGATTGAAGGTGTGGCGCTAATAGGTACTCCATATTTAGACTACTATACGAAAAAGAAAGACATTCTTATAGCTACGTTGGAAATGTTTGCAAATGAGGAACCATAGAAGTTAAAAAGTACGTTATACCGTTAAACCCCGCCTCGACTCTGATAGAGCTTGTGGCGGGGTTTGGCAATTGCAGAGTGCCTAATTTGCACTCTGGTAAATTTGTAATTATAAATTTTGAAAGAGTATGTAATCAAAGTTTATTTATTAGTTGTTCATTGAAAATAATGTTCTAGACTAGAGTTGTTGATCCTATTTTTCAGGAGGATTTACTCTGTTCATAATCCTTTTGGTTTTGATCTAACTAAGGAGTACTTCTGTGGAAGCACGGATATGCTCCACATACCTGTGTGCCTCCAATTTCAACTGCTCATCTGTAGCTTCCATTGCATCGTGCACAATGAATGCAGGCAGGTAGATAGCACCAGTATATTGGACGGTCACCTGTATTGGCCTTAGAAACTCACTGACCGTGAACTCGAAGTTGCCACTCGAACGGTAATCCTGCTCGCTTCCGCCCGCTGTTGTTGCCACGATGAACTCTTTACCCTTCAGATGATCTCCTTCGGAACCATACGCCCATCCATAAGTTAACACATCGTCAAACCATTTTTTGAGCAACGGTGGGGTACTGTACCAAAACAAAGGAAATTGAAGCACGATTCGGTCATACTTGGACACCAACTGTTGCTCTCTCTCTATGTCAATATTCCAATCTGAATACTCCCCGTAAAGGCTGTGAACATCAATGTTTTCATGCAGATTAAGCTCCTGAATAAGAGCACGGTTGGCTCGCGATTGCTCCATAGACGGATGCGCAACAATAACCAAAATTTTCATAAAGAATCTTCCTCTTTTCTCTTAATAGATTTTGAAAGGGCTCTTGCACCTGACACCCTCATTATTTGTGTGTATTCAAATACTGTAAAGTACGCTGTTTTTCCGTACTATGTCGGGCTGAAAGTACCTTAGGTCACGCCTGGGTTCTCTGAAGTATGGTAAACAGTACTAAGTACGGTTATTCGTTGTATTGGTCAAACCCGTAACATTTGATACAATTACGACATCGGAGAAAAATGTCAGCAAATAAGGAGTATGAGAATGCCCGAAGATTTAAGAAATTCCTTCCAATCAGAAGGAATTATGGCTACCCTTCAAGTGCTTGGTGGAAAATGGAAGCCAATCATTTTATACATCCTGCTGAATGAAGGCACCAAGCGTTTCGGAGAACTAAGACGAATGATTCCAACAATCACCCAAGGCATGCTGACCAACCAACTTCGTGAGTTGGAACGAGATGGAATGATCATTCGACGGGTGTATCAGGAGATTCCACCAAAAGTTGAATATTACGTCTCTGAGCACGGACGAACACTCAATGACGTTCTCGGTGAAATGTGTGGATGGGGCTTTCAGCACATTGAGCACACAAAGAAAATGGAGGAACATGATCAATTATCAAAACCGTAGCACATATCTTGATATCGATGGCTGTTCAGGTACTCCAATTCGATAAGCTTCGTTGATTGCAGGACGAGAGCCGTTTATTTACATTATGCTTCCGTTATCGACGTATTGGAGGGATACGCCCACTTATATATTTGAAGGGGACAAAAACCTTTCCGGTGGGTATTTCTTTTACCGCCGCATCCTTACAATCGAAGTTTATCCATGATCTGGGTGCGAAATTATTTTGTTGCATTAATGGAACCACGAGCGCTCGCCCCTTTGCGGACAGCGTTTTTTATTTCAAGAACAAGAATGCGTGCAGATACCGTCCAGCCTGTCCATTAGGTGAGCAAAGGCTGCCGATTGATCCCGCGGCATCCTGTAGCGTAATGCCCGATAGTCAGTCTAAGACTTTATTTTCTTTCTTTTTAGTAACAGACAATATTCACCTAACACTTTGTTTCAATAAAAATATGGCTTGAAAATAAAAATAAGCCGAGGAAAAACAGATGTGCATACCTGAATTTCACTCGACTTATTAACATGACTGTTAGTTGATAAAATACTGTGGAACAAATTGGAAACTGTAGATTATGAGGGTAAATCATTGACTAGGACGCGTGAATACTACCTAGACTACCGCTGTTTTAGTGAACTAACGAACCCGCTAATTTAATACTTCTTAAGGCACTTCTTAGCTCTTTATAGACACATCTTTTTCCAATGTTAATTCATGAAATGATTTCACTCGTAGTTGTAAAAATGGGGTGAACAATAATGTACAAGCCGAAGCTAACAATCCAATGCCACCCGCAAATATAGCGAACCGTAAACCCATTGCCCCCCCTATCATCCCTCCAATTAACGAACCAAGCGGTAAAGAACCCCACGAGATAAATCGAAATGTAGCATTCACGCGACCTTGCAGGGCATCGGGTACAATTACTTGACGTAAACTGATGGTACTAATGCTAAACATGGAGACACCCATTCCGAAAAGAAGCTGTCCGAGCATCATAATCAACGCAATACTTAATTCTGATCCTACTGCTAATGGAGCAAGCAAACCGCCACTTGCTGCGATCGTAGCGGAACCCACAATTGTTGGACCTACTCCAAAACGACGTACAGCCCTTTGGGCAAGCAGAGAGCCAAATAGGTACCCTACTCCTAGCGTTCCATAAATGATGCCAAGAATGCTCGCACTGATTTTGAGTTCTTGCGATGCATAGAGCACATAAACACTAAAGATAACATTCCAGGAAAGGTTAAAGACTGTTGAGCAGCGCACCACTCCCCACAGCAACGGTTTTGTATAAACCGTATGCAGCCCTTCTTTAATTTCCAGCCACATGTTTTTTTGTTTTTTCGCATCTGTCACGACTGTCTCCAACTTGCGAATCCGGGCTATGTACACAGCGGATACAAAAAAGGATACTGACGTGAACAATATTGCAAAAGGAGCGGTGATTAACTGTTCCAATCCACCTGATAAACCCGGCCCAGCAATTTGTGCGGTAGATTTACTTGTCTCTAGTTTGCTATTCCCATCAACAAGCTGCTCCTTGCTCACAATGGAAGGCAAATAGGATGTATAGGCAACATCAAAAAAGACAGTACAGATACCCACTATGAAGGCTACCAAATATAGAACTGTCATATTCAGGAATCCAGTTAAGGCTGCCAGCGGCACAATGAGCAATAATGCACCCCTGAAAAAGTTAGCGGCGACAAGAATTGGTCGCCGGGGAAATCTGTCTATCCATACACCAGCGAGCAAACCGAAAATGATAAATGGCGCATACTCGGCAAAACCAAGCAACCCCATTTGCATGGGACTGGCCCCCAAATAGAGAGCTGCCACTAATGGCATTCCTAATAATGCAACCTGAGTCCCAAACTGTGATGCAGTTTGCCCAATCCAGAGCCTGCGAAAATCTGTGTTAGTTAACACTCCTTCTGCCTTGTTACTCATGCTCGTTCCCCCATTTTTTCATAACTAATTGCCATTCAAACGTGCATTTTTAGTATAGGGGAATTTACGTTTCAAGATCTTGCGCTTTCATTATCGCAACTGTTGATTGATTGATGATTCATTTCGTTATAATAAGTCGTAATACGTTTTTCAATAAAATCTTGATTCAAATGTACTAACGCAAAAAAACCATCCTGCGCGGATGGCTAGCTCATTCATTGAAAACTGGATCTGCATGATTGCTAAGAATTTGTGGATAAGTCCTCGACCGATTAGTATTCGTCAGCT
>NZ_JBEAES010000058.1:0-19410 GCF_050477165.1 Brevibacillus sp. FIR094 | reverse complement strand
TCATCGGTAAACCGTAGGGGTTTTTCCAATGTCTACTTTAAGGGGTGCACTTCATGTTGGTGCGAGGGGGTTTTTCAATTTGTGGGTGCGGCTGTAAAAATCGTTTCACCCACAAACTCACCCACAATACAAAAAACTACTCATAAATCTTCTCCATGTAGTCTTCAAATTGTCACTTTCAATTGCAAATATTCAAGCTTTCATTGCAGGTACGGTTGTTTATGCAAACATAGGACAAGCGGGTACTGGAGTCGGCGGTTTTGGAAACACAGTAATCATCCAAGACAAAGACAATTACCTACATATGTACGCACACCTCACAGATTCCTGTGTCTCATTTGGACAGTTCGTTGATTGTGGTCAGGTGATCGGCCGACAAGGTAACACCGGGAAATCTACAGGACAACACTTACATTATGAGGTTCGGAAAAATGGACCAAGTTTTGGTTTTGGAAACCACGTACATCCAGTGAAGTATGTCGACGATTTTTATGCGAGAGAATGCCCCCAACCAGAGAAAAAAGCTGTTGATAAACCTGTGGATAAGGCATCCATCGAGATCAATGGGCTGGTGCTCCCGGTTCACGGCTACCTCAACAATGGCGTCTCAACCTTACCAGTGCGTGAGGTTGCAGAGGCTGCAGGTTGAAAAGTGGAGTGGATAGCAGCTACACAAGATGTCCGAGTAAACGGCAAGCAGCTGACAATCACAATTGATGTAGGAACGTCCTATGCTCCTGCTCGTGTGCACTTGGTATGCAGGTGGAATGGGTACAAGAGACCAAGATCGTTAAATTGAAAGGATGATTATTATGGATAAGGCAAACAAAAAGAAACAGGGAGTTTTGATGATCGTAGGGGGAGCTCTTGCAATTGCAGGAGCAGGGTATGGGGTGCTGACAGATGAGCAAGCCAAGGCGATCCAGCAGGCCTTTGAAATACTTCTAGCCGCATTTAAAAGCGAAAGCCCTCCTTCCGGATAAAGGGGGAGGGCATTTTATCCCCAAATAAACTAGGATGAAGCATCATCAGGTTAGGGCGATTTCCTGATTTTTACACATCCAATGTTGGCTTGCATAGTATAGTGTTGATGTGAAGTCATTATGACTAGGAGGTTTGATATTCCGATGTATAATAATTGCTGGAGACCTCCACCAAGCGGTTGTCAACCTATTTTCCCCCCCAGATGCACTTGTCCCCCTGGTCCTCCTGGTCCACCAGGACCCACCGGTCCACAAGGTGCTACTGGCCCACCTGGTCCTGGGTGTATAGATCCTCCACCAGTAGCAACTCAGATTGTTTACGTTAATAAGGGCGGGAATGATATAACGGGTGATGGTACGGAATGCAACCCCTTTTTAACTGTGACAAGGGCGATGGCGTTCATTGTAGATGCTTCACCGACAAAACGCTATGCAATTTCTATTGGACCAGGAACCTTCACAGAACCCCTTATTCATTTAAAGGCAAGCGTCCAATTAATTGGAGCAAGTACATTATTAACCAGACTCGCTATTCCATTCGATATAAATGACCCATCCTGGAATGGAAACCTAAATGTTGATAATCGTGCTGGCTTTGTAGATTTATCGTTATTGACAGCGCCCCTTGATTTCAACTTTACAACCAATGCAATTACCCCTTCTACCGGTCGATTGTTTTTTGTGAGTATCAATTTTACTCCAACACCAGTATTTACTGGAAATAGTACTTTTCTTAGTCAGATTAATATCCGTGACTCCCAGTTATTTGGTGGCTATACGCAGAATGGTGCAAATGTCACAATGTTCGCTTCTTATGTTGGAGGCGTTCCTCTGCCGTTACCCCAACCCGTCATCACAATAAATTCTATCGTTCCATACGATACTCAAGTACATCTAATTGGTGGAGGGACAGATGGCGATGTAGTAGTGAATGTGACAAATGGAACAGTTCCAATCGATCCATTCGACCTCTTAAGTTTCGCTATAAAAGGTAGTTTGATTGTGAACGGTGTAGCAGGTGTCGCTACTAGAATTAGGGCTACTGTCGACTCAATTCCTATTAGAAGCAGAGTGACTCTAGTAGGAAATTCAGTGATTGAAAAATTAGATGATGCTGCTGGCTTAGGTTATACCCCTGCTAATCCCGCTGATTGGTCATTGGGACCTGTTCCGACAACAGTTCAAGAAGCATTGGATAGGATTGCTGCCAAGATAGCCCCTGTGTAGATTTGGCTGATGAACAAAAAAATAAATACCCTTTAAAAATGAATCCTCCCGCAGAGAAATTTGCAGGAGGACTATTTTGTTTGCGTGTTCGTATTGTGTTCGTATATAATGCAAACAAACGTTCTTATTCGGAGGGGTGGCGCTTGCTCACGGACATTGAGCGAAAGATATTACGCATAATCGGAAACTACTCGGCTATGAAACCGAAGCCTCCGAGCATCGACGTAATATGCGTAAAGACCGGACGAAGTCGATGACCGTACTTGAAGTGTTAGCGCGCGAGGAGTATATCGAGTGGCAGCGTACGGAACCGGATAACATCGAAGTAATTACATCAGGGGAGAGAAAGGGACGGTAATGATGGCAAAGAAAATCGATAACTTATTCTGATCATCACGGTTTGTATTACCGGAGCAGCGAGAATTGTATCTATCAATGAAAGAAGATGACAAACTAGTACCTATGCCTATACTTGAACAGGATGAGCTTGAATCGTATCATTACCAACTCAAGGACGCCGGACGAGAAAACTATGCTGTCGCGATTACTTGGTGGAAACACAAGGAGAATTGCATTGGAACTACGTGCAGAATGTGGGGAAAAGTTGAGTGGGTAGATACGAATAGCAGGAAGGTAAAATTGCTTACGGATGAAGATGTCCAATGGATTCCGATGGATACGATTATTGACGTTAGAAGCTAGGGGGTTCAATAGATGGCAAAGGCATCCATACCCAAAAGACCAACACGAGACGAATTTGAATTAGAAGAATTGGGGGCTCAGCTCATTGAAGCAAATGATGATGGCGACGAAAGAGCGTTGACTGTTTGGGGAATACCTGAGAAAGTCCGAGGGCGGATTACAGTTCTTGATTCGCGTACAAGGCTAGTTCATGTAGAAGAAAGCGGAGCAACAAGGAAAATTCCCTTCCTGGACATTATGAAGGTGAGTTACGAATAGATGTACTTAAGAAAATCGAGGATATGGTAAGGCGATGACTGAACAGAAAAAAAGCGGTAGCTAGGATGAGAATGACGTCCTAGAATGCCGCTTGTCTTACCTCATTATTCAACTATCGAACGCATTTGTTATAAAAGATAAGAACTTTACAGTTTCTTTTTCAGAAATTGCTAAAAGCAGTTTGCTATATTCTGCCCATTAGTTCAATGGTTGGTGTCTAGTATTCTAATTGATTTATTCAGAGTTGTACTCCAGTTTTGCTAATGATAAATTAGACTGGCACTCCTTATCTATCAAGGAATCCCGGTCATTTTAATCGCTTAGATATTAATAAATAGTTTTAGACTCGATATCGTATTGTATTGTTGCATAAGATAAATTCGAATAATAAAGTTGAAGACTGCCTCATTGAACTATCGAGCCCCGTTAGCTAAAAACCAATTTTCCCTTTTTACCTTTTTAGATAATGAAGTAATTCTCTTGATGCAAACTCGATAAAGCCACTAATGAAATCCATCTTATTTTTTGTCAAGTATGGAAGATACCCTTGTGGATCCCCTACATAACCATATGGGGTTACTGTTCTAGCACTTTCAGCTCCCACTTGCCAGCCCTTTAGATCTTCCGCACTAAACAGTCTAGGGGTCAGTTCATTAATTTTTTCTTGTCTTACTAAGTGTGGAAAATACTTCAGAAATCTTGCTGTTCCCTGTGCTCCTGCATGAAAATCCGGATAGTTAGGTGGTGGTTGAAAGGAACCGAAGGAAAAATCGATATCAAAAATCAAAAATTCTTCTTGATCTTTTGAAATCCTTAACTGATCTGCCAATAAATTAGATATAACTAAACGCACATCGATATCTAAACTATCCCTAGTCTTTCTAACAGCACTGTAAAGCGCATCACCGTGCAGTTTATCGCCGTGTACATCAATCACAAAAATATGCTTTGCTCCCCACCTAAAAAGGGATTCCCACATGTCAAATAATACTGATTGTATGGTCTCCTTTCTGGATGTGAAAGAACCGGGAAATGCACTGGTTATATGATTTACGCCAAAGTAGTACGGAGGAGATATAATAATTGGGATGTTCTCTTCTTGTAACCTTTGCTTAATATTACGACAAATGTAATGACTCTCGTAAATATCCACTCCAGTAGGTAAGTGGGGTCCTTGCTGCTCAATCACACCCGTTGGTGAGAGTACGACTGCCCCCTTTTCTAGTGCTTCTTCAATTTCTATCCATGTCATATCGGCGACAGTATCTTGGAAAATAGAGTACATGATATCCCCCAAATCGAATTCGAAATATTCATCCATAGCTGACCATTACTTCTTCGTCCTTTATTGGAAATTCTACCAATTTATTGAATTATCCTGCCCATTAGCTTAGCAATTCCTCAGTCTAAACATATGAACTACCATTGAAATGCTAAATAGAAGGCAAAAGCCCTCTGAAGTTGAAGGGCTCTAAGCTGCATAATATAGGGCATTTCAAAATGTATAGCGCACCCACAAACGCACCCACAAATCACCCACAAAATGATGAAATGATGTGTGGTCATTTGAAAGCACAGAAGGTGAAAAAGTTGATTTTATGCGGTTTTCATGGAGTATTAAAACCGATTGAAAGCCAAGGATAAGTTCCGCACACGCGTTCACGACTGGGAGCGCGAGCAATACATGACTACTTACTAATAAGCGAAACCCCTTGTGCCTGTAAGTGCGAGGGGGTTTTCTGTTTGGTGGGCAAATTTGATTTTTTAAGAGGTATAACATTTTTGCCCACGATTTACCCACTATTTTTACTGCCGTGGCCTAATCGTTCTTGGATGTATTTCATATCAGTTCCAGTTTCCAATAATAGCACTGCGTGAGTGTGTCTGAGAGAGTGAATAGGGATAGAGGGATTGTTCAAGACGATTTAGGGACGATATTACCATCGTCTCTGGTTAAAACGAGATTCAAATTGTGGTGTAAACCCTGCGCCGAATGACTATTAAACGAGTTATAGACAAGAGCTTCTTATCGTCATAGATACTACATAAGCCAAGACGCGCTTGACTCGCTATTACTGGAATAAGGAGGGCAATCGACCGCGCTGAACGAAAGGAGTACAAGTGATTATGATTCCTATTTTCATGATACTAATCCTGGACTCCACAAACAAATGTTCCCTAAGTACTTACATTTCCTCTATTTTTCTAGTAAAATGAGGATATCTTGAGGAAGGGGTGTTTTTATGAATAAGACTGAACTGGTTACAAGAGTTGCTGAAACCACAGAATTAACTAAGAAAGATGCTACAAAAGCGGTAGATGCTATATTAGATGCTATCGCAGATGCGCTAAAAGAAGGGGACAAAGTATCCCTTATTGGATTCGGCAATTTTGAAGTACGGGAGCGAGCTGCTCGAAAGGGTCGTAATCCTCAAACTGGAGAAGAAATTGAAATCGCTGCGAGTAAAATGCCTGCGTTTAAACCAGGTAAAGAACTAAAGGATTCAGTAAAATAATCTATACATACAAAAAACGCCCCGATTATCGAGGCGTTTTCCTTTTTTAAAGCAATAGTTGTCAATCAAGGTAATTCAGCGTTATGCCGGAGGTACCCTATATAGCATCACCGATATAATTGTATCAATCAGTCGTGAGATATTAATGGGTAATTACTTCGTCAGCAACGTTAAACGAGCGGGCAGGATAGTTTAATATTATCTTGAAGGGGGCTTAACATTGGAATTGAAATGGGAACCTTATTGGTACGACCTTGACCAAACGATCATCGTAGGTGATAAAGACTTTTTTTATCTTAAAAACAATGGAATAGGATTTGCAAATGGTTTCGCTTCTGCTGAAGATAAGGAAGTGCTTGCTGAGGTCGTGAAGATATCTCATAGTGATTTGGGCGAGGTACTAGGTATATTAGCTTATGGACTAAGTTATAAATTCTTTCTTGAAGATGGTTCTTTTATTCAAGTAGATTCAGAGCAGGAGCCAGGTCTAATCGAACACTCCACCTCATCTAGCCTTAATGTGAGCAGTTGGGTTTTTAATGTAGAATTAAACGTACTTGAAGAGACAGGTTTTTCATCTAAGATGAGATTAGATCTCTTAAATAATGTAGAAAGGAATAGGCTGAAAATAGAAAGAGAAGAAAAATACAGACGTTTATTAAATATTGATTCCTTATGAACTATACTGAATTAACAGGAGTCGATTGTGCAATATACACAAAAAAGAGGCAGCTGGTAATCGGCAACCTACGTTAAACTACTGGGTTCGATAGTAGAATAATGAGGTAAGACAAGCGACATTCTAGGACGTCATTCTCTTCCTAGCTATGACACAACTATAGAAGTATTCATAATAAAAGGAAAATCTATGTATTATCGGTACCAACATACAAAGTGTTACATCGTCAAATTAGAAATCAAATAATTGCTAAAAGACTTCAAATAGATGAAATTGAGGCTTCAGAAGAGAGTAAGGATTGAGTATCCAGGTACATATAAAAACTACTACTGAAGCTTGTGGATCCGAAAAACTCTGCCAAGCATAAACAGCCCCTATCCTTGTTAAAAGGTGGGGGCTGTTTGACGCTTACGAACTAATCGACCATTTCCCTACTTTACAATCTCCTTCAAGTAGTCAAGGAGCAACGGGTAGAAATCCGGCTTGAAGTGAACGCCGTTGTTCGCGTAATGGATTTTGTTGGCGGCGAAGAGGGGTGACAAGTCCACGTAATGGACTTTGACTTCATCGGCAAACTGTTCAAGCGCTTGGTTGAAGTCCGGAATGTTCGCATACCGCGGTTCTTGCTTCTGGGCTTCCTCGGCGACTGGTGGGATCGACAGGATGTGGAGCTTGGCATTCGGTACCTCGTTCCGGATGCTACCGATCAGCTGGCGATAGCGCTCGAGGAATTCCTGCTTATCCGACAACCGAATGTCATTGCTGCCCAGCAGAATGAATACATGCTCCGGCGCCCGGCTGGAGAGTTTCTCGACATTCATGAGGGCGAGAGAGAGTGTCGCGCCGCTCGGGGCGATGACATTCGCCGAATCCACTTTGCTTAGATAGGACAACGCCCCAAGGATGGAATCCCCCAGGAAAACACTATGCCTGAACGCTGCTTTGTAGGCTTCGTTCGGATCAGTGATCGCCGGACCGCGGGGCTGATTGGCCAGATCCGTCCACTCCTTCAAATAGTCCAGCAGGATTGGGTAGAATGCGTTCGTGAAATGTGAGCCGTCTTCATCGTATTGGATCTTGTGCTGCCGGAAAATGGGGGCAAGGTCAATATAATCTACTCCCTTCTCCTTCGCCATCTTTTGCAGGGCTGCGTTGAATGTTTCAATCTGCGGGTTCATGGACGCACCGAACGGCGATGTGGTATCTACCGGCGTAATCGACATCGTGTAGACGTGGGCCGCCGGCAGGAGTTCCCTTATACGATCGACCAGCTGAGAGTATTTCTGTACGAATGTCTTTTTCGCTTCCTCCAGCGGTTCCCCGAGATCGTTCTGCCCCATTGACAGGAATACATGCGACGGCTTGCGGCTCGTGATCTCTTCGACGTTATCCAGTGTAGTTTGGACCGTTGCACCCAACCCGCCCATAACATTCGCCTCAGGCAGCAGGTCATCGTTCGTCAGTCCTCCGATAATGGAGTCGCCTACGAACAAGCTGCTGCCGAACAATTCATGGACGCTGCCTGCGGGCGCCTGCGTCGTAGCGGGCTGAGTCTGACGCTTGTCGTCGGTCGCTCCGCAGGCGACGAGGGTCGATAGTATCGCCGCTGATAGAAAAATGCTTACCCATCGTTGTACCATTTTCATACGAAAAAACTCCTTCTTGCAAGATACCCAAATCATAGAATAGAAAAATCAATATCAGGTGCAGATGAGATCGAGATCGTGTGAAAATGGTACAAGCAGAGTCTTCGATTGACCTTTCGCGAGATTTATGAAGAATTATTTTCTAAGGTATGCTTCTCTTGGTAAATGGGAAACTATGTGAAGCGTTTATTGTTGAAGCAGGTTGAGGAGAGACTTGCTTATTAGATGTAATTTCTTGTTGAGCAAAAGCGGAAGGGACACCAATGGCTAATACAGCGAAAGCCAAGATCACAGACAGAAACTTTTTCTATTAAACATCCCATTTCATTTTAATAAGCACATGCTTATATTGTAATAGTATGTAAATTACTGTGAAGGATTTTTTCGGAAAATTATTTTTGAAAACTGTCGATAATTACTATTTAATCAGTATCGATTCATATAATCTGCAAGATAGATGAAGTACTCACCTCCACCAATCATGTACCCTTTGAGTTTTTCACGAAACACCCGGTCAGCGAGTGCCAGCTCAACAACAAATGCCTGGGCACTTCCTAAGGACCGATTCCGTTTCGCCCTTCCATGAAAAATACAGATTGTCCATTATTCGAAAAATGTGGTTTTGTCCAAACTGCGGATAAGGTCAGTTAATTCAAATTACGAGGTGATCAGGCTAGTTAAAATGTTGATACCAAGATTACTAGAGAGGATGGAGACGAGAGGCGAGCCTAAAATAGAAAAATGGCTATAGGTTAATAAAGCAGCCAAATACCTGAATATTTCTTCTGAGACGATCTACATTATGGTACGAGAAGGTACATTACCAGCATCTCGACTAGGATCTTTAAGTTCATGATAACTGGCAATTCACTTCCGATTCAGTAAATTAAATCCATGGGTGGAAGCAGGAGGGGTTAGCGATCTTGTTGACGAACAAGCATGATAGAGAAAACAAATGCTAAAAAGAAGGCAAAAGCCCTCCAAAGTCGAAGGGCTCTAAGCTGTATAATATGTGGCATTTCAAGATGTAAGCTCACCCACAAATCACCCACAAAATGATGATATGATTTGATGTCATTTGAAATGACAGTAGCTAAAAATGTTGATTTCATGCGATTTCTAGTCGGTACTAAAACCGATTGAAAGATAAGAACATGTTCCGCACACGCGTTCACGATTGGGAGCGCGAGCAATACATGACTGTTTATCAATATGCGAAACCCCTTATACCTGTAGGTGCGAGGGGTTTTTTCAATTGAGGAAGTAGGACTCATCCTTGAAAGGGCGCGGAATCTTGCCTCTTGGGTGAAACAGTTGGATGAATACGCAACTTGGAGCTTGGAACTGTACCAGCAGGCAAACAAGCGTCTTCACCGCCAAGGACAAAAGCAAAAGGTCATTCTACACCATCTTGTTGTACAGGGTGGAGCTGATAAAGATGTCATGGATTCACTTGAGTCAAAGGCAACCACATAAGATAAGCTGTTGGAAGCACTGAAAGCAAGGATTGATCCGATGAGCGCATAGCAAAATCCCAAGCGCTTGGGATTTTCAACAGAGAGGGTGAACAAGCATGGCAGAGAAACAAGCACTTAGCCCTGAAATGATCGAAGAGATTACGCGTGCAGCTGTTCAAGCAGCTATGGAGTTTCAAGTGAAAGCAAAGTAAAAGTAGCGAACTAAACGAGATTGTCGATTGCGCAACATCCAAACTACAAAGAGAAACTAAGCTGCCTGAGTGATTGGGCGGCTTGTTTATTCAAGCGGGATAGATAACAAAAATAAAATTCTAAAGAACCGTCCTATTTTAGGTAAAATTTGGTAATTTAATTAAAAGACGATCAGAAGGAATGATCTATATGTTGGAATGGTTACTGATTTTTTTCAATAATAGTTGGGTCACAAGCATTATTACTGGTTTGTTAGTATTTTATGTAACTGATATTTACAAACGTTTAAAAGAAAAGAAGAGTTATTTTCAAAAAGTAGGGCAAGTAAACAAAGAAATATTTAAAACAATTAGATATAGTATACCTGAAGAAAATTTGCCTTCGACATCGATATTAAAATCAATCCATATCGCGACTGCAAAACGGTATAATGTAAAACTTGAGGATGTTGATTCACTTCAAGCAATTATCGATGATTTGATCAAAGAGGTAATGGATTCAAATTTCCTATCACACGATAATAAACTGCTTTATTGCCAAAGATTGTTGGATACTCAGAATGGCTTAATAACAAAAAACATCGAGGAAACAACTACTGTTAAACAATATGTAACATTTACTTCTACAAAAAGTACAACGTTGTCTTTGATGTTTTCCACTGCCACTTCTATGTTTGCTGCTACAATTGTTTTTCTTTTGACGACATTCAAAGGTAATAAATTTACCGAGATGTTCTCAACATTTATTGCGGAAAACTCGTTATCGCTATTGAATTTCGCCCTTGTCATCGTCGCATTAATAATTTCTATAATGACCTTCTTTAGTGAAGAAAAACAAAAACGTAAAAAGAATAAAGAAAAGAAAACGAAAGCTATCGATTAATCGAACAAAAGAGCACCCAAGTTGGTGCTCTTTCTTATTACTTGAGTAAAGAGATTGTTCGCAAAAGGGTGATGAACAAGATCAAGATCAAGATCAAGATCAAGCTTGTTCGCGTTGATGGTGTGTGGTGGGTGCCCATTGTAAAAATGCTGCAGGTTGCACGGATGTATTAGATAATAATTCAACCTGACCGATGGCGAGAGATACTACACGAAGTAATCTTGTATGGCATGCTTTTTAAGGCGTTAGCACTTGATGCTGAAACTCTAAATCAAGACCAGCTTAAAATGTTATACTGCCCAAATGATGGATACGATATCGATATGGGCCGAGTGAAAACAATACAGAAGCCAGTTCGGGCAGCTGGGTGGAAAAATCCATGAGCAGAAAATAACCGATGGATTCTTGTACTTGGTCATTGTTACGGTTAAGGTTCGTCTTAACGACTATCTATACAACGCTAGGAAGCGAAGGAAGTAATTAGAAATCATTTCAATAGCAGGTCGATAATAATTGTGTAATCTAGTATAGGTTCACCTGGGGATAAAGCGTACGACTCAATCTATGCAGAAGAGTCTGCGTTATTTTTTGTGGTAAGAGAAGGTATGTATACCTATATATACTTGTAGTAAATACTGAGCTGATAACCTACTATATTGATAAGAACTTTTTTATTCACGTACTACTTCCTTTGTACCCCAATTTGCTTAAAGCAGTTGGGGACTTTTTTTTGAGGTGACCCCACATGTTTATTTTTCCAATGATGCTCGAGCAAGCTGATAAACCTTTTTCGGACGGACCTGACATCGTACTGGACGGTGAGTTGGTGGTATTAGACCCGACAGCTGGGGTTCCTGACTTCGAACTAACGATGGCGAGATTCCCCAGTCAAAGCGATCTCAACTGCCGATATCCTACATTGTATTCGATATCCTTCGCTATGAAGAATCTGACTTACGGGGACTTCCTCTAATGGAGCGTAAGGCTCTGACCTTGATCATGCGTTACAAACACGCCAACCATTAGCAAATTGCGTACATTGACGGACGTGGCGAGGACTTATGGGACGCAATTATCGCAAGAAACATGGAGGGTATAGTCGCCAATCGAAAGGACGGGCGATACCACACGGACAAACGGATAAATGATATCATAAAGGTCATTAATTACACGCATGTGGATGTTCAGATTGCTGGCTGGATAAAAGGTGATTTTGGCTGGCTTGCCCACTATAACGGTCGACCTGTCAGTGCAAAACTGCCGCTGTTTCTTTTTGTGAGGAAAATCTAAAACTGATTCGGTGCCTAGCTATCCAGTACAGTGTATGTTCAGAAGGAACACCCACAAAATGATGAAATGATTTGATGTCATTTGAAATTAAAGTAGCTAAAACTGTTGAATTTATCGATTTCTAGACGGTATTAAAACCGATTGAAAGCTAAGAACATGTTTCGCACACGCGTTCACGATTGGAAGCGCGAGCCATACATGACTCCTTATTAATAAGCGAAACCCCTTGTGCCTGTAAGTGCGAGGGGTTTTTAAAATTGATTGAAAAATCTTTTCTATCACCATAAAATATCGTACAACAAAATGGTAATCACTGTACACAACACACGATTTGAAAAATGGAAGAGTGGTTAAAGCGGATTAGTGAAAACTCAGAAGCCGTAATGAAAAATCCTGATGGTATGGCCGAGTTAATTAATCAGTTACATACGGTTCCTAATATCATGCCTTAAATATTTGCTGAATGAATATATTCCGACTGAGCATGAAGGTACAGTATTGATTGAAGTGAGTAATATAGGAGACTTTTTTCAGGAACATATTTGCAAGTATACACCTTTAATCCTTTTACGAAACGATACTAGTAACAGTTTCCCAAGAAAACTAATACTGCATTTGATTAGAAGACAAGAAGAAGACTGTCGAAATGTCGACAGTCTAACAATCTCCATGCTTGAAATTAGATCATTAACCAATTAAAACCAAAAACGCCAATTGTCATTTTGCTTTGCTTCAAAATCTTTATACCATGATTGTCCGACTTGACTACCGAACTGGTCTAGAGCACGAACCATAATACTGTAATGATTTCCAACTCTTAAGCTACGAGCCGAAAATTCTGTAGATGTTTGCCGGCTCTTTTCCAAAACATAGCCATCTGTAACATTTGTAACAATGACTTCAAATCTTGTTGCAGTTGGTGGTTGATTCCAATATAAGTTTATAGTGACAAACTCAGCGAAAGGCTTTATCGCTTGTTTATCCGACGCTTTTTTGTTGCTGGCAACATTAGAAACTGGTGCAAGCTGCTGTCCCTCTTGCGCAAATGCAGGTGTCGCTGAAGTCAATAATGCCAGTGTTGCGAAACTAGTAATAAACTTCTTCATTCTAACCACTCCTTCTATTTTCTTGCGCCCGATATAAAGCTGGTTTGATTGAGCAATCCCAATATAACTCTTTTTCCAAGATATGTAAATATATGGAATTTTTATTTTTTTGTAACAATTTCCTTTTACGAAATATTGTTTAAATAATTTTTGAGAGTGTGTAGCTTAGTCAAGCTTTCTAAATTCATCATGACTTATAACCCTTTCAATATTAATGAAGTTCTTTAGTAACTCCTGATAGTCAATGTAGTAATTAAAAAACTGCAGTTGGGTAAAAAAAGAAAAGCTGCTCTTGGCAGCCAATTTGCTTTCATATATGACCCATTCAATAGAAGTAGCAAGTATTACATGAAATCATTTTAATAGCAGGTCGATAATAATTGTGTAATCTAGTATAGGTTAACTTGGGGATTAAGCGTACGACTCAATCTGTGCAGATGAGTCTGCGCTATTTTTTTTGTGGCAAGAGTAGGTATGCATACCTATATATACTTATAGTAAATACTGAGCTGATAACCTACTATATTGATAAGCTACTTTTTTATTCACGTATTACTTCTTGTGTGCCCCAATTTGCTAAAAGCAGTTGGGGTCTTTTTTGTATCAAGGTGAGTACATGTTTATTTTGCCGATGAAACTTCCACAATCGGTACATTCGAAACTGGGACTAATCCGTATCTGGTTAAAAAGCACCTGCACTCGTTAGTGTCTTATCCGAACATTTTATCCCGTTTGCACTCGTGCAATCAAAGCAACTAAAAATTCCTCCGAATCACATTGCTATCGTTTTTCCAGACCCCACCGTTTGCGTTTACGCTGTGGTTTGCCTCACTCCAAGAAACGATGTAATAAAGCGACCTCTCCATATGGCGACATTACTCCTTTTACTAGGAGCGTAGTGCGAGTGGATGGGACAAAAAAAAGCAGAGTACACAAGCACAAGTTTGTTTAGTGGTCAGAGCTGATATCAAATAGGATATGAGCAGATAAATAGAAAAACGACCATCCCTCAGCCACATTAGGGCTTTTGAGACAGTCGCTTTGAAATTAATCATGGCTACACGCAGATGTATCCGATCATTGTCTCAATGCGATCAGGCAATATTTCCAGACTATGATTTAACAAACTGCTCATTGTGATAAGGTTCCATATGGTTGACTCGAAATGGACCACAGGCTTTCACATAACGGGACAAGCCCTTTGAAGCTTTTCGAATCGCATAATGATTCACCCAGTTCGCATCTTCATTTTCTCACGCCCATCTTCCGGATATACCAGCCGCGTTTATGAAAGGAGATGGACCTGTAATTCTGGGCCAGTCTGCTAATTCGTTTACGGGTAAGTGATGCTGGTTTTGAAGATAAGCTTTTGTTAAGGGAACTTCTTACAACCAGATGACCGGGGTAGTGAGCTTTTACGAAGTTACCGTAAGTTTCGAACTCGGAGAAGCCGGCATAACTCTGCTTGTTGGTTTTCTTGATAATCGCCCAGTACCATCTAGTTTTATGCCTAGCCTCAATTTTAGACTTCAGCCGAGAGAGCTTCGATTTGTCGAACAGCATATAGTGAGCAACGAAAGAGCGCGAAGCGGTTGGCTTGGTTCCCATTAACTTCTTATAGGTGCGAAAATACTCGGGACGACTCCAGTTACGGCAGTAAAAAACGGTTTTCCCGTTGACGAGAAAAACATGAGGGCGGATGAGAATGGTGTCGGCGTCAATCACAAGATAATACCTTTGCTTGGTCAAGTTTCCTCCCGCCAGCTTCAACAATTGTTGGAGCAGCCAGCCTGAGCGATTGGTGCGTTTGGTTTGGTAGTGAATGTCTTTTTTTGTAATCGGTAGGACGCGTCTTTCATTGATGAAGGTGCAGTTTTTACGCCGGCAAAGGGCTTGGATTCGCTTGCTTGGTGGTGATACGACCATGATCTTACCGACCGGATGCTTCACTTGCTTACGGATACTGTCAATAACATAGGGAAGAGTGCCAAGGTCTTTCTCAATAGCTGGGATCAGGACATCAATTTTGATAGAGCTGTGGAAGGTGCTTTTCGCTGAACGTGCCAACTTCTCAACTCCTTTTCGCTGAGCAGTTTCAAGCATATGTGTCTGGACAGGTCGGCCAGAGTGTACGACTTTCCAGATAAGATATGATTTTCTTCCTTATGGTGAATACGACAGATATGGAAATCCTGCAAAATGGGTGTTTGTCTGCTTTCTTGAGTCGATGAGTATGTATTAACAATGGTAGTTCGATCCGACTCCGTTGATACTGACTGGATAAATACGTTTCTTTGAAGGTAGAACGGAACAGATGGAACTGGCAGAAAACCAGGAGCGCTGTGATGGCCGCGACGAAATTCGACGAAACCGGCAAAAGGCGTATGGAGGAGGATAGATTGAAAATCGATTGAAAAATCGATATTCATGGTCAGTGACCATGAAGCCCTATCCAAATTCATGGATGATGAATTTATTCGCATTTTAACATTCTGTGTACAAAGAAAAATAGCCGTTCAATTAGAACGACTATTTGGGTGAGTAGTTACGGCTTAGGAGTAGGTGGAGGTTTCGGTTTATCCGGTTTATCTGGAGTATTTATAGATGGTGTACCACCGTCATTAGTTAGAGTCATCTCCCTATGCACGATTTGTAAGTTTCATTTTGTATTCTGAATTACACCTTTTTTTTGAATTTCAATGTTCTTTGCTTTGCCCATCTTATACATTTCACTTCAATAAAATGATACGAAACGATAGAAAACAATATTGCCGTTGTAACACATAAGAGGAGCAGCAAAGAGGTTGGAATTTTTGCATACAAAAGTTTAAATAGTACCATCATGATTGGAAAATGACATAAATAGATACTGTACGAAATTTCCCCTAAGTATACAAATACACTCTTATTTAAAATTGCTTTTACTTTTAGGTTACTCATAGCCATTATAATAAGTATACTAACACCAATTACAACGCCCCAATCTTTTAATAGAAAATACGTATCACTACGAGAAATCGCCAAAATTCCAGTAGAGTATAGATATAGAATGATTCCTAATGTGATAAGAAGTCTTCTTTTTAATTTTTTCATATTTCTATATAAACGGACAAGTTCTTCCTGATGCTTAAAAAGTAACATTCCGATCATAAACATAGCTGTGAAATGCAGTGTATCAGCGTAACCATTATAAAATCCCTCAGCTTTTCCAATATGCAATATATTAAGGAAAATACTAATTAAAGAAAAGCTCATGGCAAACAGTATCGTTTTCTTCCAACTCTGTTTATAGAAAAGAAGGAATAATAAAGGAAACACGATAGATATACGCATTTCTTGAGCCAATGACCAGATAACTGGATTGTAATTATCTGTAAAAAAGTTGTTAAGAAGAACAAGGTGATTGATAATATCTAATTTTGTTATAGGTCCTTGCCACTTATCATAAAACCAATCTCGTAATCCCGTAACTTCATATGGCGAAAACAAAATAAATAAAGCAAAGGTGATGAATATCCAGACATAATAAGGGATATAAATTCTTACAAATCGCTTAATTAAATATCCCCAATAATTGGTTTCTGAATGATAAATTGCCACAGATAAGACAAAACCACTGAGTACATAAAAAATGATTACAGCTTCTCCACCTGCCCATAAAAATCTAAGAGGTAAAAATTTGATGGAATTAGGCAACGATGGTAGCATTAAACAAAAATGTCCAATCACCACTGTAATGGCCGCCAATCCTCGTATTGAATCTAATTCTTTTATTCTCTTACTCATAAATGGCTCTCCTTGTAAACTTTGTTGTTGGTAAATGCCAATATACTAGTAAGGTGGCATACTTATACATATTTTGCTTATTTTCCTTTGGATTCTGATACAAGCAGTACAAAACCAATCTGTGTATCTTTTGAAGAGGATTTTCATATTTAGGCATAAATCATATGATAATACTAGAAAGATAAAAGAAACATTTTCTAAAGTTTCTTTAAAAATTTCAATTCAAATTTATCAAGATTTATAGCACAGATAAACAGGAATACGTGAATTAGACAAAATGGATAGCATACAATTCGATCAATACCTTGGGTTATTATTCAAGTCTCAAGGTTATCAAACAGAAGTAACACGTACCTCAGGAGATTTCGGAGCTGATCTGATATTGCATAAGAATGGCACTAAAATAGTAGTCCAAGCCAAGCCAAGCGCTACTCTAAAAACGTTGGGATCGATGCAATTCAGCAAGTCGTCGGAGCAATGAAACACTATGATGCATCGAGATCGTCGGTAGTAACTAATAAGGATTTCACAGATGCTTCTTCTAACGGGGAAAATTGATCAATCGAGAAACACTCATTGAAATGATAATCCAGATGAATCCAAAACCAGATCCTAAAAAAGTTATCACTCAATTTCAAACTGAAAAAGGGCTTTGCGAAAAATGTGGAAGCCAGATGGCTATAAGAAAGGGAACAAACGGGGAGTTTTACGGTGGTAGTAGATACCCAAGGTGCAGGAATACAAAAGTTGTTTAGGACTCCCCTCAGGTTAAAGGAGAGAGAACATGAAACTGGATGATTTTTTCACTATTTTTCGAGTTACTTCTAGCAGCATTATAAAAGTGATAGCCCTCCTTCCGGATAAACGGGGGAGGGCTTTTAATAGTTACAATAAAGCAGCATGTACTGCTCTCCAATGCTCAAGAGATTGCTCAGCTTCATTTAAACGATTCAATACCATCTCTGGATCCATCATTCCTGCTACTTTTTAGAATGATTTTACCGAACAGAGAAAATATAGCTATTGTCTAGAATTAAGTAGGAAATGAATGTTCTTGCGTGCTCTCGGTAACGCCACGCGATTGTACGCTAACCACTAATCCCAGAGCGCTGTAAAAAACATACAAAGAGGCGAGAGCGTCCGTGTTTTGAGGAGTTTCAAGATAAACTGCTTGTTTTTTTCTCAACATCCATTGCTTCTTCCAAAAAGGCTTGCCTTGCTTCTTTTACAAGGAGAACAATCAGGATCAAAACAAAGATGTAGGCAAAGTCCAAAAACCATATAAGCCCCAAGGGATGAGAAAGCATGGCACCTAACATCGGTGACATCAACCCACCCATAACCCCTGCCATTACTCCTTCAATAGAAGCGGTAAGAGAAACCAGCTTCCCTGTGATAAATCCAACCACCATGCCAATTGCGACAGCAATGATAGTAGCAAGTTGTAAATCGGCTACCAGATATACTTGAATATTTATACCCAAGGAGATACTAGACATAGCACCTAACACCATAGCGATGATCATCCCATCCATACAGGCCAGCTCGGATCGATTTCTATAGGTATAAAGGATGCTGCCAACCGTCACCAAACTGAGGAAAATCAAGTTTAGGAAGAGCATATAGGCCTCCTTAGTTTGCTACTTTTATTCTACTTGGCTACCTATGTGTTATTTCCTATTTCGCCTGCATCCACACCTGCAAAAAATATTGCATCTACTACCCCGACAAAGACATCTAAGAGCCACTTGTACCACCTCCTGCAATAACATATGAAGTCGTCAAAGAAAATTGCCTGACTTTGTATCGGCATTTTCTCCAATTTTTTGAAAATTGGTTACATGATTACATACGCCCTCCTTCGGAATCAGATCCGGGGGAGGGCCTTTCTATTTTCTGGGGCGATTGTATGAAGCCGTTACACTTACTTACAGACTTCCAGCGTTTTTAGCGAGCGAAAAATTAATCGATAAAATAGAAATAGAAACTCAATCACTTGGGCAGCAGCAGGAGTTTATACAACAGAAAGCCCAGAACTGAAAGCGAGGGATGTAGCACATTACAAAGCAGATTCACTGAGAGGAGGAAGAAATTCTAAGAACTTTGCAAGCGTTGTTTAATTATGATGTTTAAAAAAGTTGAATCAGAAATAAAAGGGGATAATTATGAAAAGAATCAAAAGTATCTCAGTAAGTCTTCTTATGTCTGCTCTGCTGTTGATGCCTACAGGAAAAGGCTTTGCCTGTGAAGATCATGTGCATGTTGATATGGTCAGTGCAGGTTCAGGGCATTCCCTTGTTTTAAAATCTGATGGGACCGTATGGGCATGGGGAAATAATGGTGGAAAGCTTGGTAATGGCACAACAACGAAAACAAACGTCCCAGTTGAAATTACAAACCTGATAGATTTTATTGATTTTTCCGCAGGTAATGGACATTCCTTAGGAATTAAAAGTGATGGTACTGCCTGGGGGTGGGGATCAGGTATAAATGGTCAAGTGGGAGATGGATCAACTTCCATTAGGAAAGAACCTGTAAGAGTAATTGGTATGTAAAATAACTTTTTTCAGTAGGACTTATAAAAACAGAAAAAACCCTCTAGCCGTTTATAGGGACTGACCCCATAACGTAAGACAAATCAAAACACCTTCAAGAGAATGCGACC
>NZ_JBEAES010000057.1:0-23579 GCF_050477165.1 Brevibacillus sp. FIR094 | reverse complement strand
AAACCCTTCAGATTGCTTAAATATAATACGTGTCCAACTTTATGGGGTCACTTCAAAGGTCCTATTCGAGCCTTCTGACTGGCTTTTTCTCTTTATTCTTTCTGCGGCGACTCCTCGATCATTTTTTTATTGATGATTCTTATTTTATCTGCTGGTGATTGCTCGTCCTTTGCACTAATAAAAACGGAGTTATCTCCCGCTTCAAAAAACATGACATAATCCTGATCGGCCATGCTCTTATCTTCACTGACAGGCGCCCCCAGATTTTTACGGATCGTGTCCAGATTCGTTTCATTTAGATGAAGACCAGCCAAATCAATTCCATACACTCGATCTTGCCCATCAAAATAAATGAGTGCACTCTCTAGCTTCTCAAAGACTTCATAGCGTCCGCCATCCCAATAATCTTGTTTCGTTACCTTGCCGTATAGCGCAGAAACCTCATCCCGCTTCATCCCGATGTGGATATCAAAGCCACTGATTTCGTTTTTGGCAAGCATCTGCAAAAATTGCCCATCCAGATTAATTTGACGCACGGTAGCGGTTTGCTTCTCTTGCTTTTGGTCACCCCCGCTATTTCCCGCCTCTTGCTTCTGCTCGGTAACAGGTTGTTGTTTAGAATCTGTTGATACGCTCGTATCAGGTGAACAGCCTCCCACAATCAAACCTGCCACTACGGTTATACACACCCATTTTCTCAACCGACTTCACTCCCTTATCTCCTCTTGAATGGTCTCATCGCAACTTCGTCACTGGTAAGACGTATCTTTTAGTAAAAGTGAGGTGTTGTATGAATGCCACTCTGGTTACTCGTCTTACTTATTTTCGGAGGTCTCTTGCTGATTGGAGCCATCATCGATTGGATTGCCAAGCATCGGAAGCAGAGAGTCCTCATAGAACGTAACAACCGTGATTCTCATTCCTTTGATGAAGGATACGATCCGAGAAACAAAGACGAATATCTCACTTGATAGACGCAGCTCCCCTTCATTTAGTTACGAAACCACATCTAACAAAAAAAGACCCCCGAAAGGGTCCCCTTCACACCACAATGCTGATGATAATTCCTGACAAAATACTGACGAGTGTTGCCCCATACAACAGCTTCAGTCCAAACCGGGCGACGACATTTCCTTGCCTTTCATTCAAGCCTTTTACCGCGCCAACAATTGTCCCGATGGAGCCAAAGTTCGCAAACGAAATCAAAAACACAGACACGATGGCGACCGTTCTTTCGCTCAACTGACCTTGAATCTTCGTAAAATCGAGGATGGCGACGAACTCGTTCGCCACAATTTTGGTGGCCATGATACTTCCTGCTTGTACAGCTTCATGCCAAGGAATCCCCATAAGAAAGGCGAGGGGTGCAAAGACGTACCCTAACAACGCTTGGAACGAAATACTGAACACCGCACTGAATAACCCGTTCACCATCGCAATGATTGCAATAAATCCGAGCAACATCGCGGCAACAACCACGGCTACTTTAAATCCATCCAGAATGTACTCCCCAAGCATTTCAAAGAAGGCCTGTTTCTCTTCTTTTTCTTGATCGAGCAAATCATCTTCCGGCTTCACTTCATACGGATTAATAATAGAAGCAATGATAAAACCACCAAATAAGTTGAGCACCAACGCAGCTACTACATACTCCGGTTTGAGCATGGTCATGAAGGAACCCACAATCGACATAGACACGGTTGACATCGCAGAGGCGCACAGCGTGTACAACCTGTTTTCAGGTATGGCACTGAGCTGTTTTTTCACGGTAATAAACACTTCAGACTGCCCGACGATCGCCGAAGCAATCGCATTATACGACTCCAATTTTCCCATTCCATTCACTTTGCTCAATACGAGTCCTACATAATGAATAAATAAAGGGAGGATCCTCGTGTATTGCAGAATGCCTATCAGTGCGGATACGAACACAATCGGGAGCAAAACTTGCAAGAAAAACGGCGACGCACCCGGATTCGCAATGCCACCGAAAACAAAATTGATCCCCTCGTAAGCATACTCCAGGAGTACAGAAAAGCTGCTGGCAATGCCTGATATTAAAATGAGTCCAATACTGGTTCGCAACAGCAGCAATCCAAATACGATCTGAATCAGAATCATGATGAGGATAGGGCGATACCGAATGCGCTTTTTATTACTACTTGCCAACCAAGCAAGCAAAAATACCGTAATCAAACCTATTCCTGCGATGATATAATGCATGCAACCAACTCCAATAGCAAAAGATTTAGAGCCGACACGTACCATTGTCGATCCGCTTATCTCGCTCCATAATCTTCCCAAAAGAGCACAAAAAAACCCTCCTGAACGATGAATAATCGAACAGAAGGGGGATGAGACAACTATATATCTGCAACGGCGATGGCCTCAATCTCAATCAACAGCTCGTCCCTGATGAGCTTGCTCACTTCAACGGCAGAGCTCGCTGGCGGGGTTTCTGTATTCACGTACTGATCTCGAATCTCACGGACAATGTGCATCTTGGAGATGTCAGTCACGAAAAAAGTCAATTTCACCACATGGTCAAAGCTGACTCCTGACGCTTCTAGCGCGAATTGGATATTTTCGAAAACTTGTTTTGTCTGTGCGGCTAAATCGCCTGTGCCGACCAGTTGGCCTTCCCTGTTGAGAGCCACCTGACCCGATACATAAATCGTCCGTGCGTTCCGAACCTCCACCGCATGGGTGTAGCCAAACGTAGGTGGCATTGTTTCAGGGTTGATGAATTTGATTCGCTTATCATTTTGCATCCGACATGCTCCCTCCATTCACATTTGTTGGTAAACCATTCTATCATACCCGAAAAATTCTGACCATTCTCCGAGTTCACAAAGAAACAGAGGAAATCCTCATGATGAATAACCCGTCTCCAGCTAGGTGAGGACGGGCTTTGCTTTTTAATAGTCTCTATTTTGAGGAATTAAATTGATCAAATAGCGCGCTTCCAGAGCTTTTTGGCTGTTCTTTTTTGTTTGCGGCTTCAAATTGCTGAAACAGTCCGCCGTCATTCTTCTTTTTTTCTTCTATTCTTATTTCTTTCTTTTTGGGTAGGGGCTGTTGAATCGGTGTTCTTTCTGGCTTTACAGGCTTTACAGGCTTTACATTCTTTTTCTTTCTCGTACTTTTCGTATTTTTCGTAATGATCTTGTTTGGAGGTTGCTTCTTCTTCTTTCTTTTTCTATTCATAAACCAATAAGATAAAGGAAAAATCCCGAGCATAATCGTGCCCGCTGTAATCAAATACAGCTTCCAGGTCGTTTGCCTTTTCTCTTCCGCTTGTTTTTCTTCCCGCATCTTTTGGACAACTTGTTCGAAATCACGAACCTTATAGTTTTCTTTAACAGACGACAGGTTCTTTACAAACCCTACGGAACGGCTTCCATAATAGATAAAATGTCGCGGGGCATTGTTCACTGTCATCTGATATATGTATCCTGTCGGGACACCTGAGTCTTGGATTTTTTCTTTTATATCTTCCATAAGATCAGGAGAAGTCGGATCAATCATTTGGTCATATTCCAAAACTTCATAGTTCTTACTTTCATTTTTCCCTACTAACTGAATATTTTCTTCATTGTTAAAAAGAAAATACCTCGGAATCCTATTGATACTCTTCCGATAGACTTTGTTTTTCGGGAAATTATGCAAGGCCATTTCGTTGCTGTGCATTTCCAGTGTTTGCTCTGAAAGCAGTACCTCTTTTGCTTCTATGATGGGGAGGTTTTTCTCTAAGGCTTCATATTTAGGGAGCCAATGAATGATACCATCCGGGTCTAAAAACATGTAAATATCCTGATATTGAAAGGATGCCACATAGATTTGATTGGTTGGCAGGCTATTAAGATAAAACTCTTTTTCAAATGGTGTGGGATCGAAATTGTATGGGATGTTAAAGACTGTTGCCCCATTTATCTCACTCTCATCTATCTCTTCTAACTGTCCGTTATTATGTACGGTAAAGTATAGGGGGCCATTATGAGTTGGGTCACCCCAAATGGTCGTTTGATAATATTGATTCGGTTGTAAATGGTATGGTCCAATACCGCTATCGATTTGGATTAAGAGTTCGGACCGCTTGATTCTTTCCTCTTCCGCAGCAGCTTCTTCGCTCGTCTCCTCTTCTTGGCTTGAATCTTCTTCCACGTTTTCTTCATCATCGTCGTCATCGTCATGCTTTTTGAATTTAACTGGCTTGGATGATTTGAAACCACTTGATGGTTTTGCGCTTTTTATCGTGGAGCTTGAACTTTTGCTGGTTGAGCCTGAGCTTTTTCCTGAAGAGTACGAGCTTTTGCTAGATGAGGATGACCTGGTACTCGATGAGCCTGAACTTCTGCCGGACGAATATGAGCTGGTACTCGATGAGCCTGAACTTTTGCCGGACGAATATGAGCTGGTGCTAGACGAACCTGAGCTTCTGCCTGAACTACTGGAGCTAGATGAACTTGAGCCTCTAGATGACGCAGGCTCTACAGGAAGGATTACTAGACTAATCATTACAGTGCTAATAAAATAGGCAAGCAATTTCCGCATGAAATATGACCCCTCTATGAACCAACCAATGGTTCTCTCTCTAAATAACAGTTAAATACTACCACTGCACATCGTATTAACGCTACAAAATTCCTCTCCTTCCTACTTCATCCTTTTTTGACTTTTTACCATGAAATCTATCCTGTATAATTTTTGGAAAATAGGAACCTAGAAAGAGAGGATTTGCTAGTGACAACGGTTTACGATAAAGCGAAATATCATTACGAAAACTTTGAGGAGGATCTTCCTCAAAAACAGGCATATGTACATACAGGGTTTTTCATAGGCTGGTTGATTGAAAAGGATATGATTAGCGAGGATTTTCAAAAGAGTTTCGAAAACCTCATCGCTGATTTTAAACAAAGGAAGATGACTGGTCCTGAGGTCTATGAGAAGACGGGTGGAGTATTTGCTAAAGACATGCTGAATGAAGAAGGGAACCAGTTCGCGATGTTTTACTTCGATTTCGATACTGGAGAGTATCGCTATCATTATCTAGAAGCGTTTGATTGTGAACCGAGTGTGTATCACGTCGAAGATACTTGGGAGAATTACGAACATATCAAAGATTGGATCGACAATGAGTACGAGTACTGGTGTGAGAAAAATGAATAAGACCGCGTAACCACGCGGTCCTGCGGTCAAGTCGCTATCCTATTTCTGCAGGATGAAATCAGACATAACTACCTTCTCCCATTGAATTCCTTTTGGACTCACGTTGGTGTAAAGCGTTATGGAGTCTGCACCTTCAACGATAGCCTTCAATTGAAAATTCATGTCCTTGGGCTGCAAATATTCATCATACAGCTGTTGGTAGTTGGGATCGTTCTTTTCTTTTGCGACTTTGATGTATTCTACGGTGTCAGGGTCTTTCTCAAAGTTTTTGTATTTCACTTGATACGCGAATGTCGCTTCTACTTTTCCGTCCCCTGATTTCTCTTCATAGTCCGATAAGGTAAACTCCAGCAGTTCATAGTAGGGGGAGAAAGCTTTCTTGCTCTCTTCTTCCATATAGCTTGCGATTTGGTTATAGGTTGAAGAGTTGTCGACCGATTGTTTTTGTTCCTGTTCTGTGCCAGCGTTCGTTACTTCTTTTGCAGGTGGCGCGGCAGTCTGCTTTTGTACGACCGCATCTGAGCTGCATCCGCTTAAGTAAACCGCCAAGACCATAGCCATACATCCTACAATCACATTTTTCAAAGGAAATCCCCCCTTATTTCGTTCGTCATTGGATAGACGCTATACATTTCAGGCATGCTACACATCTCAACAAAAAAAAGAAAAAACCTTGATGCCCCAAGGTTTTTTCTTCGATGGCGTCCCCGAGAGGATTCGAACCTCCGACCTACAGTTTAGGAAACCGTTGCTCTATCCTGCTGAGCTACGGGGACAAGTATGATCACCTACTTTCTTATTATATGTGTATATCCATTTTTCGGCAAATACAAGTCGAATGTGGAAGATAACAAAAAAACCTTGGCATTCCAAGGTTCTTTGCATTTTAAAAAATATTTTGCTCAAAACATGCTGCTTTTCACAAGCAGCCCTCGTCTGGAATAACTGATTCAAAAAGAATTAGCTTCATGATCCGTTGACGACCGGAAAAAGTGGCAATCTCCGTTACCTCTTTTGAACGAAGAACTTCCAGATTCTCCGCCACGTATCTCCCAATATCGTCGGGAAAGTGCGCGTCGGACGAGAGTGTCAGTGGAACACCATGCGCCACCAGAACGTCGAGGAAAGCGGGGCTGGGGCACATTTCCTTAACGGGATAGCGGTAGTACAGGCCTGCATTGATTTCGGTCGCTGTATCCGTTTCTCTCAAAGCAGTTGCGATCCGGTGGTAATAGGGAACTATCTCTGATTCCTCAGGGCGATAGGAGAACACTTTCAGATTGTCCAGATGGGCAACAAAATCAAATAAGTTGCTCCTGATCATGGACTCAACCGTGTGGAAAAAGTCCGCGTATAACTGTTTCAGGTCATGCTGCTCAAATAGATGACGAGTCTCGGGATTGTCAAAGCCCCATCCTTGCATAAAATGAACAGAACCGATCACATAATCCCACGAAGCGCCTGCCAACAAGCTTTCCAATTCTGCTTCGCCGCCGATAAAGTAATCCGCTTCGATCCCCAGCCGCAACTCCACACCGCTTGCCGACCAACGCTGCTTTGCTGCCTCGATGGCGACACAAAAGTCGCTGAGGCTCTCGGTGCATACTTGATCAAGCCAAGTGCGCTGCAAGCGACCCAAATCGGTATCACTGAGGTCTAGATACCGTTCAAAGTAGGGACGAGCTTCACGAAAGCGGTATAAATGATCGACAATCCCCACTTCCTTCAAGCCTTTGTTTAACGCTTCACGTAAATACAGATCGATCCAGGACGGGTCGTAGCACCCCAGAGACATGCGATTATTTAATCGCGCAAGACTGTCCAGAAGCCAGGCGCGGGTATGTCGAGGTTCAGTAAGCGGATAAAAGTGGTCGAGGGCCACATTGGTACGGTCGAGCCAACGCAATGAAAAAGGCCCTTCTTCCAGATGAAGATGATAGTCGATTAGCATGTGAAGTCTCTCCTTCCCGGATGTTCGCTTATCCAGGTAGTTTGAATGCCAGACGAAATCCATTCATCCGGCATCGGCTGGTCACAAACAACCGCGCTGACATCCTGCCAGCCGCAAATACGAAAAAATTGCGTTTGGCCGATCTTGGTTGTGTCTCCCAATACATAGACTTGCTCTGCCCGCTGTACCATCATGGTCGAGCACAGCGTTTCTTCCATGTCATAGTCGGTGAAGCCATCAGCCGTCATTCCTCCACAGGAAATAAACGCTTTATCAAAATGAAAACGAGAGAGCAGCTCGCAGGTAAACGCCCCGGCAACCGATTGTTGGCCCGGATGGGTCAGCCCCCCCAGCATAATGACCTGACCGTTGAATTGATTCGCTTCCAACAGCTCGTTTAGTAAAGAAGCGGCGGGGAGCGAATTCGTGACAATCGTTAATTGATTGAGGCCCTTTATCGCACGTGCCAATTCCAGTGTTGTCGTCCCGACATCGAGCGCGATGGTATCCCCGTCAGACAAAAGTTCTGCTGCGATTTGCCCAATTTTCGTTTTTGCCGCCTGTTGAATCGCCTGTTTCTTTTCAAAGTGCGGCTCACGCTTTACCAAATGATAAGGGATAGCTCCTCCGTACACTCGTTTTAACAAACGTTGCTGTTCCAATTGGTCCAGATCACGACGTATTGTCTCCGGTGTTACTGCCAGGTTTTTTGCTAGACTCATCACCTGAATTTTACCGTGGCGGTTCAATTCGTCTAGTATCACTTGCTGTCGTTCTTCAGGCAATAGTGTCATAAAGCGGAATCACATCCTTGGGACCTAAATACAATGTTTTTGTTGCGCCTATCTGCTCCTGCTCGAAGGACAGGTGAAGAGTGTCCACCAACACAGGAACATCACCAACGTTCAGTTCATAACGGGAAATGTTGCCGAGCATGGTTACTTGAGCGATATTCCCGGTCAAGCAGATGTCCTCCCCAGTCAGAGGCTGTTCGCGAAACGTCTCGGGACGGATTGCAAAACGTTCAACTGCCGGATGAGACAAATGAGGCGCGATTTGGCTAAGCTGCTCGGCAGTCAGCACGTTGTAATTGCCAATGAAGCGAGCGACAAATTCAGAGCGAGGTTGCGTGTAAATCTCTTGAGGACTGCCGTGCTGAACGATTCGTCCACCATTCATGATATAGATGCGGTCACTGACAGCCATTGCTTCTTCCTGATCGTGAGTAACCAGCACAGTCGTCATGTTTAACTCTCGTTGGATCGTGCGTAACTGCTTTTGCAAATTTTTACGAATCTGGGCATCAAGCGCACTAAGCGGCTCATCGAGCAAAAGCACTTTTGGCCGAGTGACCAGAGAACGGGCAAGTGCCACACGCTGCTGCTGCCCACCAGACAATTCACGCGGGTAAGCCTGCTCCTTTCCCACCAATCCCACCAGCTCAATCATTTCCTGGACACGGAGCCTAATCTCCGTTTTCGAGATTTTGTTCATTTCCAGGCCAAAGGCAATGTTTTGACTGACCGTAAGATTGGGAAAGAGCGCATACGATTGGAACACCATGCCGATCTGCCTGTTTTTTGGCGACACGTCCGTCACATCTTTGCCGTCAATGTAGATCATGCCCGTATCAGGAGCCGTCAAACCACTGAGGATGCGTAACAGCGTACTTTTGCCACACCCGCTAGGGCCAAGCAAGGTAACCAGCTCACCTTTTTCAATCGAAAGATCAAGTTGCTGCAACACGTGTTGACCGTGAAAGGTTTTGGACAGGTGTTCGATTTGGACGTAGCTCATCAGGGAACCTCCTTGCGTGCGAAGCTTCGGCGCGTGAATTTTACAACCAGGCCAGTGATGATAGCCATCAGGACAAAATAAGTGACGGTAATCGCGCTGGCGACATGCCCACTTGACGATAGCTTAGCGTATAGATACATCTGCAGGGTTTCGTATCTTCCTCCCACCAGGATGTTAATCAATACGAATTCACCAAACAAAATGGAGAACGACAGGAGTGAGGACACGAAAATTCCAGACATGATATTCGGAACGATAATCCGTACGAACGCCTGCCAGTGACTCGCACCCAATAGCTCGGCTGCCTCCATCAACGAACGTGCCTGCAAGGCAAGCAGACTGTTGCGCGTTCCCTGATACAGATACGGGAGCAAACCGACCAAATACGCACCGGCTGTGATGATGACCATTGGAATTCCGTTTCCTGAATAAGTACGGATCAATCCGACAGCCATAATGACACCCGGAACGGCATAGGTCAGCATCACCAAAATCTGAACCAGCCTCTCCATCCGGGGTGCGTAGACGATAATGGAGAATACAGCAGGAACAATAATGACGACGGCAACGACAGTCGTCAGAAAGCTGAGCAGAAAAGAACGCCCGAATGCTTGCAAGAAACGGGGATCAGCATACAGCTCCGCGAACCATTTTCCTGTGAGTCCTTCCGGCAAAACTGTGCTGTTCCACTCAGTTGCCAGTGAATAAAGTACGGTAGCTGCGACAGGCAAAAACAAATACAGCATGAGCAACGTAAACGACAAGGATGGCAAACTAATCCGCTTCAAGACAAATCCCTCCGAATCTTCCGCGTCAGCCACTCGTTCACGAGCAGGGCAGCGGCAAGCGTCAGACCGAGCAGTACCGCAAGTGCGCTACCCAGCTCGGGTCTGGCAAAAATGTCGCCAGATACTAGCGCACCAATCCGAATGGGTACCAGATTGTAGTTGCTCCCGGTGAGCGCGTAGGCAGAAGCATAGGCACCCATTGCGTTGGCAAACAAAATGCTGAATGTGCCAACGATGCCAGGAAGCAGTACCGGAAAACCGATTCTCAACCAAAACTTCGAAGGACTGGCCCCAAGCAACTCTGCCGCTTCCATCCATTGTTTCTGAACAGCGTTGTACAGGGGATATAAAAGCATTACCGCCAGAGGCAGTTGAAAATAAATATAAACAAGCGTCAAGCCGCTCCACGAATACAGAGTAAATGATTGACTAAAAACAATGCCCAGTTGCTTCGCGAGCAAAACAAACAATCCACTGTTTCCCAACAGGACAATGAAGGCAAAGGCGAGCGGAATCCCCGCAAAATTGGAGGTTAGGTTCGTAATGACAAGAATTCGCTGTTGCAGAGATTGCGGGAACCGGGTAATCCCATAGGCAGCAAAAACAGCAACGACGATTCCAATGAGAGCAGACAGGAATGAGATGAGCACGCTGTTCTCAAAAGCCTGCAAGTAGTACGGATTTGAAAAAATCTCACGATAGTGACTAATAGTAAAACCGCCGCCCCCCTCGGCCTGAAAGCTCCCTCCGATCATGGAAAGCAATGGGACGAGGAGAAACAGAGCGATCATTGCAAAGAACGGAATCGTCGTAACCCAAAGCACACTGACAAATCGTTTCATCGCAAAAGCTCCTTTCTTAGAGGAAAAGACGCCCCCTTAGGGAGACGTCTTACTCAGCCCTCCTACGTTCAATGGCTGCATCTCTTTCGAGGGGGAGATGCCAAGCAAATGGCAGGCAAGCGGAGCCACCTGCAATTGCGGAATTGCCTCCTCGCGAATACCCGGAGATACCAGGTTGCTGATGACAAACAAGGGGACATCCCGGTCAGCGCTAGAAGTGCCGCCATGATTTCCATCAGCTGTCATCCCATGATCGGCTGTTACGATGATTTGATAACCCGCATCGATCCACGCAGGAAGCACATTTGCCAGTATCGAATCTGCCGCCAGAACGCGATTTCGATATCGTGCGGAATCGGCCGTATGCTTATGTCCGTCATCGTCGATATTCATGGAGTGGACGTAAAGAAAATCTGGATTGTATCCATTCAATAAAAAGTTGGCGTCAGCAAACAAGTGTGTATCCGGATAGTGATCTTCCCAGTAGAACATCCCGTGTTGTATCGGCTTGTCGGTGTTCAATTGGATTCGGTCGTGAAACGGACTGAACGGGGCCTTGTTGTAAAGCTCGCTTACCCAGCAATAAGCGGCAGCAGCGTTGGATATCCCATTTTTCCGCGTCAGGTGAAAGAGACTCTCCTGGTGCGAAAGCCGAACCGCCTGATTGCTAGAAATTCCGTTTTTCCACACAGGGGTTCCCGTTAAAAGAACCTCGTACAAAGGACGAGAGAGACTGGGCAGTTCCGATCGTACCTGAAAGCGAGCCGCGATGCCGTACTCGACCAGGTGATGTAGGTACCCCATGTGCGAGACGGCTGTATCAAATCTCAATCCGTCGAGCACAATCATGGCGAGCTTACTAGCGCACATGGATTAACACCTGCTCTTGCCATAACTGCGGCAATTTTTTGGTTGTCTCTTCCCAAGCAGTCAAATCGCCCACCGGACGTGCGTTTTTATACATTTCATCAGGGAGCAGCATGGCTTTAGCAGATTCATCCAGCTTGGCATTAGCACGAATCGGTCGAGCATAGCCACGAGCCAGATTGGACTGTCCAGCGTCGGAGAGAATGTATTCCCGAGCCAGCATGGCCGCGTGCGGGTGCTTGGCGTACTTATTGATAACAGTTGCGTACCCGCTGCTGACTGATGCTTCCTCCGGGATCAGGACATCAAAGCGGTTTTTATCGATTTTGTCCCGGTACCCGAGCGCGTTGAAGTCCCACAAGATAGCGACTTCGACCTCACCCTTTTCTAGATTGGCAAGGCTCGGATCGCTCGTACTGAGCCGCTTGTTTTTTGCCAACTCAGCGAAAAAGTCTATGCCGGGCTGAATATTTTTCTCATCTCCTCCATTAGCATAGGCCGCGGCCAGTACAGCAAACTGTGCCTGATTCGCTTTCATAACATCGCCGATCGCGATCTTGAAGCTGCCGTTTTTCAAATCTGCCCAAGTCTTGGGAGGATTTTGCACCTTTGTCTTGTCAGTGATAAAGGCCAGTGTTCCGGTATAACCCAGCAACCAATGTCCTTCATTATCTTTTGCCCAGTCGGGAATGTCGTTCCAATAAGAGGTTTTGTATGGCAACGTTAGCCCTTTTTGCTTGGCTAACGGTCCAAAAGCGATGCCTACGTCACCGATATCTGCTGTGGCGTCTTCTTTTTCTGCTTCAAACTTAGCCAATTCTTCTGCGCTCGACATGTCTGTGTCCGTATGCTTCAAGCCGTATTGCTTTGCGAGATTGCCCCAAGTCTCTCCCCAGTTTGCCCACGTGTCCGGCATACCCACGGAGTTGACTTCGCCCTCCTGCTTTGCTTTTTCCACGATTTGATCCAGGGTCAATTGCGACGTATCCAGAGAAGTGCCTGATTTCGTTTCAGTGGCACATCCCGCAAGCAGAAAAACGGATGTCATGACAACAACGGTTCGTTTCCAGCTTAACTGGTTCCCTTTCATCTTTAAGGCCCCTTTTCGTTTTTATTTGTGTTTGATTCCTTTGTTTTTCCTAAGCTAATCGTAAACAACAAAAATGAAACTGATATAAATGCGTTGTTAAAAAGCTATTAAGACTCTATGAAAAATAGACGTGAACGCAAAAAGTGGCCCTCTGATTATCAGAGAACCACCTAGTCCTTCGCTTTTCCTATTTAATTATGGGCGAATTGCTCCTCTTCCGTCGACCCGCTGAGTGCAGTCGTGGAGGAATTGCCGCCCGAGATAACTTGCGCAACCTCATCGAAATAACCCGTTCCGACTTCACGCTGATGACGAGTTGCCGTATAGCCATTTACTTCACTGGCGAATTCAGCTTGCTGTAATTCAGAGTAGGCAGCCATCCCACGATCACGATAGCCGCGCGCCAGTTCAAACATGCCGTAATTCAGGGAGTGGAAGCCAGCAAGTGTGACAAATTGGAACTTGTAGCCCATCTCGCCGATCTCTTCCTGGAAGCGAGCGATGGTCTGTTCATCCAGCTTCTTTTTCCAGTTAAAAGAAGGAGAGCAATTGTACGCTAACAGCTTACCCGGGTATTTGGCATGGATCGCTTCTGCAAAACGACGTGCTTCCTCCAAATTCGGCTCAGAAGTCTCGCACCAGATCAAATCTGCATAGGGAGCGTACGCCAGTCCACGAGCAATCGCTGCATCCAATCCACCACGCAAACGGAAGAAGCCTTCTGCTGTTCGTTCACCCGTCAGGAATGGTTTATCCTGCTCGTCGATGTCGCTAGTGATCAGGAAAGCGCCATTGGCATCGGTGCGTGCCACGATAATCGTTGGAACCCCCATCACATCTGCCGCAAATCGTGCGGAAATCAGGTTACGGACGGCTGCTTGCGTCGGAATCAATACCTTCCCACCCATATGGCCGCATTTTTTCTCGGAAGCCAGCTGGTCTTCAAAATGCACCCCTGCTGCGCCCGCTTCAATCATACCCTTCATCAATTCGAAAACGTTCAGTGGCCCACCGAAGCCGGCTTCTGCATCTGCTACGATCGGTGCAAACCAATTCGTCTCGGTACCACCTTCTGATTGATCGATCTGATCAGCCCGTTGCAATGCCTGATTAATTCTTTTTACAACTTGGGGAACACTGTTTGCCGGGTAGAGGCTTTGATCAGGATACATCTGACCAGACAGATTGGCATCGGCCGCTACCTGCCAGCCACTCAAATAAATCGCTTTTAATCCTGCCTTTACTTGCTGAATCGCTTGATTCCCGGTCAAAGCCCCCAACGCTTTAATATGGTGCTCGGTATGCAAGAGGCCCCACAAACGCTCTGCTCCCAGACGAGCCAGCGTATGTTCGATTTGTACAGAGCCGCGCAAACGAACGACATCTTCTGCCGTATACGGACGGTTAATTCCCTGAAACCGCTCCCCCTGCCAGCTTTGCTCCACTTGTTGAATCGCTTCTTGCTTGTTTACTTTCGTCATTTTCATTTCCCCCACTCTTTTTGTTTTTTACAAATAGCGATAACCCGGTACCGTCAGAAAGTCTTCGAAATCTTCTGTCGTTACCAATTGCAAGAACAGATCACCCGCAATGGGATACTTACTGTTGTCGTACCTCTCCTGGCCAATTGCTTGCTTGATCGCTTGCAGCTCCTCACTCAGCCACTGCTTTACCAAGCCTTCCGTCACCTTTTTACCATCCTGCAAGACTCCGTGACGATGACGCATCCATTGCCAGACTTGTGCCCGCGAAATTTCTGCTGTAGCCGCATCCTCCATCAGATTGTTGATCGGCACAGCGCCAGAACCTCGCAACCAAGCCTCGATGTACTGTATGCCTACGCTTATGTTCGTACGGACACCGGCTTCTGTAATCGTGCCCTCTGGGACTGCCAGCAGGTGACTAGCAGATACGTCTACATCTTCACGTTTGTACCAGATTTGGTTCGGCTCTCTCATCAAGCGATCGAACACTTCCATGGCTACCGGTACTAGCCCTGGGTGAGCAACCCACGTCCCATCATGTCCATCGTACGCTTCCCGCTCTTTGTCAGCGCGCACTTTGGCGATGGCTTCTGCATTTTGTACCGGGTCATTTTTCACCGGAATTTGTGCAGCCATTCCGCCAATGCAAGGTGCCATCCGTTTATGACAAGTCTTCACGGCCAGCGTGGTGTATGCTTTCATGAACGGAACTGTCATGGTTACTTGGGCGCGATCCGGTGTAATGACATCAGGCTGATTCCGCAGCTTTTTGATATAGCTGAAAATGTAATCCCAACGTCCGCAATTCAGCCCTGCACTATGCTCGCGTAGCTCGTACAGAATCTCATCCATTTCAAAAGCTGCGAGAATCGTTTCGATCAATACTGTCGCGCGAATCGTGCCGCGTGGAATATTTAATTCATCCTGCGCAAAAAGGAAGACGTCGTTCCAGAGGCGAGCCTCCAAATGGCTCTCCAGTTTCGGTAAGTAGAAATACGGTGCTGTCTGATTCGCGATAAGAGCATCTACGTTGTGGTAAAAGTAAAGTCCGAAGTCAAGCAGGCTGCCGGAGATCGGTTTTTGATCAAGGAGGATGTGTTTTTCTTCAAGATGCCAGCCACGAGGACGCACGATCAAAACCGCTGTCTTTTCATTGAGGGTGTATGATTTGCCTTCCGGGCTGATGTAAGAGATATTGCGGCGTACCGCATCCTTCATGTTGATTTGACCTTGTATGGTGTTCTCCCAGGTCGGTGAGTTCGCGTCCTCAAAATCAGCCATGAAAAGCCGAGCACCTGAGTTCAGTGCATTGATGACCATTTTCCGATCACCCGAAGGTCCCGTAATCTCCACCCGTCTGTCTTGCAAATCTTTGGGCAATGGAGCAACAGTCCAACCTCCTTTACGAATGTCCGCTGTTTCCTGTAGAAAATCGGGCAGTTGACCTGCATCGATCTGCAATTGACGCTCCACGCGTTTATCCAACAATTGTTTTCGTCTGTCACCAAACCTTTGCTCTAGCTTCATCACGAACTGAATCGCTTCTGGTGTCAGGATATCTTGATAACCGGGGTGCATCTCACCTGAAATCTGCACCTCCAGCGGATATGGATTCGTTGGTACGGTCGTCAAAACAGCTCCTCCTCCCTCACTTCAAAGTTATTATGGTACAGATCGATAAAATGTTTTTTATTATATAACAGCAAGAGCAAAAAAAATGTTCTTACTCCTGATACCCGCTGCCACTGCAATGGCTGCAGCATACATGCCCATCTCCCAAGCAATTGTGGCAAGCCGCTCCGTTGGCATCATGACCAACGCCTCCACATTTTGGGCAATTTTGTTCTCCGTTTCCTTCACACCGATAGCAGTTCATTCTCCATTCCTCCATTTCTGTATTAAAACAATATTCTTAAAATTTGTTTTTATTATATAACAGAGATTAGTACAGTGCAACACGTTTTTTAAAAAATTCCACCTGTATTAGTACACAAAATAAAACAGCCCTTGACCCGTTATGGATCAAGAGCTGCTTTTCTACATCTCTCGCTTATTACCTCGGTGCGATCTTTTCTACTCCGCCCATGTACGGACGAAGAACTTCTGGAATTACGATTGCTCCATCTGCCTCTTGGTAGTTCTCCAAGATCGCTGCTACTGTACGTCCAATCGCCAAACCAGAACCATTCAATGTATGCACAAATTCCGGCTTCGATTTCGTATCGCGACGGAAACGGATATTGGCACGGCGCGCTTGGAAATCTTCAAAGTTCGAGCAAGACGAGATTTCACGGTATGTGCCGCCGCTTGGAATCCAAACCTCCAGGTCGAATTTCTTCGCAGCTGTAAATCCTAAATCGCCTGTGCACATGCTCAGGACACGGTATGGCAGTCCAAGCAGTTGAAGCACTTTTTCAGCGTTTTTCACCAGTTTGTCGAGTTCGTCATAAGACTCTTCTGGTTTCACGAATTTCACCAGCTCAACTTTGTTGAATTGATGCTGACGAATCAACCCACGCGTATCACGGCCAGCAGAACCCGCTTCCGAACGAAAACATGCGCTGAAAGCAGTGTAGTAGCGAGGGAGATCCGTTCCATCCATGATCTCATCTCGATGCATATTGGTGACAGGCACCTCTGCAGTTGGAATCAGGAAGTAATCTGGTCCCTCGATTTTGAATGCATCCTCTTCGAACTTAGGCAATTGACCCGTTCCCGTCATGCTCGTACGGTTGACGATATACGGTGGGATCACTTCTTCATAGCCATGCTCATTCGAGTGCAGATCCATCATGAAGTTCATCAGTGCGCGCTCCAGACGTGCGCCCAAACCTTTATAGAAAACAAAACGACTTCCTGTTACCTTTCCCGCCGTTTCAAAGTCGAGGATGCCTGCTTGGCTAGCCAGCTCCCAGTGAGGCTTAATCTCGAAGTCAAATGCACGTGGATCTCCCCATGTCCAGGCCATCACGTTATCGTCTTCTGTCGTACCGATCGGCGTGCTTTCGTGCGGCAGGTTCGGGAGGCTCAGCAAAATGAACTCCAGCTGCTCATCCAGTTGGCGCAGCTCTTCATCCAAAGCCTTGATGCGTTCATTTACTTCTTTCATTTCAGCGATCAGATGGTCTGCATTTTCCTTATTGCGTTTCATAACTGCTACTTGCTCGGATACCGTGTTACGCTTATTTTTCAGCGCTTCTGCTTCTTGGATGACTTGGCGACGCTTTTCATCTACTTCTACGAATTGATCCAACGCAGAAATATCTTCATTACGGTGAGCCAAACGGCGTTTTACTTCTTCCAAATCCTGGCGTAATACTTTTACGTCCAACATGTGTAAATCCCTCCGAATCGTATTGAAAAAAAACAAAAAACACCCGTCCCCTGGTAAGGGACGAGTGTTGTATACCCGCGTTGCCACCCTCGTTGACACATGCAGCAATCCTTCATGCATATGCCCACTCTTCCGTCATAACGGGACGGTTCCGGGCAAAGTTATTGTTCCTTTACCACTCCGAGATGGATTCCTTCACATAACCGGATCGGTTTGCACCTACCACCGACTCTCTAGGCCTGGCTCTTGTGAAGTACTTGTTCTCATCATCGCATTCTCATTCATGAATACTATTATTGTTAACTGTACTACAGGTTCTATACGTATGTAAAGAGCAGCCCACCTCGATCTTTACAGAAAAAAAGAAGATCGGCGCCTTTTTGACGGCCGATCTTCCGGTATGACAGCTAGCTTCTATATTCCTTGACCATGTCGAGGAAGTATTTGTGCAGTCTTGTATCTTCAGTCAATTCTGGGTGAAAGGCTGCTGCCAAATAGTGACCGCTTCGGGCGACAACAATCTTGTCTTCGTGCTTGGCCAAGACTTGACCGTTCTCTCCCACTTCCATGATATACGGTGCCCGGATGAACACTGCCGGGTAATCAGCCGCCACACCCGCAACAGGCATCAAGACTTCAAAGCTCTCCTTTTGGCGACCAAAAGCATTCCGCTCGACTTTGATGTCCATCAACCCTAGATGGCAATCATCTTGGGCTTGAATCTGTTTTGCCAGAAGGATCGCTCCTGCGCAAGTTCCGAAGATCGGCTTGTTCGCCTTACCGAACTCTTGAACCGCCTCCATGAATCCGTACTTGTGCATCAGCTTGCTAATCGTGGTGCTCTCTCCGCCGGGAATGACCAGCCCGTCGAGGTCATCCAGTTCTTCTACCTTTTTGACCGAGATGGCTGTGGCACCAACTTCTTCTAGCAGTCGCACATGTTCTGCTACAGCTCCTTGTAGAGCGAGTACGCCGATTTTCATGCTACTCACCTTACCAGCCGCGCTCTTGCATGCGATCAGCTTCACGAATTTTGGAGATTTCGATTCCTGGCATTGCCGTTCCCAAGCCTTTGGATACGCGAGCAATCAGTTCGTAATCTGTGTAGTGGGTAGTCGCTTCCACAATCGCGCGAGCAAACTTCTCTGGATTCTCTGATTTAAAGATACCAGAGCCAACAAACACGCCATCGGAGCCCAATTGCATCATCAGGGCAGCATCTGCTGGTGTTGCTACTCCACCTGCTGCGAAGTTTACGACTGGCAGCTTACCTGTTTTGTGTACTGCTTCAAGCAGTTCGTATGGGGCACCCAGGTTCTTGGCTTCCGCCATCAGTTCATCGTAAGACATGGCTTGCACTTTGCGGATTTGGGACATCATCGTACGCATGTGACGAACAGCCTCTACAATGTTTCCGGTTCCTGGCTCACCTTTTGTGCGGATCATGGATGCACCTTCCCCGATACGGCGGAGAGCTTCACCCAGATCACGGGCGCCACATACAAACGGTACAGTGAACTCTTTTTTATTGATATGGTACAAGTCATCTGCCGGAGTGAGTACTTCACTCTCATCGAGATAATCTACACCCAGAGACTCAAGAACACGCGCTTCAACAAAATGACCGATACGAGCTTTTGCCATAACAGGGATCGAAACAGCATTCAGTACTTCCTCTACAATGCTAAGGTCCGCCATGCGCGCAACTCCACCAGCTGCACGAATGTCAGACGGTACACGCTCCAAAGCCATTACAGCAACAGCACCCGCTGCTTCTGCAATTTTCGCTTGTTCAGCATTTACGACGTCCATAATAACGCCGCCTTTTTGCATTTCAGCCATACCTCTTTTTACGCGGGATGTTCCTACTTGTACCATGTCATTACCCCCTACATCATGAGTCAGAACCGAAACTGTTATGCACTGTTATGGTTCTTGTTACCGTCATTGTAAACGATAGATGTAGGGGAAAACAACAGTTATTTAATTTCCTGTCCCACTGCTAAACAAATTGCTGAAAAACTCAATGATGCTACGGAAGAACAGACGAATCCAGCTGGCTTCCTCTACTGCCTGTCCAGCTACTACATCAACACCTGCTTTTGTCGCATCTTCAGGCTGCAGATAATCCGTATCCTTCACGCCTTCTTCTTTCAATACGATCTTACCGACAACCTGTCCTTGTGTAATTGGCGCGGTCAGATCCTGGAAGGTAACAGTTGGTGTGAATTTTGCATCGGTACCGATCTTTGAAATCATATTTACTTCGCTACCTGTAACGGCTGGAACTGTTACCTCTACACCGTTTTTCACAGGAGCTATTTCAAACCCTTTAACTGGTACATTCTTGTCCATTTGTTTCGTCAGTTTGTAATTGTTAAAACCGTAGTCAAACAGTTTTCTTGTCTCCGCGAAACGCTTTGTATTGCTATCTGTATTCATTACTACACTAATCAAACGCATGTTGTCACGAACAGCCGTCCCTGTAAAGCAATAGCCTGCTGCAAGTGTATGCCCTGTTTTCAATCCATCTACGCCCGGATAGTAGCTAATCAGACCAGGCAGCATCCAGTTGAAGCTTTTCTTGCTCCACTCTTGTGGGGTACCTGTTCGGAATGTGAAGTTTGTTTTTTTGGAAACTTCCAATGCCTCAGGGAAATCACGGATCAGAGCACGTGCGAGGATAGCCGAATCGCGTGCCGACATCAGATTTTCCGGTTGATCGGTTTTCACTGAATACGGGCCCAACTCATTAGCTGGCAAACCTGTAGAAGTGACAAACATCGTATTTTTCATACCAAGCTCTGCTGCTTTTTTGTTCATCATTTCAACAAAGGCAGCTTCACTGCCTGCGACCTTCTCTGCCAAAAGTACGGTTGCGTCGTTAGCAGAAACAACTGTCATCGCTTCTGACAATTGTTTAACTGTAAATGATTCACCTAAATTCAGGTACACGCCAGACGAATCTGAAATTTTCGCGATATAAAAAGCATACTCACTTACCGGGACAACATCATCCCAGTTAATTTTCTTTTGTTTGACGGCTTCCTGAACCAGGTATTCAGACATGATTTTACTCATGCTAGCTACCGGAAGTGCTACGTCAGGATCTTTACTATAGATAACCCTTCCCGTCGATGCCTCAACAAGAATGGCAGACTTCGCTTCCAGTTGTAAATTCGCTTGAGATGCTACAGGGGCAGCTTCCACCTTTGAAACCATTCCTCCCATTGCTGTAGCAAAAACAGCGACCGAAAGGAACAGACCTGTCAATCGCTTTGTCCATGTCTTTCGCTTCATGTAATCTCTCACTCTCCTATTTCTGTCGATTTTATTTTTTCTTGAAACAAGCACACAATTGTAAGTGTACCATAGGTTGCAGGGTGGCTAAAGCGTGTTTCCTCCCATTTCCACATACTAGACACTAGCAAAAATCCCCTCTCTTTTTAAAAGAAAGGGGACGTAGGTCTTCCGTACTATTCTTCGCTTAGGAAATCGAGTAGTTAGGTGATTCTTTTGTAATTTGTACATCGTGTGGATGGCTCTCACGCAAGCCAGCGCCGGTAATGCGAACGAACTGGGAGTTTTGAATCAAATCTTCGATGGTCTTCGCTCCGCAGTATCCCATACCTGCACGTAGTCCACCAATCAACTGATACGTGACATCGGCCAATGGGCCTTTGTAAGGAACACGACCTTCGATCCCTTCCGGAACGAGCTTTTGTGCGTTCTCTTGGAAGTAACGGTCCTTACTGCCGGCTTTCATCGCGCCGATCGATCCCATTCCGCGATATACCTTGAAACGACGACCTTGGAAAATCTCAAATTCGCCGGGCTTTCTTCTGTACCAGCGAACAGACTGCCGATCATGATCACAGAAGCACCTGCACCAATTGCTTTTGGCAAATCACCGGAGTATTTAATGCCGCCGTCGGCAATAATTGGAATATTGTACTCTCGCGCTACTTGCGCACAATCGTGGATCGCTGTAATTTGAGGAACACCGATACCTGCTACGACACGTGTTGTACAAATGGAACCAGGACCGATACCAACCTTCACCACAGATGCGCCAGCTTCGATCAGATCGCGAGTAGCTTGTCCAGTTGCCACGTTTCCTGCGACGATTGTGAGCGTTGGGTATTCATTGCGAACTGCTCTTACCGTTTCAATTACGCCTTTAGAATGCCCATGAGCCGTATCGATCACCAGTACGTCCACGCCAGCTTGTACAAGTGCTGCTGTACGCTCAAACGTGTCTGCAGATACCCCAACAGCAGCACCACACAGCAAGCGGCCTTGTGCATCTTTTGCTGCATTCGGGTATTGAATTGCCTTTTCAATATCTTTAATCGTAATGAGTCCACGCAGGGTGTTGTTCTCATCCACCAACGGGAGCTTTTCGATCTTGTGTTGTTGCAAAATCAATTCTGCCTGTTGCAATGTAGTACCGACAGGAGCCGTCACCAGGTTTTCCTTGGTCATAACATCTTTGATCTTGATGGAGAAGTCATGTACAAACCGCAGATCGCGGTTAGTGAGAATTCCGATCAGTTTTTGATTCTCATCGACAATCGGAACACCCGAGATACGATATTTACCCATGAGAGCATTCGCTTCTTCGACGGTATGTTCTTGGGACAAAGAGAATGGATTGGTAATAACGCCACTTTCAGAGCGTTTTACACGATCTACTTCGCTTGCTTGTTGCTCAATGGACATGTTTTTATGGACAATCCCGATACCACCTTGGCGAGCCATGGCGATTGCAAGTCCAGACTCCGTTACGGTGTCCATACCAGCACTGATCAGAGGAATATTCAGCTTTACATTCTCACTCAATTGTACTCGTAGATCAACATCCCTTGGCAAAACTTCAGATTTTCCTGGAATGAGCAATACATCGTCAAACGTTAAGCCCTCTTTAACAAATTTGTCTTCCCGCACAGTTGAAAGCTCCTCTCGGCGAATGGTTTAAGACAGTTTAACAAACGGCTTAATTTACTGTCAAGAAATGAGTATATTGTTCGGTTATAGATTCAATTAGACAGATAAATCAAAAAACGTTCAGGGAAACTTAACCATATTACGAAAATTGGTAAAGGTGGGTATCATGGATAACGCTTGGAAAACATTACGCTATTTTGAGACAGAACCAACTGCACGTAAATATTTGGCTGCCTGCTACCATAACATGGGTGTTGAGCATGCCGAGCGACTAGCTTTTCAACAAAGCTCGCGTTTCCTGTTTCTCTGGAGACAAGCCAGACATTTTTATTCCACTTCCGCTGTTGCCGACTTGTCCATCCAGCCATTACTGCTGTTTTATGGATGCTCTCACTTGTTGAAGGCGATGTTATTGACTCGTGATCCGTATTATCCCCAAAACAGTCGTGTTCTTCAACATGGTGTCACGACACGAAAGCTTAAACGAAACGCCTATATGCTAATGGAGGACGAAGTTCGTCCACAAAAGGAAGGCTTTTTTGCGCAATTAGCTCACGCGTACCAGCTTGCGCCGTTACAAGATCGCTATTCAGTCCATAACTTATTTTCATCCATCCCCAGTGTCAGCGATAGTTACGGACTTGCGACGGATAAACCACGTAACTGGTTAACGTTAAAGATTGATCATGTAAGTCAGGATGATTTGGTTCGCATTACCTTTCCTGAAAAAACGGATGGGCCCTTATCCTTTTCAACCGAGACCTTCATCCAGTACATTCGACGGCTAGCTCCATCTGTTTGTAACTTGGAAAAAATCGCCTCGGTAGATAATAAAAACATAAAGGAACTGACCCTTCCTCAGTGTGCCCTGTCTGAACTGGATCAACACCCGTTATTTCGTTTGCATCAGAACGTCCTCTTCTTTTGGAATGGTTCTGCTTCTTCTCTACCTCTTCCCGAATGGGCCAGTCATTACTTGCTGCTTTATTTACTCAGCATGCTTTGCCGCTATGAAACGGAGTGGTGGGGAGAGCTAACGATGTCTCACGGACTTACTGAGCGATATTTGGTCGAACATTTTTTGGATAACCACATGGATACTTTCCCCTCGGTTATTCGAAGGTATTTTCACCGAAATCACCGGATGCCCCTTCCCTCTTTGCCGTCGGATCTGTATTAGTTTTCCTGCCACTACTTTATTTACACGAAAAAACCTTCCTGCCATCATCAGCAAGAAGGTTTCTTTTATTCCCTGAAAACTGGATCTGCATGATCAGTTGCTAAGTGTGTGGATAAGTCCTCGACCGATT
>NZ_JBEAES010000056.1:0-27150 GCF_050477165.1 Brevibacillus sp. FIR094 | reverse complement strand
GGAATACGATTCAGGAGGTGCTTTTTCCTTGTCTCAATTTATTGGGTCACTTCAAGGGGCTGAAATAATCAAATCCTATGTTAGGTTAAATAATCTTTTAATACGTGTGAAGCTTTTTGCGTTCGCAGTCGGTCAATCGTCGTCGCTTCAATTTGGCGAATACGCTCGCGGGTAAGACCAAACATTTTCCCCACTTCCTCCAGCGTATACACTTGATCATCATAGAGACCATAACGCATGGAGATAATTTCTTGGGCGCGGGGACTAAGTCGCTCCAACGCTGCACGCATTTGCGAGCGAAGGTCTACCTTTTCAATCCAGTCATCCAGAGAGGACAACCCATCATCCATGATTTCTGCGTAGCTCAAGCTCTCGTCCTCATGCCAAGCCTGCCATTTCTCACTATCCAGCTCAGCGTCGATGGATTCCATCTTCATCATTAGAGCCAGTTCGATGGCATCCACCTTTTCTAGTGGAATATCCAAGAGTACAGCAATCTCCTGCCGATCAGGCGTACGGTTCAAAGCATGGACGAGATGTAGCACTTGCTTCTGATACTGACGAATCTGCTCATGCATGTGGACAGGAATGCGAATCAAAGTTGCTTTGTCGTTGATGGCACGGGTGATCGCTTGGGAGATCCACCAGTGTGAGTAATGATAGAGACGCACGCCACGCCCCACATCAAATTTGTCAATCGCGGTAAACAAACCTATCGTGCCCTCCTGAATCAAATCCAGGAACGGCATCCCTCTTTTCAAATGGCGCAATGCGGTACTAACTACGTATCGTAAATAGGCGCGCACAATCGTTTCACGTGCTTCAAGATCGCCATCTCTTTGATAGCGAATCAGGCAAGCAAGCTCTTCTTCTTTGTCCAACATGGGTGTTGCAGCGACGCTTTCCAAAAACAGTAGAGCAGAAGTGTCCGATCGAAGCGATCTAGGGACAACAATTCCCAACTGTGTCTCCACTTCCCGCCAGCGACGGGGAGTTGAATGGAACGAGGAGGTACTCAGAGTCATATGCAACCCTCACTTCTCTGGAATGGAAGTTCACGATGAAGTAGGTGAGTCACGGAATGTTTTACTCTATCCGTATTTCGACAAAACCTGTTCGATTCCTGCCAGTTAACAGAATATTAACAGTTCTCCTCTCCGAATAGTTGATGAAAGCCCTTTCATAGGTTAAAGTTAAAAGTTTATGAAGAAAAAGCCATCCCTATTAACCAAGGATGGCAAAAAGACAATGTCGAATCTTCTGATAAAACGGAAGACTACTGATACAAGTGACAGGCGACGAAGTGGTTGGTGTCTACTTCCTGCCAGATAGGCTTTTTTTCGGCGCATACGGCTTTTGCTACCGGACAACGTGTACGGAACACACAGCCGCTAGGTGGATTGATCGGGCTGGGAACGTCACCTTCGATAATGGTGCGCTCACGGCTTTTCTCCAAGTCGGGATCGGGAACAGGAATGGCCGACAACAACGCCTGCGTGTAAGGATGCTTCGGTGATTCGTAAAGAATTTCACTCGCAGTCATCTCTACCATATTGCCCAAATACATGACGCCAATACGGTCACTGATGTGCTTGACCATCGCCAAATCATGCGCGATAAACAAATACGTCAGCTTTTGCTCCTGCTGCAATTTCTTCATTAAATTAACGACCTGTGCCTGAACCGAAACATCGAGTGCGGAAATCGGCTCATCGGCAATGATGAAGGAAGGATTGACGGCAAGTGCCCGGGCAATCCCTATCCGCTGTCGCTGACCACCACTGAACTCATGTGGGAAACGGTTGGCATGCTCTTTCTGCAAACCAACCATCTCTAACAGCTCGATCACACGGTTCATCCGTTCCTTCCCTTTATATAGCCCATTCAGATGCAGGCCCTCCGAAATGATTTCCGCAATGTTCATTCGAGGGTTCAGAGAAGCGTACGGGTCCTGAAAAATCATTTGCATTTGGCGTGTCAGCTTACTCCGCTCAGCAGACGATGCCTGATGGACGTTTTGCCCGTCAAAAATAACCTCACCTGTCGTCGGTTGATACAATCCAATGATTGTACGGCCTGTGGTCGATTTGCCGCAACCAGATTCCCCTACTAGTCCAAACGTTTCCCCCTCGTATATATCGAAGGAAACATTGTCCGCTGCCGTAAGTGAGAGCCCTTTACCCAAGGTAAAGGTTTTTGTCAGGTTCTTTACCTGGACCAGCTTTTTTCGTTGCATCTGGCCACTCCTCCCCGTTATCCGTTTACCAGTATCGTCTGGAGACGCAATGTTCCTTTTCGAGCTTGTAGCCATCCAACTTGACGATCTCGATGGCACTTCGCGAATCCGGAGAATGAATCATTTCGCCATTCCCCATGTAAATGCCCACGTGATGGACTCTGCCCTTCCCTTCTTCATGGGCAAAAAACAACAAATCGCCCGGAAGCAAAGCTTCTTTTTCCACAAGCTGTCCGGCTTTTGCCTGATCAGATGCATCACGTGGAAGCTGGAGACCAACAGAACGGTGCATATTGTACGCAAATCCTGAGCAGTCATACCCGTAAGAAGACATGCCACCCCATAAGTAATGCAGGTTGAGGAATCGCTTGCCCGCTTCTACGATTGCCTCTCCACGATTACCGGAAAGCTCGATAGGCTCGTTTGCTTTCACGATTTGGACTTCTGCTTTTGGCAAAAGTCCGGTGCCGTTCGGTGTCGCTACCGTTACCCAGTCTGCGGTTTCCTCAATCAGCGGCAGTTTGGTCAAGAAGGCAAGCTCCATGTCTGGCTTTTTGTCGGCTGTATGTAGACGGGTAAACGCCGCCGTGACCATCGCTAGCTTTTGGCCTTGCTGTACCTCAAAAGAATCTGACCACGGTGCTAACTGGCGAGACGGAATCCAGCCCGGATAGCCTGTTGCGTTTTTGTTCGTAGTCTGATCAGGAATCAGAATTTGTGACCATTCCCCTTGCTCCTCGACTACCTCTACGCGCGTACCGTACAGCGCTTGGGTTTGAATCGCGTTTTGGTCATAAAAACCAAGCTTCTCCTCCACAGTAAGGGAAGCAAGCCAGCTTCGTGCATCTACCGGGGATTGGAGTGCTACTTGGTCAATATCCCGCGGCGACTCCGGCTTAGTCCACACAGTGGCAACAGAGACAGAAACAATGGCAGATTCCATCTTAGTTCTCCCCCTCCCACAGGCTGACGGAACGAATACCGAGCCCAGATTCTTCTGGCATGCGCATCAAGCGACCCTCGTATGTTACGCCACCTTCTATACCATCGTGCAAAAGCATCAACGGAGCATCGAAATCAAAGCGGGTGATGTTCTTCTTACTGGCTGCAAAATGTGCTGCTGCTGATACAGCCAGACGTGATTCGATCATGCTGCCAACCATGCATGGAATACCGTACTCTTCAGCCAATTGGTTGATCAATTGTGCTTTGTAAATGCCGCCAGCTTTCATCAGCTTGATATTAATCATGTCAGCCGCACGGTTTTGTAAAACTTGCAGGGCCTGCGCTGGTGAAAACACACTCTCGTCAGCCATGATTGGCGTATCGACCGAATCTGTTACCCGCTTCAAGCCTTCCAGATCATGCGCTTTTACAGGCTGCTCAATGAGTTCAATGCCAAGACCCATGTCCTCCATTTTGCGAATGGATTGCACCGCTTCTTTTACATTCCATCCCTGGTTGGCATCAAGACGAATCTTCACCTGATTGCCCACGGATTTGCGAATTTCCTGGATGCGCAAAATGTCATCCTCGATATTGTCCTTGCCGACCTTGATTTTCAGTACGTTAAAGCCTTGCTTAAGATAGGCAGCCGCATCCTCGCCCATTTCTTTCGGGGAGTTCACGCTGACGGTATAGTCAGTCTCCAATTGGTCACGGTAGCCACCCAGGAATTGATACAACGGCATTCCTGCGCGCTGAGAAATGAGGTCGTACAACGCAATGTCTACTGCTGCTTTCGCACTCGTATTTCCTACCATGGATTGATGCAAGGTTTGGAAAACTCGCTCATAGGCAAGTAAATTCAAGCCGATGAGCTGAGGTCTCATCGTATTCATAATCGCCGACTCGATGCTCTCGATGCTGTCTCCGGTAATGACGACAGTAGCCGAAGCTTCACCCCACCCGACCATACCGTTGTCGCAGGTGATTTTCACCAGAATCGATTCCAGACTATGCACCGTACGCAAAGCCGTTTTAAAAGGCTTTTTCAATGGAACAGATATTCGTTTTACTTCGATGGCTTGAATAATCATGTTTTCCTCCATCTTCTCCAGCACTTGTGCTTTCTTTAGCTGTGTTTTTTCTAATAGGCATACTAAATTATAGCACTATTAAAAATTCTAGCAAAAAAGGGGGGAGAGTCATTCCATCCGCCTGAAATGACTTCTCCCAACTCACTCTATCTTTACTTCACGACAGCTTTTCTTAGGTCTGTGTAGCTAAGTGAAGAGCTTTGTACACCACTCGCCTTGTCGCTTGAGAGCAAGGAAGTGTTGTAGAAATAAAGTGGTGCGATCGGCGCTTCATCCAACAAGAGTTTTTCTGCGTCATGCAGCAGCTTCAGACGTTTTGCATCGTCTGGCTCCTTGTATGCGTCTTGGATCAGCTTGTCGAATTGCGCATTGCTCCAGCCCGTACGATTGCTTGCTGCCTTCGACTGGAAAATATCGAGGAAGTTGATCGCATCACCGAAGTCAGGCAACCAGGAAGAACGAGCAATTTGATACTGCAATTGCTTTTGCATATCGGTCAAAACTTTTCCTTCTACTTTTTGCAGCTTCACATCAACACCCAGCGTCTGCTTCCACATTTCTTGCGCGGCTTGTGCCGTTTTTTCGTTAGCCGTTCCGCTGCGGTATGTGAGTGTAACCTCTGGCAGCTTTGTGTAGCCTTTTTCTTTCATTCCTTGTTCCAGAAGCTTCTTCGCTTCATCTGGGTTGAAGTTCACCAACTCTCCGCCCACTTTACGGAATTGTCCTTCACCGTTGGCATCAGGCAAACCAAAAGATACGAAGCCTGTTCCCGGCTTTTGCTGACGCATCAGCACCAGGTCGACCAGTGTCTGACGGTCAATCGCCAAGCTAAAGGCTTTACGAATATTGGCGTTATCAAATGGCTCCTTCGTTACGTTGAAACGATAGAACTCTGTACCTGCTCCGTCACGCACGAATACTTTGCCTTCTTTGAACAATTGGTCTGCCATATCGGCAGGAACGGTTGTCGTTCTGTGCAGCTCTTCGTTCGTAAACATTTGATACTCAGTATTCTCGTCATCAATCATTTTCCAAACGGCACCAGGCAGCGTTACGTTTGCTGCATCCCAGTACGTATCGCTCTTCATGATTTTTAGTTCACTGTCATGCGCCCACTCTGTCAGCTTGAATGGTCCATTTCCGACAAAGCTTGCTGCTTCTGCTGCCCATTTCGGATCTTTTTCTACAGTCGCTTTGTGTACAGGGAAGAAAGCTGGGTTGGATGCCAACAGGAGCGTCCAGGAAGCTGGTTGAGCGAGCACGACCTCTAGTGTCTTGTCGTCCACGGCTTTTACTTTTACACCATCCGCCGGTCCTTTCCCGCTGTTATATGCCTCCGCACCCTCAATAATGTACGCGAGGGATGCTGCCGGAGATGCCAGTGCAGGATCAAGCATGCGTTTCCACGCAAATTCGAAGTCCTGAGCCTTTACCGGTTCACCATTGGACCATTTGTTGTCACGCAGGGTAAACGTGTAGGTTTTCCCATCCACGGAGATTTTCCATTCGGAAGCGGCTGCTGGTTGAGGCTTTTGATTTTCGTCCAGGCGGGTCAAGCCTTCCATCAAGTTGTTCAAAATGTTATAGGACGGCTCATCGAAGCCAATCGGCGGGTCCAATGACGTCGGTTCCTTGATATTATTCAGCAACAGGAGCTTTGCCGCTTGATCGCCCGGCGTCGGAGTGTTTGGCTGAGCCGTGTTGCCTGGTGCAGGCTCACTCGGTGCAGCTGGTTGACCCGATGTACATCCAGCCATGAGCATGGACACACCCAGCGTAGCCGTCAGCAACAATGTTGATAGTTTTTTCACTGTTTCTTCCCCCTTATTTTTTTGTTTTTGTATGACGTAAAAGGATAGCGCCGTCAGACGACACCCTCTTTTACACGAATGCACTTTCCTCGACAGCCATGAATCAGGTCCCCGTTGGCGGTTGCATCGACGCCAGCAACTTCTTTGCCCGTGGGTCCTGCAACCAACAGGAAACCGCGTGTTTGCTATGGACATGGGTCTCCGCAGGCTGGTAATTCCGACATACTTCCAACGCGTAGTCACAGCGCGCAGCGAATGCACAGCCAATTGGCGGGCTGAACAAATCTGGGGGTGTTCCAGGTATGGGGCTCAACGGAATAGAGCGATCCGCATCCAAACGAGGCATCGACGCCAACAAGCCTTTGGTGTACGGGTGCTGTGGATTGTAAAAAATGTCGCGAACAGGTCCGGACTCTACCACTTTTCCGGCATACATGACGTTGACCCGATCCGCAATCTTGGCGACGACTCCCAAATCATGCGTGATAATAATGATCGAGACTCCCGTCTTTTGCTGAATGCTTTTGAACAGCTCGATGATTTGCGCCTGAATCGTTACATCCAACGCTGTCGTAGGCTCATCCGCAATCAGAATGGACGGCTTACAGACAAGCGCAATCGCTATCATGATCCGTTGGCGCATACCGCCACTGAACTGATGGAGGTACTGCTTGAGACGACTTTCTTGATTGGCGATCCCGACCAAGGTGAGAATTTCAATCGCTTGCCGCTTGGCTTCACTTCTGGAGACCTTTTGATGGCGAATAATTCCTTCCGTAATCTGCTCACCAATGGTGATCGTCGGGTTGAGCGAAGTCATCGCATCTTGAAAGATCATGGAGATTTCTTTTCCGCGCAGCTCGCGCATTTGCTTTTCCGGCAGCTTTGCCAAGTCCTTGCCTTTAAAATGAATGCTTCCACCCGCGATTTTTCCGATATGCTCTGGGATCAGACGCATGATGCTCCTTGCAGTCACGCTCTTCCCACATCCAGATTCACCGACAATCGCCAGTGTCTCCCCTTTGTTCAAGGTAAAGTTCACGTCCCGAACGGCGTTCACTTCACCACCATGCGTCTTGAATGTGACCCGAAGCCCACTGACTTCCAACAGCTTTTCCGTTTTATCCATGTTGCCTACCTCCTTGACTTCGGATCGAACGCGTCGCGTAAACCATCACCGAGCACGTTGAACGCGAGCATCGTCAGCGAGATTAGGAAAGCAGGGAAAAAGAGCCGCCACCAATGACCGGACAAAATAGTGGGGAGCCCATCGTTCGCCATCACACCCCAGCTAGCCATTGGCGCCTGAATACCGAGACCGAGGAAGCTCAGAAACGCCTCTGAAAAAATCGCAGATGGAACAGATAACGTGACATAGACAATGATGATACCAATTGTGTTAGGCAGCAGGTGCTTGCGAATGATGTAGAAAGACTTTGCTCCCATTGTTTTTGCCGCCAGTACGTACTCGGAGTTTTTCATTTGCAGCACCTGACCACGCACAGTCCGGGCCATCCCGATCCAGCCTGTTGCACTTAACGCGATAATAATGGTTAAAAGTCCGGGTCCCATGACGACCATCAGCAAAATCACAACCAACAAATAAGGAAGTCCGTACAAAATGTCGACGAAGCGCATCATGATATTATCGATTCGCCCGCCCAAATATCCGGCAATTCCTCCATACAAGACACCAATGAAAAAATCGATAAGTGCTGCTGTCAAACCGACAAACAGGGAAATGCGAGCACCATACCAAACACGGGTGAACACATCGCGACCAAAATCATCAGTACCAAACCAATTAGCTTCCGATGGCGGTTTGTTTTTCATAATAATCGACTGTTTGGCGTATTCATGACCAGAGATCATCGGTCCAATCGTAGCCATAACCCCAAGCAAGATAATAACCACCAATCCCATCAGGGCCAGCTTGTTTCCTCTCAAACGAAGCCAAGCTTCTTGCCAAAACGTCAGTTGAGGTCGCACAATCGCTTCCGCATTGAGGTTGTCTTTGCGCATGGGGATAAATAAATCATCAGAAACGATCATCCTTCGCTCTCCTTTCGATGCAGCTTAATTCGTGGATCAATGATGCCGTACAGGACATCGACGACAAACATCAGGAAAATCAAAAGTGCGCTATAGAAGACGGTCGTTCCCATAATGACGGAATAGTCACGGTTATTAATGCCAGCGACGAAGTATTTCCCCATCCCAGGAATCGCAAATATTTTTTCGATTACAAAGCTTCCCGTTAAAACGTTGGCAATCAGTGCGCCCAAGAGCGTGACGACAGGCAAAATCGCATTACGCAGCGCGTGCTTCAACACGATCGTCGCCGGAGACAGCCCTTTTGCACGAGCAGTTTCAATATATTCCTGGGTCAACACTTCCAGCATGTTGGTACGGGTCAAACGAGCGATAATCGCAATCGGACCAAACGCCAATGCAAGCGCTGGCATAATCACATGCTGCCAAGTACCCCACGTTGCAGTCGGTAGCAGCTTCCACTCGACCGCCAAATATTTGATTAATAAGGAAGCGACAACAAAGCTGGGAACAGATATCCCAATAACAGCAATAATCATGGCAAGGTAATCAATGAGACGGTTATGTCGTAGCGCGGCGATCACACCAAGAGCGATACCGGTGACAATCGCAAAGACGACAGAAATCAGACCGAGTTGAAAAGAAACGGGGAATCCACGGGCGATCATTTTGTTGACCGTATCCGAGCTGTTGGCAATCGATGGCCCAAGGTCAAACTGCACCAGCTTTTGCAAGTACAGTCCGTATTGGACGAGTAGTGGCTTATCCAGGTTGTAATAGGCATTGAGGTTGGCAGCAACCGCTTCGTTTAATGCCTTTCCTTCTTTTTCAAAAGGAGATCCTGGAACGGCATGCATCAGGAAAAAGGTGAGGGTAATGATGAGCCATAACGTCACGATCATGGAGATAAATCTGCGGAAGACAAAAGATAGCAAGGACTCTCCTCCTTTTCATCAAAAATCCGTAAAACCATGTTGGTGGCAGTGACTGAACTCTCGTAATAAGCAAAAAACCCAGCAAATGCACGCGATCATGGCATTTGCTGGGTTTTACTTACGTGTATGCCGTGCATACGAATAAATAAAGCAGCGGGTGTATTCATTTGGTGACTGTGGCTTTATTTCTCGTGGAAACTGCTTGTTTGTACTTCTTTTGCGCGTCCTTGAACGCTGCGATCAATGTTTTCTGGGAAGATCCAAAATACCGAAAGCGAATCTCTTCGCCAATTTCCTCCGACGCCATAATCGAATGACCGATAAAGATCGACCGAGCAAAGTCAGACGTCAGTTGGACTGTGGAGGAACAGGCCGCATCTACGATCTTGTCGTTGGAAGTATCGACTACCAATCCGATAAAAAAAGCACTGAATTGCTGTGTAATCGGATTGTTCGAAGAGGACTGTGCATCGCCTACGATATAAATGGTATCTTTATCAAACAAATCGATAACCCCACTTTTACTATGCTTAACGGACCGGCAAACGGGATGTTCGGAGAGCGACTTCCTCACAATCGCAAGCTGGGTAAGCACTTTCCTACATAGTACCAGAAGAATTTGCAATTTGTAAATAAGTCTGACTAATCTTTCAGTTCTTCTACAGATACGACTGGAAACGAATGTGCGGGCAGCATTGGCAAAAACGGTTGCTCGTCGATGTAGGCAACTACTACATGGGATGGACCGACCATTGCCTTCGGTGCGAGCTGCAGTTCCTCCCCATGCTCAGTTACGACGGTAATCTGCAGCATTCCGCCTCCCGGACGAGCTGGCCCTTTCGTTGCTCGCTCTGTCACGAAGGTTGTCCCATTGTACTGTAGTCGTAATTGGAGGTCATTGCGCCACGAACGGAAATCCACATAATAGCGTGAGAAAGGAATGGGATCAGTGGTCACACTGTCTGCTTGAGGGACGAACATGGCTTGCTCACGACGGTAGCCACCGTTCTCGTACATTCTGTCATCAAAACGTTCAAGAGCCTCGTCTTCGAGCAGATCAATCACACCCTCTGTTTTCAATACAGGATCAACAGCAAAGGTGGCGTGATGATTAGACAACTCCAAGAGTATTTTCACTTCTGTTTTTTTCTGCATGGCGATGTCTGCATCCACAATAAACATACCTACCAGCAAAAAGAACAGTATCGTAGTAATAGATAAGATGTTTATACCCGTAACGATAGCCTCCTAACGGGAGCTTTTACAGATCGTAGTCCATGATGTTAACTGTACCTATTCTTTGAACTTGCAAGGAGTCAGCCGGCATTGGAATCCATGAGGTAAAACGAGGGTATGGAATTGCCAGCTCCACGACAAATTCATCTTCGTGGCTCCATAAGACGGGATCAAGTGAATGAGTGCGAGTGACACTAACAGACAGGTCCTGATCTGGAACGGAAAACTTTTTCTCTCTCAGTTCCCGAGCGATCAATGCCCGAACCTCTTGTTGCAAGTTGGCTTCACTCGTCCCCCCGTGGTTGCTGACGTATTTCGTAGCGGCCGCGCTCACTTCCAATAATTCGTTTCTGGCCTGAACAACCGTATGTACTTGTAATAGTCCCAATGGAACGAGTAGCATAACCATAATGTTCAGGATCACAGCGATTAACTGACCCATTAGCCTGTACCAAAACGCGTTACTTCAGCGAGCAAATCACCGAAAAACTGCGTGCATGCCGAAAGGAGATTTTGCGGACCGGTGAGAAGCAAGCCTACCGTCAAAGGCAAAACGATAGCCATTACGGCCAAAATGCTAATCATTTTATTCATGTACTACCACCCTGGATCAAAGTATTCGGACGGACGGCTTCCCGTAAAGGAAAAGGATGTATCCCCCTCCACAAATTTGTGCAGCCATTGGGTCACTTTTGAAGGCTGGATGGTAACCGACAAGGTAATCGCCTCCTGCCGCTCTTTGCGAGCCCGCTCGCTCTCGGTTCGAGGCCAGCTCCCAGCAAACGCATCCCCTGTCACTTCCCAACCCAGTTCTTTCATTTTCAGAAGATAGTAATCTGCTAACGTCGGCTCCAAATACCCGATGTCCTGCATATCATCCAGTAAGTCAGCATAGATTCCACGTGCAATCGCCCTTTCCATTGCGTACAAGTGGTAAGCTCCCAATGCAGAAGTGATCAATAAAAGGACCAGTAGACAAATAAGAAAGACTTTTGCTTTCACCATCGTTTTAGAAACGCCAGCTCCTCTTTAATGGAAGATGACCGTCGCTACTCGATACACCCTTTCTTGTTGTGTCTGTTTAAGCTGCTCCTCTGGCTGGAGATTCCAAAGCACCGCGGACAAGCTCCCTACCATAATCGAAATGATGAGAAGAACGTGGATGTGCAGCATTAGTTTGACGATGTATAGGATGTGCCGTTTTGCATCCTGAAGTTGATGTTTTCATTTCGGGTATCGTAATTCAGCGATGTGATGGATTGGTTAATACTCTCGGCAGAATCGTTTGCCGCCGGGCTTAACTCATTGCCATAGCTGCTGACACCGATCCCTAACACCATGACGCATGCTAAAAATATAAAAAACATTTTCGACATCTCAAATTTCCCCCTTTTCTTACGTGATTTAAGGTATGGCTTTGTCGATCCACCCAACTGCTCGATCTCTCAGCCCATCTTCTCTCACTACCGATGTGTTTATTTCGGACAAGCTAGAAACGATTATTCCTAAAGAGAAAACAATGCACATGATGATAGATAATAGCTTGGTCATGAGTTTTCTCCTCCTCAGATCAAATATTTATCCAGAATTTCTGTAAGCAGCTTGTACCAGGGAAACATGGCGACCAATAATCCCATGTAAAATGCCGGGTAGACAATGACCGTGTAGCCGATCCCCAAAGACTTTATCTTTTTTCGATGACGGAACATTCTTCGATGATCGACAGCCCACTCCATTCGTTGCATAGTTGCACTTACTTGTCCTTCGCTCAGCGTCTCAATTGTACGCATGCTCGACACGAGGATAATTCCGTCGTCGACGCCAATTTTGCGTTTAAAACTCTCAAGCGCTTCATTAGAATCTCTGTTCCACTCAGATAAAGTAGGGATATACTCCTTTAGCTTTCTAGTCGGTCTTGCAGCCTTGACCATGGCATTGTAAATGGGCACCTGATTTTCTAGAAGGGTCACATAGCGATTGATAAATCTAGCAATATCTGTGCTCAGCATATCCTCCCTGTGATTGGCCCACATCTTCAAACCCATGTACGGCAGCATGTAACTCCCTGCAGATACCAGGCACATCGACAGAAGTGGAAATGATTCCATTCGACTTACGACGACCCACATAAGAATCAGGATACAAACGGTACTTCCAGTCAACAGTTGCAGAAACACCCACTCCGGTTTCCCCCATCCAAAAGGCCTTCCTGCTCGTGATAGTAACTGATCCCATTTGTCGTCTTCGTCAGGCTTGAGTGCCTGCTCCCACTTTCCCCACCACACCCCGGAAACAAATAGTTTCGGCTTTTGCTTGTGAAACAAATACTTCCCGATCATAAATGTTGCACTAAAAACAAATAGAGCGCCTAATCCAAGGTAGGTATACATGACTAGCATTGGCATTAGCGATATCTCCTTCCCCAAATAAACGCCAACAGGATCGAAAAGGTCCACACAGTCGCCGCAATCGCTAATATGGCCTGTCCATCTGGCGTGTAGAAATAGAGACGATAGGAATCTTGAAGCAACCCTTGGTTGTAGGGGATTAAACAAATGCAAATCGCTATGACGATAAGCAGACTGATCCAAATGGAGTATATTTCACTGTCACGCTCATGCTTTTCATCTTGTTGTACAAACATCTCATTCGTTAACCGATTTAGAGGTGACTGAATATCTTCTGTTTCTCCTTCCAAACCGCTGGAAATATACGTTGCAAAATCAAAAGCCCACGGATGATCCAGTCTCTGCGCAAATTGTTCCACTGCCGTAACCGAGTTTCCCCCATCCGAAAGGCTATTGTTCAGCAGAAGGAGGTCAGGCAATAACTCTTTGGGGCATTCCTCTATCATTCGCGAAAGGTAAGGACGATGTTTTTGCGACTGTTATAATAACGGGCAAACAACTCTACGAAACGACAGAAGGAGCTGATTTTTTTATTCATTTGTACGGTATAGCGTGCATATAGAATCAGTGTTGGCAGCAAGAGGAATAAGAGAAAAAGCGACAAGGATACAATCATATTTCCTAACAAAATACCCGAGATGAAACCCACTATCCCGCCAATCATGGATAGTAATAAGTACCCTTCTGGTGTACCTCCCACGATTTGACACCAACGCTCAAAGCGTTCATACAACATGCGCCGGGTAGAATGCCTTAAAAATTTTTCTCTCCATACCTCAACTGTACGCGGGAAGAATACGCGTGGACTTCTCCATCCCTTATACAGGTGTAAGCCGAGAAACAGAAAGCCAGAGAAGAGACATAGAAACACGGGGAAAAGAAATGTGTAAATCATAGCTGCCTGCCTATATCGGTAAGACGCAACTCTTTCAACACTTCAATGTCTGCTTTACCGACATAACACATGTATTCAACTAAATGTGGGCTCAGTTGATTTCCCGTCCATTCATAAGCTCCCGTCTGCATGTTGCGACCTACTAGGGGAATAGATTCGACTCGGTTAAATGATGAATTCCACTCTGTCGTATGAATGGCATCAATAAAACGATGACCACTGTTGCGGTATGTAAGCGAATTGACAAAATTGACTGCCCTGCTAATCCGCTCCTGGGTCAACTCGACACTCCGCCCTCCGTATTGATAAACAAGATCGGTCAAATCATGTAACGCTCTATGCGCAAATCGTTCGTGCATCGCTCCGATTGTAGCGTCCGTCCCTCTGATTCCGGCATTTATAAAATGATACGCTTCTATAGGCTCGCGAATTTCTCCAATCAAAATCGTATTTGCGGTTGATCGGTACATATCTTTGAAGCAATGCTCTAATTCAATGCCGATTTCCTCCACGTTTTGGAGTTCAATCACTTCACCTGGCCAAATATCACCAAATCGCATCTCATGTTCACTTTCAAAGATCGTGATATATTCTGTCCGAGGGTCCTTCAGCTTCATCATACACATCATCAATGTTGTTTTCCCTGCAGCCATCGGTCCAATAACCAGTACATTGCTGCGTCCGTACACTTGCTGTTCCATTAGCCATTGAATTCTTTCGTCGAAGGCTGGCTGTTGCTGTATACGGAGTTGGTCGAGTGAAAAAGTAGGCGTTGTAAATCGTCTAACCAGAATGGTCGGTACTCTAGAATAAGGGAAAGTGAACATAGTCAATCTCGCTTTTAGTGAATGTAAGTATCCGCTCAATCTAGGTTTTTTCTCGTTAAAGGATAGACCCGCTGTATTGGTCAACTTTTGTTGGAGGGTTTCAACCTCTTTCCAGCTTGGTGTGTAAGAGAGAAATTTTTTGACCCCTTGCTCCAAGTAGGCAATGTTGCGGTTTGCAGAAATTCGCACTTCCTCTACCCACGGAGACAAATGGAGGACGGCATCGAGTATGCCCCACCCATAAGTAGAAAAGGTGAGCCCTTCATAACCGTTGACATGCGGCAAAATTTGTTCGGTCACTGGTCGTTGCAGGACTTCCTCGAAATAATGCTGCAAGCGAAGAATAATATGGTTGTGACTATCACGATCTCCCTGTTCTGCCAAAGCGAGAATTCGTTGCATCTCTAGCTTCTCTTCGCGAGTTTTGCCAAAATGATTTAAATAATCTCTTGCTGCTTGTTTCATGTCCTCAATGGTTTGGATGTCCGATCCAACTGGTTGTTCTCGTTCTATCCCTCTCATCAGCAAAACACCGCACTTTTATCCATATATTGTGCCTTAGCAATTTCCTTCAAACTGCTGATGTACGATTTGGGAGGTAAAAACTCTTCTATTAATACACTGCAGCTCTGTTGAGATTGATTGAGCCTGCTCTCCGAAATGCGTGGTACTACACCGTAGACCGAAACATCCTCCCCGATTCGAAAGGGTTGCCCAGGATCTAAGTGACTGAGAAGAACCTCGCATTTCACTCCTCTTTCTCTCCATTTATGCAGCCACTCTCTGGCACTATCGATACTAAAGGGATCAGCTCTCACGAATAAAAGATTGCGGTCAACGGTATGAAGCAACCGCTGTAATGTCTCAGACTCAGGGAAGCAGTAACCCCAATCGACGTATACATAGTCAAATTGCATGCGAAACACACTAATTAGATTGCTTAATTCAGAGCTTTTCCATTTGCTGGCGGCATGTGCGTAATACAGATTAGGCAAATGCGCGCTCTGTTTGCAGACATTGCTCCAGTTACGCTTGGCAGTTGTTTGTATATCGATAAAGTCAGGACGAAATAAAGATAATTGATGTTGTTGGAGTTTGAAGAAACGTGTTAAATCCGGCTTAGCGTCATTCATATCAAGTACGACAATTCGCTTTTCAGGATGCTGTCTCGCTAGTATGACGGGATAATTAATACAAAAAGTAGTAATGCCAGAAGCTCCATAGCTCAATAAAGCGTAAACGAGCCCCTTTTCTTTTGACGATCCGGTATCTGCACAATCTTGCACGAGGCCTAGAAGCAGACTGATTTGATGGCGTATTTCTTCTTGAGATAAATGGGCTGATAACAGATATACATGCTCTAGCCCAGACTCCTCCGCTACCTTCTCGATCATCTTCTCATCCCGATAAAGAGGAACAATAATTAACGGTGAGTTAGACGGGAGCTGTGCTTTCAGTGCCGGAAGCCATTCCCAAACGGGAGAGTTAAACATTTCAGAAAAGATCACGGTAGCTTCTGGCATATAAAGCTGTACAAGCCGTGAAAACTCCTCCGCCGACTCTGCTACCAGCACATCACTGTACACAGGCATATACGTCTTGGCGAGTGACTTCATCGGATAACAAACTAAAATTTTCATGACGCTTGCTCCTTTGAACCCATGATATGACCTACCTGAAGCATCCCATATGACATTGCCTCGCTTACTATCACATACTCCTCGTCTGTCAAATTAAAGCCGATAAAAGCTGGTAGTGCTGTTGGCTGAACCCGGTAGTCACGATATCGTTTTTCGCCATTCTGCAACGGCTTTTCTCGTGATCCATGAAAGATGGAGTCCATCTGATCAGGAGATGGCAACAAGCTCGGTTTTAGTGTATAGATCTCGATACCATTACTGTCCCTCACGCTTGCAAGCTGACTTTCAAATAACAAATCTGCCGTATCATTGGTTTTCGAAAATGCAGTGGTGCAGGATAGTCTTGCAGCTCCGAGAGACTCTTGTATTTGACCCAAATTTTCACATGGTCGCCTTTACGTAATTCCGTTAAAGGATGAATGGATAGGAGGGGGAACTCGTAGCGCGCCTCCCCTTTTTCCGGTAAAAGCTGTGTATCTGTCAGCTTTTCCACTAATAATTGCTCACCTTCGTATATTGTCTGCGTGCTCCTTTTCCCCAGAACAGTATCCAAATCACGCGCTGAGCCTGGAAGAATTTCATCCACTTCTTCCTGCACAAGTATCACATCATCTCGTGTAATCGGCTCGAAGGCTGATATTTCTTTCCCTGCAGCTACCTTTACAACTGGGGCAAACAGCTTTTCCGCAGCCATCGCGTCAATATATTGAGTCGCTGCATAAAAGGACGACCCTGCTAACAGAAACGAAATTAAGCAAATGACAAGCAATGTTTGCTTCTTCATAACATCCTTCCTTTACAAGCATGAATCAATGACTGAAACTCAATCTCTTCCTCCGGGAAAAGCTCCAATAGTAGGTTGGCTTTGGCGCTGGCCATTGCTGTTTTCTCTCCATCCATCAACGGAATCATGTCAGTTACCTGTGTAGCTCCCGACTGCTGATCCCATAATGAGAGCGTTCCTTCTACTTTTTTCATGATGCTTGTCCGAGACAATTGGCTATTCCACTTGTTTGCTATCATTTTTATTTTTCTTCTTTCTGTCTTCCACCAAGCAGGGGCTTGATCTACCAAGAACAAACGGGTAAGTCTAGCCAAATCTGCATCAAAGACTACCCATATTTCGTCGGCATGCTCAAAAATTTGTTTGGAGTGGAGATCATTCCAGTAGGAAGAAACATCAATGACAACAATGGGACTATCCTTACAAATCCGTAGTAACCAGTTGGCTGTATCTGTTTGAGAAGATTCGTGCTGAAGTTGTGCTGGGGATTCTATCTGGATGCGAAGATGGTTATTCTGCATGAGGAGCGATGGTGTAGGAGAATCTCTTACTTGTTGTCGAACTCTACGTTCAAAATCAAGTGCAAAATAATAATAGGAAGTCACTTTTGGTAACTCGCAAAGGGTGACAGGAATACCTTTTCCTGACCATGCATACGCTAGGTTACTTGCAAGAAAACTAGCTCCAGCCTGTGCGTACAAACTCATAACAGCAATACATTTACGCTGATACGACTCCTGTTGCTCAACTATTGGTGGCGAAATTTGTGGCGAAGCAAGCTTTTCTTTAAGCACTCTCCATTGCCGCTCTTCCTCAATTGACTGTGAAAACTCCTGCTGCTCCAAATCACGGAACCTGGAGACAAAGCGGCTCATTTGGCGAAACATGATTATCCCACCTGGGAATCATTTGATTTATTTTTACTGGCAATGTATTTCTCAAATTTCTCAACCATCTCTCGAACGGTGAGGGACTTGCGATGATAATAGTATATTTTGCGCAGCCGCTCTCGTTCCTGAGCTGTCATTTCTGGTCTCACTTTCATGGCTAGTTCGATTAACAGAGCGAGCTCAACGTTGTTAGGTCTTCCTCTTCTCGGTGGATTGGCAAATAGCTCCTGCTGCTTTTTATTAAATGCGTTTGGGTACTCTACCAGCCACATGTCTACCAACGTTTCAATATCTTCATGTGTACGTACTCCGAGCTTCATCAAGTATTTAAAATATGTGGGGATGGGACGCTCACGTATCTGCCCATTTTGCCAACGGGCAAGGAATCCATTTGGCATAGTAAGGAGCTTGGTAACGTCTCGGATGAGTGCTATCCGATTTGGCGATTGGTATTGAACGACTGCTTCCTTTACTAGCGTAAACAAAATGTCATGATAACTGACGCCTTTATACCCGCTTCCATACTCTGTGATGTACCATTCCTCAACTGCTCGATCAAAATCTCTCCGGCAATTCGATAACTGAAGCTGATTCAGATGCTCATAAAACTCTTCTAGATCATACTGAACCATAAACTCTTCCTGGTAATCTCCAAAAACAAAAGCAATAAAGGATTCCTTAAACTCTTCCAATGACAACAATGTCAGCTTGTTTGTCTCCTCATAGCAGCGGTTGACTAATTCGATTGCACTCTTTGCCAACACGTCAAAATACCCCCATTTTCCTTTTTATAGAGCGATAGATATTCTCCAACAACATTCTCGTGACTCGTCGAATCTTATTTAGCCTGATAAACCAGGCATTTCACTTTATGGGTCGCCTCACACGCACCCGTGCAAGGCGATTAAGAGAACCTACTCAGTTACAAAGTAAAGTTCTTCTCCGGTCGCGAAAAGAAGTGCGATCCTTCCCCCGCGTTCCATGACGGTTGGAGCATTCTCCATTACAATCAGTCCGTCATTGAGTACTACTCTGTCTCCAAATCGATGTACGGATTCGATCTGGAACGCTCCCTGCGGAACTCTTTCCACTGAAAGATACCTACCGGGTTTGTGCTTCTGGTAGCGTACTTGTCGCCCCAGAAGCTGCTCCACGGATGCAGAGCATTTCTGGTGAGCCTCTACTGTTGCCATACGCAACGCCTCCTTCTCTCACCTGTAGAGTACGGCCGTTTCATCTGCTTATAAGCCTATGAAACTATCTCTACCGTAAAAAAAGACAGCAGGGTTGTGCAAATATTTTTATAACTCTTCCCAATAAGAGGGATCACTAAGTTCGGGATACATTTCAGTGACCATATCAAATGGTGAAAAGTAGAGTGTATCGACGAGAATCTTGAGTTTATATGTTTTCAGGAGCGTGTATGCTCTCTCTGTTTTGCTGAAGATACTTGGCAGTTGACGCAAATCTGCCAACTTTAGTAGATGCTTGCACATATAGTCGATGCATATTTTTGCCCGTTCCTCACCCTTTATGCTCTGAAAATAAGCTGGGGGAAAATGACGTCGTATGCCTGAAAGCACTTCTTGGTAAACCCATAGCACTCGTTGCTCTTCTGAAAGCCGTGGTAAATACGGATAAGCAAATTCGACGAAATAATACACATCCTCAGCCTTTGCCTCGATAGGCGGTTCAATAAATTCTCTTACTAAATGCAGCCTCAATTCTTTGACATCTTGCAAGCTCAATTCACGTCGCGCCTGCTCTGGAGTCCACCTTTTTACATTTTCAATCGCATATCTGACAACTAATTGGACTTTTTGCTTACGGTACTGCACATCTTCGAACTCATACGGGGAAAAACGCTTTTGCTCTCCGTTAAGAATTCGTTTGTACCGATCGACTATTTTTGAGGGCACTGTCATCTCACTCCTATCCCCATTTTTGGAATATACTACTAAATTACCATGCGGGATTAGGACAAAAATAACAGTGCCTTCGTTCAAAATTATGACTTTATTCATAGACTCCAGACTGGGAGACTCTGTTCATTTTTACAAAAAGCTCATCCCAAAATACAGGTATATACTTTTCAAGCTTTACTTCTACATGATAGATTCCTTGAAAGTACAAATAAGGCCGTTCACCTTTTTGGTGAATGATAGAGACCTCTTCACTTGTCCCCTCCAGATTCGGCCTGTTTAATTTCCAAAGAATCCCCGCTTCTTCACGTGCCCCGCGAATGATATCCGCATCACGCCATTCAGCTTCTTCTGTTGTCGCAAACAATCTGATTTGCTTATCACCATTTGAATCCACGTACTCCCATTTTCCAGCCGTACGCGCTCCTTTGGTTATTAAATCTGCTGTATGTTGCATCTTCATTTTTAGATAATCTGTCTGCTCCAAAAATAACAAGATAGAGAGTAAGCTACCTAAGCAGAAGAGAAAGAAGAGCGCAGTAATCATTGTTGCCCCGCGCTCCTCCTTCACTCGAAACAAAAAATGGTGCAACAAATCATTCATTGCTTCTCCTCCGCATTTTCAACCATCATGTGATAGCTTTCGGTTATCTCGTATAATTCCCCCGTAGCGAGGAGCCGAAATGAAACTATTGCTTCAGCTTTTACATGACTACCTTTTCTCCAGCCGTTCCCATCAAGCTCCAGCTGCACATCTTTGTGAAGGACTCCGATACCTTGTGCTAATTCTGATGTTCCTCGCTCTTTCGCATGGAATTTGGCCAAACCGAAATTTGGCTGCACTGCAGCAATTCTCCCTGCCTCATACGCAGCCGCCAATGCCTTTTGCTTGTTGTACATCATGCTGAATTGGTCAAAGGAGAATACGATCAAGATCCAAACTAAAGGAAACACCAAAATAAATTCAATCATTTGGCTGCCTCGCTCATCTTTCATCCTCGCACGTATCACTCGTCCCATGCGTGTGATCATCCGCTTGCTCCGATGACATCTCGTACGGATTGGAACACAAAAGCACCCAGCAAATATACCGCGTAGGGGAATGAAAAAGCTGTTTTTTCCCTGCCTGGAAGCCAAACTTGTCGATGAGCCAACCATCCAGCTGCTATGATTTGAAGATTGTTGCATAAGCGAGCCCAATTTTGCGGATAGAACACCATAACAATCAGGCACAAAACGATGGAATGCAAAAACAAAGAATACACCGCACCCCAGCTCGTCCAAGCACCAACAGCCATCAGCAACTTTTGATCCCCCATCCCCATCCCTTTTAAGATTACGGGACCAGCTGTCAACAAAAAGGCTCCCACCACACCTAGCAAGGCTCCGGCTAATAATTCACCTTCCCACTGATACCATAAGCCGACAGCAATCGCCGGAAAAACAAGGGTATTCGATATTTTTTTTCGTCTCCAATCCATCCATGCTGCCGCTCCTAATAGGCCCAGCAAGGCTACGTTTGTCATTTGCTTATCTTTTCTTGCAGTTCCTTCAGCTTCTCGTCTTCGGCAGTACCTAGTTGTGTCAGTGTCGGAATAAGCACAATCAAGATGACGGCAATGATAATGACCATTTCCACGATCGTAACACCGTCCTCTTCATACCAAAAACGCTTGACGTAATCTGCGATGGTTCCCATTCCATTCACTCCTCATTGAGATTTTGGTTCTATTTTCACTCTGCCAAAAGACAGTGCCTCTCGCAAAAATATTTACATGTGCTTATTTTTCTACAAGCTTTCTCCGATGCCAATGAATGCAGGCCCCATCACTAAGAACAACAGCGGCAGACCCATTAACAAAATGACAAAAGGCAATAACCTGATATTTAACCGATTCATATGGGTAGCAACTTCGTCTTCTTGTTGTCTCACTTGCTCCTCTACTTGGACAGACAACATTTGTGATAAGCTAACCCCTTTTTTCATCGCCTCGTTCATCTCCATCGCGATGGTAGTCAACGAATCTACCTCCCACCGAAAGGCCAGCTCTTCAAGCGCCTTTCTCCAGTTCCCATGCCTTTTTTCTCCCATTTCTAGACTCGCGAGCTCTCTTCCCAGTCTTGCATCAAAACGCCTCGCTGTCTGCTTAACAGCCTGCTGCAATGGCATGCCTGCTTCCACCAATGACTGCACAATGCTAAAAAAGATAGGGACCTGCGTACGAATTTCAGCTTTTGCCCGCTTATCCGCCCAATCTAGCAGCATATTGGGCAGCAAGTACAAAAATAAGCTAAACGTTAAGGGAAGCCCATTCACCGTACCAATTTTTTCACCATTAACCATGCTCATTGCCAATGAAGCTAGAGATGAAACAATGAAACACATACTGATGAGCCGGAACACGACAATCTCTGTCAGGCTTATTTCGATCCCCAGACGCGCCAATGTTTCCTCCATTTTTTTCTTATCGACACCCGTCCATTTGTAGAAATGCTGTAGCAGTACCTGGTTTTTCTCCAAGCCTCGAACCAGTGTCCACCTTTTTCGTCCTTGTTGAAACGATTGCTCAAGTTTGGCTTGTTTCTCGGAATCAATCCTGCCCAAAAGTGTGGCGGAGAATGGTTCTCCCTTACTCACACATGACGGAAGACCGTATAGAAATATAGCAACACTCACCAATATACTAATGACGAGAACGAACATTGCACCCTCTCCTATGCTCCTCTGCTTATGCTCTTATGCGCAACATAACGAATTGCTTCTCCCCCAATCAAAATAGAAGCCAAGCTTCCCAAAATAAGCAACCGTCCCCCCATTGTGGCCGTTAGTGGGTCGAAATGATTGGGATTATTCACATACAACGCAATGACAAAAACAAACGGCATGACACTTAGTAAATTCACTTGTGCAACGATCTGAGCCATAGCTGCTTTTTGTCTACGGAGCGACTGTCGGCGCCGCAATATCGAAGAGGCAGCCAAATCGAGCGTTTTGGCCATATCTCCCCCCATTTCACGTTGAATGTGGACAATGGTCGCTAAATATTTGACATCTGCTGATCCTGTACGTTCAAAGAATCGATTCATTACGTGCTCTAACGGGACTTGTACCCGCAATAGCTCTACAATACGCCTGTATTCCTCTAATACGATTTCTGATAAGAATGGACTAGCCGCTACCTGTTCAAACGCATGCAAATACGATGGAGAAGTTCGTAAAGAACTGGCCATGAGACGAATCGCTTTTACATTACCTGCTTCGAAATCGTCCTTTCGACGAGCTCCCCATACACTCACCAACCGTTCGGTAAACATAATCCCTGCCAGCAAAGCAGGCAATGCCATCCACCAAGACTGCAAGATCTGACTACTCACACCAAAGGACGCGATCCCCAATATAAAAGAGAGAGTCACATACTGGTTTACCCCCCATCCTGAGCGCGATTTCGCCAACCTCTCCTCAAACTGCTTCCAAATTGTTTTTCTTTCCTGTTGCAGCACTTCTACGATTTCGTGCTTCCCCGTCGGTTCTCGCATATACAATTTGTTGGGCATGATCAATAACAGGATGGCCATCCCCATCCCTATCGCAATAGGTAAGATAATATCCATGCCTTCTCCTCCTATAGCGGTATTGGTGTGGTGAAAAAGACTTGCTCAATCTCCTCTCGTGACAGCCCTTTCTCTAGCCATCGCTTAATCAATCGCTCTGGGCGATAGCCTGTCCATTTGAAGTGACCCTTTACCCTCCCATTCTCCACCCCAGTTGCTTCGTACACGTAAATATCCTGCAAATACACCCGATCCGGGAGAACCTGCTTAATGTTACAAGCTCGTTTTATCCATTCTTCATGCGATTGACCCGTCCCCACAACCTCCGTTATCGCAACCACCTTGCGACTACCATCTTCTTCAAAACGTTTTACTTGAACAATCAGGTCCAGTGCTGAACCGATCATTAAATTGCGCTCCTCAGTACTATATCCTTCATCTGCTTTTCCAAATAAAATGGGCAATGTTGAATCGACCAAAGCTCGTGGTGAGTTTGCATGCGCTGTGCTCCAGCTACCGGGGTGATCCGTATTCATCGCCCAAAGCATATCTACGATTTCACCACCTCGTGTCTCACCGACCATAATGACATCCGGCCTTTTTCTTAAGGACAAACGCACACAATCCTTGATCGAAAATCCACCCTTCCCCTCATAATTCGCAGGCTTCGCTAAAAATCTGCGCACAAAAGGATGCTGGAGCTTCATCTCCAAAACATCCTCGATCGTAATAATACTCAAATGATCAGGAACATATTGAGAGATGAGATTGAGCATGTGTGTCTTGCCTGAGCCTGTTCCTCCACTGACAATGCCAGATGCACGAGATAATTGGACGGCTCTGTTTAAAAAGAGAAGCATCGGCTCGCAAATGGAACCATACCGCAAGTAGTCGGAGTCGCTGAGTAACTCACGGTGTTTTCTGATCGTGAGCATATGACCATCGGGTGAAATAGAGCGATGCGTAGCAGCGACTCGGGAACCGTCCGGAAGCTGTGTATGCAGCTCTGCTTTTGTTTCATTAAACTCACGCCCCATTGTCGCTGCAATTTGTTCCAATAAGCGCAGCAGCTCTTCCTCATCACGGAAAACAGCAATGTCTGGCGATTCAAGACGACCAGTACTTTTTCTTTCAATGACGAGATAGTTATAGCGATGAAAAAGAATCTCCGTAATGTCGTTATCCTCTAACAAAGCATCTAATGGCCCCCAACCCGTCAAAGAATGCAGCAATCGTTTTACTTCTACTTCCATTTGTATGGATGTCAGTGTGGTTTGCGCCTCCAACAGCATTCGAATATCTGTCTTCAACTCATCTAAAAAGAGTGGGGACTGCTTTTCCTCCCATAATCGTTTTCCGTATTTCTCAACAATCTGGGTACGAATTGATGTTTCTCTATCTGTCCCGACCCATTTTTCATTCGTCCGCTCGTGATCAGCATGCATTTTTTCGTGAAGCGTCGAAGGGACTCCCGCCATTCCCCTCCCCGCTGATCGTAATTCTTGCGTTGTGCGGATATGATTAGAAATGCCTAGTAACTGTTTTTTATCGAACATGACACCCTCCCTTATCCCCATAACCACTTGAAGAGAGATGTTTTCTCTTTTTGTTTCTCTTTTCCAGCAGCCTTCATTTGCTCCCCATCTACGGGGAACAGTGCTTTTCCTAATGTCTCAATGGCTTCCTTGGCCGGAATTCTCCCTGTCTGGAGCATGACTGGTGTTCCGGTGTTAATCGATTTTTTTACTTCCACATCGTCAGGTATTGAGAAGATTTTTTTGCTAGGGTGCAGTTGGAAGTAGGCACGAATTTCATCTAAGGTAAACATCTCTTTCCGTTGCAATCGATTCATGCAAATTTGAATGCGTTCTTCAGGGTACTCTGCTTCTCTCAACAGTTTCAGCAATCGTTGAATATTTTCAATGGAGTCTACCACCGGATTTCCCACCATCACGACATGTTCTGCAAAAAACAGAGCTTGAATCGTTGCATCTGTTGTATCAGGAGCCGTATCGATTAGAATGACATCGTAGTCGCTTTGTTTTAACGTTTCGAGAATCAGATATAAATGATAGTCACGGATTTCAAAGCTTTGCCGAATATCACGAGGGGAGGTAAGTACATGCAATCCCGTATCAGGATGAGCAACCACATATTTCTCGATTTGTTGTGGAGATAACGGCAAGGCTTGTGCGTATTCCTGCCATTCCTCACTGCTAATGGAATACGGGTCTTTTCCTTGACTCTGAATAAACGAATGCAACTGAGCATCAAGATCCTTTACCCACGTAAAAAGATTAGGGGTACGAGGGAGATTCAAGGTAGTTGCAAATGTACCGAGATCAAGATTGAAGTCAACAGCAATTACCCGCAATGGGAGACCTTCATTTTTTTGCATGGAAAAGAAAACCGCCAGCTCACGAGAAATAAATGTTTTTCCTACGCCACCTTTTGGGCCGTAAACGGTAATAAGCTGTTTGGGACGAGTCATTTCAGGCACTCGTCCATCTGTGATCGGCTCGGCGAATGATGGCGGCTGGCTCGGATAGCTCTTGGTTTGTTCCTGGATTACATACTGGTGTTGTTGTGGCGCAGCGTCTGCTACCATACCTGGAGGCTGTATCATCATGGCTAACGCTTCGATTTGCCCTGGCTCAATGGGCTTAGCAATAACCCATAAACCTAAGTTCCGGAAAAATGGCTCCCACATCAGTTCATCCATTGAGCAAGCAGCAATAAATGAAAGATGAGGAAAGGCTAGCCGAAATTGCTGACACAACACACCTCTTTCCGTTCCTTTTATACCACCGAGTAATACTAGATGGGGTTGGTTTGTCTGTAATTTTGCCCATGCCTCTTCCACTCCGAGTGCTTCCCCGCACACTTCTACCCATCTGCTGTTTATAAGTTGAGCCGTTAACAAACGAGCTGAATCTCGATCATCGTCTACTATGAGCAAACGCCTTTTCACTCTTGCTCCTCCTTTTGAATACCCCAGCGTGTTTTCGTCTTCATTAACTCTGCAGCGAATTTAGCGTCTCCTATTCCCGGATGTCCCCCATCCTTTAGTGCCGCCAAGCCCAATCTGATTTTTCCATAATGAAGTGCGTGTGTTAGCAGAACAGCCTCATCACGTGTCAGGGAGAGAGTAACAGCTACCAAATTAGGATGATCACCTTCCATTTCGCGTTGAATACCAATGATCGGCATGTTTTGCAATAGGATTCCAGAATGTGCTCCTGTCTCATCTTCAAAGGAAGCATAGACGTGCACCCTTTCTCCGCTCGATACATGCGGTGAAACTCCTGCAACATTGTCTACGGGAATGCTCATACCTGTCATCTTCTCAGTTATCACTCCGCTGCCTTGCGCATTACTTGTTTGCTCCAAATCACTTTGCAATAACGGTCTGCCTCCCTTCACTTGACGGGTGAACGCTAAACCGACAAGACGCTGTCCTTCTTCCCATGGAATCAAACCTGGAATTGGAGCAATGGGTTGTTGAAAAATCCCTCCCAGTCTTAGTGTCAATGGCTCCATATCCCTCGCTTCAAGTAATTGGCCACTTTCTTTCACCACTGTTGACCGCAATTGTATATAGGTCACTTGATGCGGCTTCAAAATGATGTAGGTCGCTACACCTATACATGTAGCGAAAAGCAATATAGCCAATAGTCGTAACGGATGTATAGACATTCTCCCCCTCCTCTCCAATGTTTCTAGCGTAGGGGAGATTAGAGGGACAAAAAAAGAAAACAAAAAAACCGTGCATTCGTTCTGCACGGTTACACTTATTACACAAAAAAAGCTGCATTCTCCATTACTTTTTACAAGTAATCGGGAATACAGCTTTTCGTCTTATTCCTTCAAAACTGAATACGCATGATTGCTAAGTGTGTGGATAAGTCCTCGACCGATTAGTA
>NZ_JBEAES010000055.1:0-27507 GCF_050477165.1 Brevibacillus sp. FIR094 | reverse complement strand
GAATACGATTCAGGAGGTGCTTTTTCCTTGTCTCAATTTATTGGGTCACTTCACTATGTAGCCGTTGGGGGATTTTTTTCTAGAATCAAAAAGCTTGCAGAGGACAGGTCTGGGTATTTCTGTTCAATCTTTCGCGTAACGGAGAAATCATTGTACTTTTTCAAGTAGTCCAAGATATCTCGGTCTTTAATCATATCGACGACTTGAGGCTCTGTCCCATCCGTTACCTTCGTGTAGAGAATGACATGCTTTTTGGCGCAAGAGAAGATGTCATCCAATGTTTTCTCGAAGTCTTCCTCATCGGTAATGTGATACAGCACATCCAGGCAAACGACCAGATCACTTTTCAAGTATCCATGATTGTAAAAGGATTTCGGATGGTATAAAAGAAAGCTTTTCGCCGAATCCTTCCCAAACATTCTGGCACACATCTGTACCGAAGTCGGTGAAATGTCCAACCCCAAGTAATTGGTATATTTCATAAAGAGAAGTTGATTGCCGTCTCCGCAGCCAAATTCAATGACGCTTTTCACTTGCTGCTCCTTGATGTATTCATTGATGACTTCTGCTTTAAAAAGAGCTAGCACGCCATAGGAGCCAAGTCCAGAATTTCCACCCGAAGCGTAATTATCCTCCCAGTATTTCCGATAATCAAAAGCGGATTGATTTTCCGTACTCATGGTGAGCTTCCCCACTTTCTGCCTTCGAAAATGATGTGTCGTTGCACAGTTTATGCGCGAGAACGATTTTCATGAAAAAAGGCTCCGCCAAGTCATGTTGGCGAAGCCTTCCTTGTCATCGAATGTCGGATTAATACGGGCCCCAGTTAATCAATACCCCAATAACGATAAACACGATGGAGAGTGCTGTCCATACCGCTGTGAGCGGAAGCATGAACTTCAGCCACTTGCCGTAGGAAATGCCACTCATCGCCAAAATACTCATCAGGACACCTGAGGTCGGATTAATGCAGTTGACCACACCTTCGCCTAGCATCAGAGCCTCTACGGCCACTTGGCGCGTAATGCCCATCAGGTCAGCCAATGGTGCCAACAGCGGCATCAGCATAACAGCTTCACCTGAACCGGACGAAATCAAGAAGTGTAGCCCGGCGCTTCCGAGGAACATCCCAATTGCACCTGCCATCGGTGAGAGCGGCTCCAGAATGGTAGCAAGCCCGTACACGATGGTATCAAGGAACTTCCCATCTTCCAAGATGACCGTGATCGCACGTGCCATACCGACAATCAAAGCCCCATAAATCAGTCCCTGACAGCCTTTTAAGAACGTTTTGGCGATATCGTTTCCGCTCATCTTATTGAGCAAGCCTACACCAATCGCAATAAAAATAAAGATTCCGGACATCTCGTTTACGTCCCATTTGAACAAGATCGTGCAGACGATAAAACCAATCAGAACGATCCCAGTAAACGCCAAGATCAATTTGTGACGGGTTGTAAAATCAACAGTTTTCGTGTCTACTTCCATCGTAGTCGAACCATTATCAGAAGGAAAGAGCTCGTTCCCCAAGATACTCTTGTTTTGACGAACCTTCCGCGCGTAACGCCCGATGTACAGAATGGTTACGATCACAAACGTAACGTAAATGATGGTGCGGTAGCCGATACCTGAAAACAGCGGCAGCTCCGCAATTTGTTGGGACAAGCCCAGCGTTCCTGGAAAGGCAATTGTCGTATTGAATCCGGCATACACACCCAGATAAATCAGAGCCACTCCGAAGATCGCATCCATTTTCATCGCTCTCGCAATCATGATGCCAAGCGGAACGAAAGCAATGACGGAGTTGACGATGACACCCAACGTACCCAATACGGAAAAGACGGAAGTGATCAAAATAACCAGTAGCCACTCTCGATTTCCTAATTTTCGGACCATGGTCAGAATCGCTGCGTTAAGTGCACCTGTCTTATCCAAAACAGCTAAAGCACCGCCTGTGAACAAAACGAGGAAGATGATCGGCGCGCCTTTGACCATCCCTGTCTGGATCGCGGTAAAAAACTCGACAAAGCCTGTAGGATTTGGCTCCACCGCATGATAGCTGCCCGGGACAACCGTTGTCACATTGCCGTTTTTTACACGGTCAAATTCTCCTGTCGGAACCACATAGGTAGCCAATGCACATAGAAGTAAGATGCAAAACAAAAGGACGTAGGCGTCTAGCCGAAATAAGCTTTTCTTTTTTAGTTGCTTGCTCTCTGTCATAAGGTAACCCCCTGCGTGTGTAGCGCTTCTCTAAGAATGTTGGGCAGCTTCATAAATCGCAGCTGTCATAATTTTTGCCCCATAAATCAAGGCATCCGTCTGAAAAGTCATCTGTGGATGATGCAAGACTGGCGTGAGCCCACATCCCAGACCAATCATCGTCGTAGCCAGCTCAGGACGGTGAATCGCGTAAAAATGGAAGTCCTCTCCGCCTGGTGTCACACATGTATCGGCAATTTTGTCGTCACCCAACACTTGCCCAATTGCCTTTTGGGCTACTTGGATCATGTTCGCATTGGCGACCGCAGCCGGTGTGACTCCTGACCATTCCCACTCCACATCCATGCCCGTTAAAGCCCCTGTCTGACTCATGGCATGCTCGGTCTTTCTCCGCAATTCTGCCATGCCTTCATTGGACTGTGCCCGTACATCGAGGCTAAAGGTCGCTCGATCAGGGATGACGTTCACCGTTTCTCCCCCTGCTTGTAATTGGGTCATCTTCACGGAAAAAGAGCATCCATCTTGCAGACGAATGTTTTGCAACGCAATAACCAAAAACGAAGCGGCTTCGATGACATTTTTACCGAGCGCCGGACGTGCTCCGTGTGCTTGCAGACCTGTAATCGTCCCTCTGATGGAACTGGATGATCCATGCAAAATCGCCGGAGCAGCGCTACCATACGGCACTTCCATTTCCGGACGCAGATGAACGCCGATCAGCTTTGTAACGCCTTCCAGGGCGCCATCCTTCATCATCTGCAAGGCTCCGCCCATTTTCTCTTCAGCAGGCTGGAACAGAAAGCGCATCGTTTTCGGCGGTACCACTCCGCTTGCTTGAATCGCAAGGGCGCTGTAGAGAGCCAGTGTCGAGTGAGCATCGTGTCCGCATGAGTGATTCGGTCTCACTACGCCGTCCACTTCCTGCACGAGTGCATCCATATCCGCGCGCAAAGCCACGATTTCAGCACTCTCTCCAGGAATCTCTGCGTAAAAGCCGTGATGCCCTTCGAAGCATGTGACGGCAATTCCAGCCGCCTCCAGGCGTTCCCGCAAATATCTCGCTGTTTTCTCCTCGTGCCAGCTCGGCTCCGCCAATTGATGTAAATCTTTGTATGTTCGCACTATTCCGTCGCGATGCTCGTCCATATATAAGAACGGATTCATCCGATCCATCATCCTCCCTGATGTCTTCTCTAGTATCTCTCTTTGCTCTACCGGATGTATAGCAAGAATTGTGCCAAAACTATATTATTATAAAAGTTAAGCATTTCTGAACAATATCAGATTTTTAGGTTATAATATAGGTTGTTTTTTACAGATATCCAACCCAATATTTCCACCCAAATCAAAAATCTAATCGGCAGATATAAAGGAGTCGCATCATGATCAAACAGAAACCATGCATCTTGTTGATGACCCGGCTAGAGACGATCAGCCTGCTGTTTGCAAACACGCTCACGTCTTTTTTCGGCAACCGCTTGGACATCATTCGAAACCATATGCAAGAACAGCTTCACCAAAGTGTGTACGATGAAGTTGATCTCATCCTCGTTTCGGACACGAGTCTCTTACACGATCAGCCAGTTCCTCCGTCAGACATCCCCGTGCTGCTAGCAAGGCGCACGATTGACATTAACAAATTGGATCAACTCATGGATTTGTCGCCAGGAACGCGCTGTTTATTTGTTTCCAACTCCATCGAAATGGTAGGAGGCGCGATTGAGCTCTTGTTTCATCTCGGATTCTCTCATCTGACATTTGTACCCTACGTACCTGATACCGAAACGCCGCTTCCTGAAAAAGATCAAATCGATGTCGCTGTCTGTCATGGACTCAGAGACTTGATTCCTGCCCTTTTTGAAAACGTCATTGAGTTGGGGCACCGCCCTTTGGATTTGACGACGATCTTTGATATTTCGCGCCTGCTTGATCTGTCTCCGGATAAGGCAAACCTGTACACGGCTGACTTCATCAGCGATTTCGTCCATATCGGGCGCAAGCTGACCAGCTCGGTACACAATGAACGGAAGCTGAATGAAAAGCTGAGCTCCATTTTAAATGCTGTCCATGAAGGCATCATTGGCACAGATGCCAGAGGGAATATCACTGTGCTGAACAAAGAAGCCGAGAAAATTTTGCATATGACTGAAACCACTTGCATTGGGCGAAATGTAGCGGAGGTCATTCCCGAATTTCTTATTCTGGAAGTAGTAGAATCACACACGGAAGTAACGAAGCAGGTATTGGAATTCCGCGATTTGTACCTTTTGGTGACCAAGATTCCCACGTTCTTGGATGATCAGTTTCTAGGCGCAGTCATTACTTTTCAGGACGTGACGAAGGTACAGCAGATCGAACAGGAAATACGAACGAAGAGTGCCAATCTCGGACTGATGACCAAGTATTCGTTTGACAATATCATCGGCAAAAGCCCGTCCATTCAAGCCAACAAGCGCGTGGCGACCAAGCTGGCCGAAAGCGACTTTACGATTCTCATCACAGGGGAAAACGGAACCGGGAAGGAAGTTTTTGCCCAAGCCATCCATCAACACTCGACACGCCGTGACGGTCCATTCGTCCCTGTCAATTTTGCAGGGCTGACCGAGAGCTTGGTAGAAAGCGAATTGTTCGGGTACGAGGAAGGTTCTTTTACCGGAGCACGAAAAGGCGGAAAGATGGGGCTATTCGAGCTGGCTCACAACGGGACCATTTTTCTGGACGAGATTGGGGATGCCCCGCTGAGCATCCAGGCGTCACTGCTTCGTGTTCTTCAGGAAAAGCAGGTCATGCGCGTAGGGGGCTATCGCGTCATTCCAGTCAATGTCCGCGTCATCGCCGCTACCAATTGCAACCTGATGGAAATGGTCAAAAAAGGGACATTCCGCGAGGATTTGTACTACAGACTGAATGTCCTGCCGTTGCACATCCAGCCCCTGCGTGATCGTCCCGATGATATTTTGGTGCTGATCGATTATTTCTTACAGAAAAAAAAGCAGCGTCTGTCCTTCTCACGGGAAGTGACGGAACAGCTACTCTGTTACGATTGGCCAGGCAATATTCGCGAGTTGGAAAATTTCATTCACTATGCGGTCGTCATCGCAGAGGGGAATCAGGTCGAGTTGGCTCATTTGCCGGAGCGTTTTTTTGCGGGGCATGTCTCTACTCCGCCACTTCTCTCTCACCGGGATGATACGCTGGAAGATACGATCCGGTATTTGTCCAGGCAAGGTTCCTTGGGAGATTACGTAGCGATTCTGCAAGTACTGTCTGATTGCTACAAGCGTCAGGAACGTATTGGACGCAGTGCCCTGCTCGCGAGAATAGAGAGTCCCTCCATGACTGAAGCCCAAATCAGGCACAAGCTGACGGCGCTGGATCGCGCTGGATGCGTCTCCATCGGCGTTAAGAAGCAAGGGACGCAGATCACTGCATTTGGGCAGCAGGTGTTGACGGCTTTGCTGATTAAGGAAAAGGGATAATTTGGGTTGTCTTCTAACATTCGTGGAGTCCGAAGCCCTGCCACATGTTTTCCAGTCGCCTGTATCCTCTCTTCGTTCGGGCGGTCTCCTTCCAAACATATGGCAGTACCTTTACAGCAGTGTTATATTATTCATGTTTTTAGTCAGTTTGTCAGTGACTGCAAAGGAGCTTCCTTTATACACTTCTTGAATCACTCACAAGATGTTGACCAAAGCTACGTAGAAGAAGTGCATTTCCAGTCCAAGCGCCTCTGGAGCCCTACTCAGCTTCGGAATAAATGGCGGGGAATTTCAGCTTTTATTACATACAAAAACGCATTCGCGTTTTCTGGTTTGAAGCGCTCCCGCCATTTATTCCGAAGCGACCAGTCAATCCCCCTTGCTTGGGCGTAGGCCGAAGCGTAGACTGGAAATGCACTTCTTCCCTCCACTACAGCATCGATACTTGCATATAAAAAAAGCGGCAGGCTTTAGCTCCTCCGCTTTAGTACTTTTACCTAAGTAGTCACGATGGACGACTCTATTTTTTCTGGTTGAATCATAGGCAAAATAGGCAGCTCCATCAAATTCCGATGCTTACCCGGCCCGTAGTAATCCTGCTCAGCATGAGCCAGACGGAAGCCATAGGCAGACAAGGCGCGAATAGAAGATGCGTTCGTTTCACTCACCGTAACTTGCACGGTGCGAAGTGTCGGGAATTGGCGCAGGGCTTGCAGTCTGGCTTCGATTAGCCGTTTTCCGATGCCTTGGCCTTGAAACTCCTTGCTCACATTGCTGAACAGAAGCCATCCAGTCGTCTGGTACATATCAATTCCGGCGCAGCTAAAACCGATGAGCTGGCCGTTATAGGTCGCCTTGAATATCAGCTCAGGAAACAGCTCCATATATTTTTTCAGCTCATGCAAGTTCATTCGATCGGGTAATGTCATATCCGCCAACGTAATCATTTCCGCAAAATCATCTCTTACGACGCGCTCAATCTGCACTTCCACCCTACCCGCCTCCTGTACATTCGCTCTTACAATTACACTGTAGCAAACGGGTATAAAGCTGGAATGGATGTCGTGTGAAAGTACTGTAAAATTCATTGCATCAGCTGAACAAACGTCTATAGAAGCGGAATGTATATAGATATTTTCATCGCCTCAGGAAAGCTCGAACCCCTCACATCTGTCACTTCAAAATCCGGCCCCTCGCCTCTCTCATAATTCGATTGAGGCAACCATGTTCCGTAAATGTAGCGACGTGTGTTTTGCACGAGGTCGGCATCACCCGTTACTTTGAATTCCGCGTATTTTCCGCCAGGCAAGACGAGTGAAATAAAGCCCTCAGGCAATTCATCAGGAGCTCGATGCACAGCCTCCCCGATCACAAAAGAAAAGCTCCCGTCATCTTCAAATTCGCAGGCGATTCCGTACGACATATCTTCCGCCGCTTTATTCGGAATCCGCAAATAGTCTTGATTACGGCCGAATTCATAATAAAAGCCTGGTATGTCTTTAAAATGCTGTTCATCCTGTAAGCTCGTCTGGAACCTGCGCCCAATGATACAAATGTCATCTAATGTCGCGATGGTTGGTTTGTTCATCGTGATCTCTCCTTTGATCGTTTGGCGAAGGGCCAAGAAGTCCATTTTGGCTAGATAAGGAAGCGAATGATTATCTTTGCGATACCTTCCAGGTGTAATCCCGAACTGCTTCTCAAAAGCGCGTGTCAATGCTTCCTGCGACTGGTATTGATAAGCCACAGCAATTTCGAGCACATTGTCACTTGTCTGTTTTAGCGCAAGTGCAGCTTCCGACAGCCTGCGCTTGCGAATGTACTCCTGTACGCTGAAGCCTGAGATTGCCTGAAACAGCCGCTGAAAATGAAACGCGGAGAAATGCGCTTGAGAAGCAATTTCTGTGATGTTCATTTCTTCCTGAAGATGCTCTTCCACATAATCAATCGCGTCCTGAATCCGCTTGTACGTGTCCATCTTTGACTTCCTTCACCTATTTTTTCTTTAGTATGCGGGAGATCACTGGCGTTTTTTTGATCAACTGTGCTATCTTTCAAGCTTTACGTCGTCAGTCGCTCTACCAATACGGGTGACAGTTCCTTTTCTTCCTTTTTCCCAACCAGCTGCTGTGTCCAAATCCGCTCATGCAGCATCTCAAATGCGTATTTTCCCATCAACGTACTGGAGCTGGATACAGTGGTGATCTCTAGCAGCTCTCCGATTGGCTGATCATCGCAACCGACTACGGCTAAGTCTTCCGGTACGCTAATCCCCAACCTACTCGCTTCTTTGATGATCCCTGCCGCTATATGATTGCACGATACGATCATTGCTGTCGGTCGCTCTTCTGTTTGCAGCAATTTCCCTACGACATCCTTGCCGTCTTGGATCGTTAAACACTCTTCAAACGACCACTCAGGAGAGGGTGTCACGTCAATCGAACGCAGCTTTTCGTAATAGGCACGTTTGCGATGCTGACTGTTAAAGCTGTTTTTTCTGCCGATGCAATACCCGATCCGGCGATGCCCCTTCTTCATCAAATACTCCATCCCGATCAGAAACGTTTGATAGTGGTCGATATGAACACTCGAAACAGAGGTGGTATCATTTGCTTCACACGTGATGATAGGTCCGTAACCTGCATATTCATTGAGCGTTTCGCAAGAACTGGACCTGGAACACATGATTAGCCCGTCGATTTTTTTATTTTTGAGCAAGTGTAGAACGCTGCGTTCTTGCTCGGGGTTGTTATTCGTTTGGCATACCATCAGCTTGTAATGATGCTGGACTGCTTCTGCCGCAATCCCTTCGATAATGGAGCTGTAGTATTGGTTGTTGACGAGAGGCAATGTCACACCGATGACCATCGTTTTTCCGGTAGAGAGGTGGACCGCATTACTGTTTTGAACATAATTTTGTTCTTCAATAATCTTGAGAATCTCCGCGCGTTTTTTCTCGTTCACGTACGGATGGTTGTTAAGCACACGGGAAACGGTTGATACGGATACACCCGCCAATTTCGCGATTTCTCTAATGTTAGCCACTCAGATTACTCCTCTAAGTCGGATCAGTTATTACATACATCAAAACACATTCCGCTTGCTCTGAAAAGCGTTCCACATATTATGCTCTCCTTATGTAGAATGAAAGGAGTCGTGTTTTGTGATTCGCTTAAAATTTGAATATCTCTTGTTTATCGTAGGCTTATTGATTTTGGCGCTCGGGATCAACATGATGACGACGATTACGTCCTTTGGTCTTAGCCCGTATGATTCTCTGTTTATTGCCCTGTACCAAAACTTCGGGGTATCGATTGGCTTCTGGATGTTTGCCATTAACCTGACGTTTGTCATCATCGTCCTTTTCATGGATCGCAGTTACATTACTTTCGGTGCCATTTTGGTCATGGTGCTAATCTCCCTCTTTGTCGATTTGATCGGTTCCATCGATCCGCTTATGGCTGCTATCCGTTCATTGCCGCCGCTTCTGACCATGGCACTCGGAAACATTTGCATCGGCAGCGGTATCGGGCTGTATGTGTGTACGCAAGTGTGCACGGCTCCCCAAGAGGCATTTGTACTGGTAATGTCGAAAAGATTAAAGTGGACATTCAGACGGGCAGAAATTTTGCTGGCGTGCATGTTTCTTAGCGCAAGTTTCCTGCTAGATGGCCCGATTTATTACGGAACAGTCGTGCTGTCATTTACGACTGGCTACATTATTCAAGCAGCGATTAACGTCGGGAATAAGATGCTCCGTCTCGTCAATCAAACGAAGGGGGCGGAGGCATAATAGGAGGAAAGCCTTGAGAAATTTTCGACCAAAAGTAGTGTGTTCCCTTGTAGTGAGCCTGTTTCTATTGCTTGTCGGTTGCTCCTCTTCCACTGGTCTCGTAAAAGCCAGCGGAGATGTTTTTGCCCAGAGCGAAATTCACAGACTGACCCAAGATCCTGAAAACGTAACGCATTACCGGCCGATGCGTATTCAGGAAATGACACCGCTATTGCCTTCGTCTCTCCAAAGCCGAATCAAGCTCGTGGATAAAACGAAGCTGCCTTTTCCTGTCGAAAAAGAGATGGCCTATCTCGTCTCATTCTCCTCAGGCTCCGAAAAAGAAACGCGACACCAGCTACAGCTGACATACGCGCAGGATAACGAAGATCCTATTACGGAAAACTTCTTCATCGTACGTATGACAGAGACGGATGAAAACCCCTTGGCCCATATGAAGCCATCTGCTTCTGGATTGGATTCGTTTGGGAACGTCATGCGCGTTGAACCACTGACCGACGATATCACTTTCTATCATCATATCATCACGACAAACAGCTCTTATGTGTATAACTTTTACAAGTACGATGATAAAAATCAGGAAGTCAATCTGATCGTCACAAACGCCCATGAGATGGAGTTCTATGATCAAGGGATCTTGTATCATCTCGCGTACCACACCGGAAGCACTCAACTGGACCCTACCCTTCATGATCAGATGGTAGCGCTGGCGAAGGATTTCATTTCTGTCCGTTCCTAAAGAAAAAGAAGGATTCCCCTGTAGCTCATTAGACTGCGAGGCGGAATCCTTTTTTCTATCTCTTGACCTTCACGTGGCGTGAAGCTTTACGATATTTTCCAGTACGATCAAGGAACTGGAGGCTGAACAATGCCAAACCACGAACAAATTTATAAAAATCAAGCGGAACAGTACGATCTGATGATTTCCAGACAACCTAGTCTGCTCGCTGTCATCGAAGAAATCACTCCCATCAAAGGACAGGACGTGATCGATCTGGGTGCTGGCTCAGGAAGACTTACGTCTGTACTCGCCCCTCATGCCAAGTCCATTCTCGCTCTCGATGCTTCCGCTGCCATGCTAGAAGTGAGTGCACAGCAGCTGACGCAAGCCGGTCTTTCCAATGAAACCAACGTAGCGGATCATCGAGAACTTCCCGCAGACGATAACAGTGCGGATGTCATCGTAGCAGGGTGGACGGTTTGTTACCTCACCAGTTCTGAAGTTCCCAACAACGAGCTCCATCTTGAAAAGATCATGCAGGAGATGAAACGCGTGCTTCGGCCTGGTGGCACGATCGTCATCATGGAGACGATGGGGACCGGATATGAAACACCTCATCCACCCGAATTTCTTACGCAGTACTATTCTTTGTTAGAAAACAAATACGGCTTCTCTCACAAATGGATTCGCTTAGACTATCAGTTTAAAGACATTGAGGAAGCAGAACAGCTTTCACGGTTTTTCTTTGGAGATGAACTTGGGGACAGAGTCGCTCGGGAAAAGCTAGTGACATTGCCGGAATGTGCGGGGGTATGGTGGCTGACTGTATGAATACAAAAAAGGCCAATCGGATTTACCCGACTGGCCTTACTGTTGCTTACTTTGCTGACAGTACATTTATTTCCGAGGTTCTCTTATTTTTTCACAGAAGGCATGACACCCTCTGGAATCGGGCACACATACGTTTGACCGCCCAGGCGCTGTTTCAGCTCGGCTTTTGCCTGTTCGATCAGCTCCGGATGATTTAGCATGTCAATGGCTGTAGAAGCCATGACCTTTCCCGCATGTAGCATCCCTTTATGTGCCATGGTTGTCGCCCCGAGGGACACCCATTGCCAGGAGTGCAGCGTGGAGCCGTTCATATAGCACGCAGTCGTGCATTGCGCGGTTGGCGTAATCCAGCTCACATCCCCGACATCCGTGGAGCCGTTTAGCGGGATTTTTGATCCGTCGAATGGATTGAGCCATGTCACCATGTCTGGAGCAGGCAAGTACGGTGACTGTTTTTCCGAAGTAGCGAGTTCCTGCTTGGACAGCGTCGCACGCATTTCTTTTGCCAATTGCAGTTCTGCTTCATCATGCACAGGGACGCCCAGCTCTTGGAAGTTTTTGTACATGACCTCTTCGAGCAGCTTGTTTTGTACGAGATTCGAGCACGCTTTGTCGAATACGATCTCTACCTCGGTTTCGGTCATGAGCGCAGCGCCTTGCGCAATTTTGCATACGCGCTCGTAAATCTCCTGTACTTGATCAACCTTTGGCGCACGTACGAGATAGAGCACCTCTGCTTTTGCTTGAACCACATTTGGCGACAAGCCACCGGAGTTCGTGATGGCATAGTGCACACGTGCTTCCGGGATAATGTGCTCACGCAAGTAGTTCACGCCGACGTTCATCAATTCCACTGCATCCAGTGCGCTTCGACCGAGATGTGGACTTGCTGCCGCATGGGCACTCTTCCCTTTGAACTTGAAGTAAATTTGATAGTTCGCAAGTGAATCAATGGACATGATGCTGTTATAGCCCATTGGGTGCCAGCAAAGTGCGAAGTCTACGTCGTCAAACAGTCCTGCTCGCGCCATGAACGCTTTCCCGGAACCGCCTTCTTCCCCTGGGCAGCCGTAGTAACGAACAGTCCCTGTCATGTTGTTCTCTTCCATGTACGCTTTCACTGCAACGGCTGCCGCAAGAGAAGCGGTACCGAGCAAGTTGTGTCCGCAGCCATGCCCGTTTGCTCCTGCTACGAGAGGCTCTTCTGTGGTTTGGCCTTTTTTCTGGCTCATGCCCGACAGAGCATCGAACTCTCCCAGAATCGCCACGACAGGATTTCCGCTGCCAAAACTTCCGATGAAGGCCGTTTTGATCCCGCCCACTCCACGCTCAACCTTGAAGCCTTCTCCTTCGAGTGTTTGAGCCAGCAGTTCAGCAGATTGGTACTCTTCAAAACGCGTCTCCGCGAAACCCCAAATCTGGTCGCTCACCTTGATGAAGGCATCGCGTTTTTTCTCAATCATTTCTGCAATTCGCTTGGTATGCATTCGCAAACATCCTCTCTGCCCTCGTTGTCCACGTGCTTTTTCGCTCAGTTAGGAACGTTTTTTACGTCAGCAATCGTCTTGCAACTCGGTTCAAAAGCGCTACGCTGCGTGGCAAAATCTCTTCTTGTATATCGAATTTCGGATGGTGGTGAGGCGCCGGGATATCCGTCCCGATTGCCATGTACGTTCCTTTTCCTCCACGATCCTGAACGCGTTTAATCATAAAGCTGGCATCTTCACTGCCCATTGAGTTGTGATCGCCATGCTTAAAGGAATGGAAGCCTTCTACCTGCTTGGCTTCTTCCAGTGCTAGCTCTGCCATCTCCACATCGTAGTTGATCGGGATTGCTCCCCCGACGACTTCGATTTTGTGGTCGAGCTCATGCATAGCGGCACTGTGCGCGATGATGTTGCGTACGCGGTTTTCTACTTCTGCATTAACTTCTTCGGTGATGGAGCGAGTCTCCACAACCATCTTGGCATAGGCCGGAATGATATTCGCTGCTGTTCCTCCTTCTAGCACACCCACATTGATTCTCGTATCACCAGTGCTGAAACGAGGAATTGCATGAATGTTCAATAGGGCGGTAGCCGCTCCGAGCAATGCATTTTTCCCTTGCTCTGGCGACGCACCAGCATGAGAAGAAACACCGTAGAAATGCGCCATCATTTTCGTGGTAGCTAAAAATCCATAGGAACCTCCGTGCACCTCACCTAGCGGCACATTGACACCCAAATGGTTGCAGAAAATATAGTCAACATCGTCCAAATGGCCTTTTTCCACGATCGCGTATGCACCGCGAACACCTTCTTCGGCTGGTTGGAAGATCAGTTTGAGCGTACCGGAAAAATCTCCTGCTGCAAGCGCTTCTGCCAATCCCAAGCCAATCGTGGTATGACCATCGTGAGCACAGGCATGCATGTTGCCTTCATAATGGGAGCGGAAGCCATTCGCTTGTGGAAAATGGTCTTGCTCTGTACTTTCCAAAACAGGTAGTGCGTCCATGTCAAAACGGAAAGCAACCGTTGGTCCAGGTGCCTTCCCTTTCTTCACACCGATCACTGCTGTATATCCACCGCGCATTTTTTCAACAATCGTCGGGTTTGCACCATCACGCAAAGCTCTTTCATATGCTGCATCGAGGACCGCCTCAGAAGGCAAGCCCCGACGGGAATCTCCATCGATTGCTTCTTGTCCGTATATGACCTCATAGCCGAGGGACGTCAAAATCTCTACTACCTTGGAAGCGGTACGGAACTCCGTAAAACCCACCTCTGGATGTCTATGAAAATCTCTTCGCAACGAAACCAGATCCAACATCGTTCAATTCCTCCTGTTAACTCTGGAGCATGTCTTTTTCCATGCCCAGGTCCGATAGGCAAGCTCTAGAAATATGAGAAGACTGGCAAATGTAAACCCTTACAATATCCGAATATTAAAAGACATTTTCGCTTATTTGAATTATATAGTTGCCTCTCTGTTTTTTCAATAGAAGTTGTTAGACTTCTTGAAAAATAACAAACTTTGTCTAGCTGTTGTGGTGGGGAGGAAACAGGAGAAAACGCTCAGCTTCTAGGGCCACCCCCTGTAGGATTGACTGCCCGACTCCATGCAAAAAGCGAAACCGCGTCCAAAGTGGTCCACTCAGGATGTGTTTCAGAGGTGGACGCTTAAAGGCGTGTTTCGCTTTTTGCATCCGTCTCGGTCAGTGTCCCTAAGATCTTCGCTTATTTCTCCTATTTCCTCTACGAGCTATCCGTGTTTTCCGATTTTTTAAAGCTTTAAAATTAATGAAGAATGCCATCAGTTACGACAGAGAAGAATATTTCCAGACGTAGCGACTTGTGGAGTCCTACCGAGCGGACAATTTCAGCCCCCAGCAGGACGGAGCCTGGAACCTAGACTGGAAATATTCTTCTCCCCACTGAAGTCCCATAACATGAAAAAACACCCGAAACTTCTCGTCGGGTGCCCTTATATTTTCAGCTTATAAAGCTTTTTCGGTCGTCCACGCACAGCCTGCTGCTCTTCCCCGCTGAACTCGGCCAAATCTACTTCGCACAAGCTACCCATGATCCGCTGTGCATTCCGTACTGTCATCGACAAATGCGAAGCGATATCCGTCGTTGAAAACGACTTCCAACCCATACGCTGAACCAGCGCACGCAGCTTATGATACGATTTGACACTTACATTGGCCCGGTTCAGCTTTTCCAACAGCTCGCGATCACTGGAGCGGAACGAATAGACGAGCTCCTCTGTTTCTCCCACCGATTCCATCATGACGCCATTATCCTGTACGACGACAATGCCCGCCCCCGGTCGTTCTTTTGCGTGCTGGATTGCTTTTCGCGCATTGTTTTCCGCAGAAAAAGCTGTATCCCCAAAGCCCACACCTACTGCAACCGGAACCTCTGCCTCCAAAGAGAGCTGTTCCACTGTATGTCGTAGCATTTCAATCTCTCGTTGAATCGCACCACGCGAGCTGAAAATCTGGTAGCGTCCGTTGCCATTTGCCATCAGAGAGCCATCCAGCCTATCGCAGAGCGCAAGCAGAATTTGTCTGATCTTCAGCTCCAGATGCTGCAAGTAAAAACGCGTGCTGGCCCGCTCGGGAATCTTGTCAAACTGCTCCAGCTCAATGATCTCTACCCCAATTTGTGTGTCCTTGAAATAGGAGCTTTTCACCTTTTCAATGACGATTTTCATTGCCTGGCGAATCTCCATTTTCGTCATCAGGACACGATAGACAGGAATGCCTTCCTCGCGCAGCGCATGTTCCACCACAGAAAACGTGGTGAATGCTCCTTGTGTCTTGCCTTCACGCCATAGCGATACATGAAACTGCGTGATCGCATCCAAGTCAAAATTCTCGTCGTACATACTGACATAAATCTCCTCGTCAGGTATGTCCAGCTCCGACATTGCCTCGCTCAAATGCAATCCTTCCGAATCAATCATATCAATGGAGACACGGTTCACGGCTGTCTTTTGATCAATCGACATCTGTATGAAGCAACGATACAGATTCGAACCGTTCGGTGGACAATACACGAGATTGGCATCCGGGCTGAGCACGTTTTTGGCGATGGTAAACGGAATCGGTCCAGAGAAAAACCAACCGTTTAATTCTGGATGATGCTCCATGACGATTTTGCTCACGTCACGAACGTCCTCATAACGAAAAGGAACAAATTCGATCTCATGCTCAAATTCATTGGCAACCGCCAGTATCCGCTCCACCGAAGGCCTTGGTCCTACAACACCGATTCTATACATAAGGGCGTTATCTCCTACCTGGTCATGATCGACACCTTTTCCTCATTCATATCATGTGCCGTTCTCTTTGTCTACTGGATGCCAAGCATGCTGTACTACGCTTGCTCCATGATTTGCATAACCATTTGTTCAAGTGAAGCAGTGGGCTTGCCGATGATTCTCTCCAAATCCGTCGTCGTGCTGCTCGCATCAATTTGCATCAAGAAGCGATACAGCCAACTTTCTGCAACAGGGTCCTCCCGATGCCTGATGGATTTGCCTGTCTGTGCCGTCAACACTTCAGCCAGCTCTGCGAAATTCCAAGCTCGGGAAGCCGTAAGCTCGTAAGTCTGATTTTCGTGCCCCTCTGTGCTGATGACAGTGGCAGCAGCCAATGAAAGATCCTCACGTGTCACTGTGTGAAAGCTCCACTTACCAGGGTATGTAAGGAGCTCTCCTGTTTCGATTGCCTGCTGAATACCAAATGCCGCAATCACATCACTATATAGTCCATTCCGCAGAAACGTATACGGTATCCCTGTCGTGCGAATGGCGTGTTCTGTTGCCATATGGAGATGCGTGAGCGAGATATTTGCTTTTTCCAAAAAGGCAAAGCTGGTATACACCAGGTGAGTGACATTTGCTTTTTTCGCCGCTTCTATGACATGACTATGCTGTCGTACACGAGTAGTATCATCAGTGTGTGGGCTGGAAATAAACAAAAGCTTTGTGCCGTCCGCAAAAGAGCGCTCCAGAGACAGAGGGTCATCATAATCCGCCTGTCTTACCTCGATTCCCAACTCTCTTAGCCTTGTCGCTTTGTCCAGTCGGCGCACACAGGCAATAAGGCGTTCTTTTTCCACCCTTTTCAAAAGCTGTTCGATAATCAAGCTCCCTAGTTTGCCCGGTGCTCCTGTGATGAGGATTGACATGCTTTTGCCCCCTTTTCCCCTGCGGCTCAAAGTTCATCTCACACTTTTCCTCATTTTCTCTAGTAAAAAAATCAGTTGATGCAGCTCCTGCTCCTCCAGTCCTCTTAGCCCCTCTGCAATTACCTGGCGATTCCCGGGAAGGTGCTCGAAAAGAAGCTGTTTTCCTGCGTTTGTCAGTGAGATTACGGATTTTCTGCCGTCTTCGAGATGGGGAGTCCGGTGTATCAAACCGTCTTTTTCCAATGGCGCAAGCAAAAGACTAATGTTGGCCTTCGTCACTCCAATGCACGCTGCCAAGCGTGAAGGCAGGATACTGTCACCATGCTTCGCTATCTCTACCAATAGTCGGATTCTTGCACCGTTCATGCCTTTTGCATGCCAATATTTTTCCGAGAGCCCTACCAAATCTGCGGTGGCGTCTACCAAAGAAAAGAATGCTTTTGTCCGTAAAGGGGGCTGTTTTACATACGTTTCGAGATCATCTGCCATGCTCTTCCCCCTCATTTAGTTAAGCACTTAACAACTTGAAATGTAATCCATCTGTATTTTTTTGTCAATGGGCACAACGTTTTCATTACGCAAGAACCATTAACTTGCTTTATGTTAACGAAACATAATGAAAAAGAACTGATGGCTATAGACACCTTGTCCATCAGTTCTTTCTTATGTTTGATTACTAACGATTCAAGTTTTTAATGTACTTGCCAGCAGCCACTTGTCCCTCGTAAACCCATCCTGGTGGAACAGGGGAATATTTGCTTACTAATAATACGGTTCCATAAGGAGCTCCAACGACATTCATGATCGTTTTGCTATCATAATTTTCTCGCGATACAACCCATCCAGTCGGAATGGGGGAGAACTTAGTCACATTGAACTCCGTACGATAAGATGCTCCTATTACATATTTTATCACCCGACCGGCTACTTCATCTCTTAAAACTACCCATCCAGCTGGAACGGGAGAATATTTGCTAACTCGTAATTCCTCACCATAGGGAGCACCTGCTGTATTTTTAATGAGCTTGGACCCTAGATCTTCACGAATGACGACCCACCCTGCTGGAACAGCAGCAGATTTTCGAATCCATTCTTCATCTGAACTCCATCTGGCAGAAGCTAATGAAGGTTCTTTCTGCCCACCTACACTAGATGGTGTGTTTGCGGCTTGAATCGGAGACGTTAGCACTGCAGAAAATACGGCAACACTTAATGCTGAAAAAACCATTTTCTTGAACATAGTGATTCCCACCTCTCCTACCATTATCATTTTCCAAAATATACCATATTTTTAAAAATGAGTAAATTTTCAAGAAAAGTCAATTAATTTCATGCCACTATCCCTATCCATCCATGACCTAAGTAAATATTTTTTATCGAGAAACTAAAAAAATTCCTTTGCTATCGAAAACGCAAGCAAATATTCTGAATATACGTTTTCTATCATTTTTAAGGGGGTATTTATGAAAAAGGGACTGGCAATTGCAACCTGTCTTACCTTACTTTTCGGGGTACTAGCGGGGTGCTCGAACTCTTCCGCACCTGCTGAACCCACTGGTTCCACTACACCTACAGAAGCGACAAAAACAGAGCCGATGGTGTTAAAATGGAGCATCAACAGCGAACCGCCTTCGATGGACCCTGGGATCGCCGTCGACGCCGATTCGTTTGACATGATTTACGCTGCCTTTGAAGGCTTGACCAGCTATGACCTGAATGGTCAACTCGTCAACGCTACGGCTGAGAGCTTCACCAACTCGCCGGATTACATGAACTACACCTTCAAAATTCGCAAGGACGCTAAATGGAGCAACGGAGACCCTGTCACCGCCCATGATTTCGTCTATGCGATCAAGCGTAACCTCGATCCGAAAACAGCGTCCGAGTACGCCTATCAGCTTTACTACATTAAAGGAGGAGAAGAGTACAATACGGGGAAAGGCAAAGCAGAGGATGTAGGAGTAAAGGCTGTGGACGACTACACCGTCGAATTCAACCTGAAGTCACCGACTCCCTTTTTCCGTGAGCTAACCTTCTTCCCGACCCTCTTCCCGTTGCATCAAAAAACGCTGGAAGGAAACCCAAAATGGGCAAATGAAGCGAAAACAATCGTGGGAAATGGCCCATTCATCATGGACAAGTGGGAGCACAAAAGCAGAATCGTCTTTACGAAAAATCCGAACTACTGGGATAAGAACAACGTCAAGCTCGACCGGATTGAAATTGCTATGATCGAGGACAACAATACAGCATTCTCGATGTTCGAAAACGGCGACATCGACTGGGGCGGCTATCCTGCGTCAACCCTTCCGACCGACGCAATCCCTACACTGAAAGATGCGGGCAAGCTGATGGTCGCGGATAATCCAGGTACACAATCCGTTGTTTTTAATACAAACAAACCACCGTTCAACAACAAAAAAATTCGCCAAGCCTTCGCTTATGCCATCAACCGTCAGGAAATCATCGACAATATTTTGCAGACGGGTGTTCCAGCCGCCTACGGTTGGGTACCGACTTCCATGGGTTTGAAACCAGACGGCTACTTTAAAGAAGACCAGGCGAAAGCCAAAGCACTACTGGAAGAAGGCATGAAGGAGCTCGGACTCTCGACCTTCCCGACTGTCACTTACACCTTTGATACGAATGATACCAACAAAAAGCTGGCCGAAGCCCTTCAAGATCAGTGGAAAAAAGCACTCGGCGTCGACGTGAAGCTATACACGGCGGAGCTGAAGGTGTACCGCGACATGAGATCGCAAGCCAACTTTGACATGATCCGCTTCCAATGGGGAGCAGACTTCAACGACCCGATCAACTTCCTGGAAATGTTCCGCGACAAAACGGGCGGAAACAACCACCCGGATTGGGAAAATGCCAAGTTCAAAGAGCTGATCGACAAGAGCTACAACGAGCCTGACCTCGACAAGCGCAAGCAAATTTTGCTGGGCGCAGAAACGATTTTGATGGACGAAATGCCACTCGCTCCGATCAACTTCCGGGGAAGCCCGTATGTGAAGAACGACAAAGTGAAAGATTTCATCATCTTCCCGCTCGGCGGGGCGTACTTCAAGTACACATCCGTCAATAAATAAGAACGACGCAACATTAACAACAGGCTGTACCAGTCCTTCGCAGACGGTACAGCCTGTTGCTCTGTTTCGGTACACATTTTCTTACAAAAACTTTTTCATTTCATCAAATGCCAGATGACGAGCCCCAGCCTGACAATGCTGCTCGCCGCCCGTTTCCCTGGTAAAGACTTTCGTTGTAATCGACGCTGCATTGCACAATTCCCGCTGAATTTGCGGCAGACGGCTGATGGGAACGTACTGATCCTCCTCCCCTGCCAGGAGCAATACATCCTGGTTGATCAATGCACCAATCCCTTCCATCGTATGCTTCTCAAAGTTTTTCAAGAGGCCAAATGGCGTTGTCGCCCCTGTGTTTTCCATGCCTTTTGTGATTTTCCACTTCACGTCAATGCTTGCCTCCATCATTTTTTCAAACATCGCATTGACCTGCTCGGCTTCATCCGTAGCCAACAGGGCAGTCAGCTTCTTCCACAGTTCATCCGGCATCCGTATTTTCAGCGCATCGAGGCCGCAATAGAAAATATTGAAGGCAATCACTTTATCGATCCGTTTTTCAAAAGCGGCCGCTCTCATCGCCAAATATCCGCCCCATGAGCCTCCCAGCACGCTGACTCTCTTTAACTGAAAGTAGTCAATGACTGCTGCAATCGGCTTCTCCCAGCTATGAATGAATTTCAGCCCATTTTTTAGTGCGGTTCCTTGTCCAGGACCATCAAAGACAATAATATGGTAACCAATCCCCCTCAAAAATCTCATCATCTTCACGAGCTCTTCCATGTAGGAATCATAGCCCCCGAATACTAGCAAGGTTTTGGTGGCACCAGGCGTGAGCAATCTGATCGCTGGCAAATAAGAATTTTCATAAGGAATTTGAAAGGATTCATAGTCAAAATCATGGAATCCCTTATAAAACGTCTCGCGGTATTTCTGGTACATTATCTCTTTGTTCGGATCTGATGGCAGCAAATAAAATTCCGCTGCTTGATAATAAGCGGAAGCAAGGTCGTAATCCTGCTTATCTTCCCGCATGACAGCATGTTCTTTCCAGGCCTCATACCAGCTTTCTGCATCTGTCAATCTTGGAACGATCGTTTTCAAATCGCTGCTGGCCCGTTCATCTTCCTCATAGTAGTCATGGATAAAACGATTGATTTGTAGATTGAACTGTTCGTTGTCCACGTACATTTTAAACATGGTATCCCTCCTCTGATCGGTTACAAGCCCATCGTATCGGGATTACCTTGAACGAACCATAAGCAAAAACACTTCATTCGTACGAAATCGGACGATATGCACGCTGATGGTTCGAAAAGCGACTTTTGAAAGGAGATTGACTAGATGAATGAAGATGTTCGCGTCTATAAGACCAAAAAAAGCATTGCAAGCGCGCTCGTCAGTCTGCTGAAGGAAAAAGATTTCAGTCAAATTACGATCAAGGATATTTGTGCCCGCTCACTCACCAGCAAGTCCACTTTTTACAGCCACTATACGGATAAGTACGACCTGCTGGAAAAAATGGTCAAGTATCAGGCCGACTTTTTTCAAAAAGAAATGGCGCATCGCTTCGTGTCCATCCAACATGGTAACGTGGCAAAAGTTATTGAAATGATCATCGATCTGACCGCGGCGAATAAAACGGAAATTGCCACGCTGCTAAATGTGCATGCTCCCTCCGCTGATTTGAGCAAAGAGGTTGAGCTCATCTTATACAACGCCTGCTATTCTTACTTGGACAAGGCACTGTCTTCACCAACTGTCTCGGTTGACTATCTTGCCAGGCTCTACGTTGCAAATGCCATGGTGCTTTTAAACTGGACGCTGCAAAATGAAAAAGACATGGGCGCGATTCAATTGGCCAGCACCTTGCAACAGTACATTTTTGAAGGGGTACAAAACGGTCATCCGAGTATCGGAACACATTCATGAGACATTTTGCATACAGAAAAACCCGGATGCAATCTGCCACAGAGGCAGTACAACCGGGTTCCTTTTTTATACAGTCACAGACGATTGGTGCTCTGTGACGTTGTACACTTTTGTATCCAGCTCTTTGGTCGCCCTGCTCGTCAAAAGGCCAGCAGTCATGCTTCCGCTTACGTTTAGTGCTGTGCGGCCCATGTCAATCAACGGCTCAACGGAGATGAGCAGACCGACAATTGCAATTGGCAAATTCATCGTGGACAAGACGAGCAGTGCTGCAAAGGTCGCCCCGCCCCCAACACCTGCAACCCCGAAGGAACTGAGTGCCACTACTGCGATCAGCGTCAGGATGAACGATGGTGTCAGCGGATCAATTCCTGCGACTGGTGCTACCATGATGGCCAACATGGCCGGATAGATCCCTGCGCAACCGTTTTGTCCGATAGAGAGTCCAAAGGAGCCAGCGAAGTTGGCAATTCCCTCAGGAACACCCATGCTTTGCTGCGTTTTTACATTCAGTGGCAACGCGCCCGCGCTGGTACGCGAAGTGAAGGCGAACGTCAGAACAGGGAATGATTTTTTCACATAGGTGATTGGATTCAATCCTGCAAACGTCAACAGCAACAGATGGATGATAAACATGATGATCATCGCCACATACGAAGCGACAACGAACTTGCCAAGCTGCCAGATGGCATTGTAATCGCTGGTAGCTGCGACTCTGATCATGATTGCCAGTACACCATATGGCGTCAGGCGCAGGATCAAAGTCACGACACGCATAATAATCGTATGGAATGCGTCCACGATTTTTGCAAACAATTCAGCTTGCTCCGGATTTTTGCGTTTTACCCCTAAATAGGCTACTCCGATAATCGCAGAGAAAATCACGACCGCAATCGTAGAAGTCGCCCGATCTCCAGTCAGATCAAGGAAAGGATTCGCAGGAAGAAGTTCCAGAATTTTGGCTGGCATACTCAAGTTCTGGATATCACCCAAGCGCTGTTCCACCTGTTCAATCCGAGTCGATTCGGCATCCCCCTGCTGGAATTGTGCCCCGTCGAGATTAAATGCCAAGGTAGTCGAAATCCCGATCGCTGCCGCGACAGCAGTCGTTCCTACCAAAAGTCCGATAATCAGCGTACTGATTTTTCCAATGTTATTGGTTAATTTCATTTTGGTGAAAGCCGATAAAATAGAGATGAATACCAGTGGCATTACGATCATTTGAAGCAGCTTCACATAGCCCTTACCTACAATGTTGTACCATTCGATGGTGGATTTGAGTACGTCCGATTTGGCTCCGTATACGTATTGCAAAATGAGTCCAAATAAAATCCCGAGTCCGAGACCAACAAATACTCGTTTGGAAAAAGAAATATGCTTCTTTTGCATGGCATACAAACCAGCAATGAATAAGAGCAACAAAACAATGTTTACGATGATCAATAACGTCGACATATATTCCCCTCCCTTTCGTTTTATGTACCTCTCATTATTGTATTCGGTATAGATATAGTTATATTACCAACAATCCCTACCGGTCAAGTATGAAATGTTTTTATATTATTCCAAACTGTCTTACATGAATAGCTTTGTCCGGCTGTTGTGGTGGGGGAGGAAACAGGAGAAAACGCTCAGCTTCTAGGGCCACCCCCTGTGGGTTTGACTGCCCAACTCCATGCAAAAAGCGAAACCGCGTCCAAAGTGGTCCATTCAGGATGTGTTTCAGAGGTGGACGCTTAAAGGCGTGTTTCGCTTTTTGCATTGCGTCTCGGTCGGTGTCCCTAAGATCTTCGCTGTTTTCTCCTGTTTCCTCTGCGAGCTTTCAGTATTCACCGTATTTTAAAATCCTTAAAAGATTGAAGAATGTGATCAGTTACGACAGAGAAGAATATTTCCAGACGTAGCGACTTGTGGAGTCCAACCGAGCGGAGAAGGGATTCGCGGGCAAAAGAAACGCAACGTGCCCGCGCGACGAAGCGGCTACCACTTTTGCGTTTCCCCGCTAATCCCTTCGGAGCGGGCAGTCTTAACCCTCAGCAGGACGGAGCCTGGAGCCTAGACTGGAAATATTCTTCTCCCCACGATAGTTACGTTAAAAAAAATAGGAACCGCCCATTTGGACGATCCCTGGTTAGTTAGTAAATCGAAATCGGTTCGCTTATTTCAGCTGCTTCACCACCAAACACCACAGCCAAGTAACGACGACCGCACCAATGACTCCGGCAATGACATTGAAGCCGGCCCACATCCACAGCCAATCACCCAGTACCAAATCGCCCAGCCAGCTACCCAAAAGAGCAGCAATGAGCGAAGCCCACCAGCCTGATCCTGCCGCTTTTCCTGAACAGATCCTACTCATTGCCCACCAAACGACCACACCGACGACAGCCCATACGAACCAGAACATTCGTACACACTCCCTCTCTCATGATGGTGACGCTTACATAAGGGCCAAATAATGACTGAATATCTGTTACCATCATATTGAACAAAAGAGAAAGTGTGCATAGGCATTTAATTGGTATACAGTTCCGCGCGGCGGTTGGCTACGCTTGGCAATTTGCCCCGTACTCGTTCAATCCGACTTACATCCAGTTCTGTGATCAATAACGTTTCTTCTTCCCCTGCACTGGCGATCACGACACCCATCGGATCGACGAACATGCTTCGTCCTGCAAAAATATTTCCGACCTGATCAGCCGCACATACAAACATCGTGTTTTCAATGGCACGCGCACGAACCAGCGTCTCCCAGTGATCCTCTTTCATCGCTCCGGCTACCCAGCCTGCTGGCACAAACAAAATATCGGCACCCTGGAGAGCAAACTGTCTCGCGATTTCCGGGAAACGCACCTCGTAGCAAACCATCAATCCGATTTTGCCGAATTCTGTTTCCACCACTTGATACGGATTATCCCCAGGCGCGATGAAGTCCGATTCTGTGTAGGAAAAGGCATCGTATAAATGTGTCTTGCGGTACGCATGCAGCAGCTGTCCTTCACGGCCTAGAAAAACAGTCGTATTGTAGGCGCGATTTTCATCACCCTCGATCGATTCAAACACACCGCAAACCACATAAACTCCATGCTCCCGAGCAAGCTCTGCCAAGCCGGAAACAAATGGACCATCCAGCTTTTCAGCTACCTCTGCTGGCGTTACCCCCGACTTTGGCGTGGCAGGTGCACTGTACATTTCAGGCAAGATTACAAAATCTGCCCCTGCTGCCTTCGCTTTTGCGATGTAATCGGCTGCTTTTTGCAAATTTTGCGTCTTATCCATCGTCGCTGTAAGTTGGGCAATTGCTACTTTCATGAGTATCCCCCGTCCTTTCCATTCATACAAAGCTCTCATTTTCTTACTTGCTAGTATAACTGATTTTGACCGAGTTCCAAGTAATTATGCTTTACCAGTTGGACGTCTTGTATATAATGGACTTGTCATCTTGCGTATAAATTTTCACCCTATCGAAAGTAGGTGAGTCCATGTCCATCCGTATCAAGTTGCTACTCTCTTACACAGGGATGCTAGTAATCAGCTTGCTGACATTTTTCGTAGCCGCCAGCCTATTTACGATTGCGGCGACTGGCGATATTAACAGCTTTCGCGACTTTTATAAAGTGCATTATCAACTCAATCCGCTGACTGAACAAGAAGAGAATATTTTCCTTGAATTGAAATATCTCGCCAAGAATGAGCCGGATCAGTTGCAAAACCAGGAGCTGCTTGCCGATTACGATTTCAAGCTCAAAACGGTACGTGCTGGCCTGTATGTCCGCAGGGAGAGTAATCAAGTCTTTGCCTCCCCAACCATCAATCAGCCCGAGCTGGAAAGTAGCTTGCCGCCCTATGACTTGAACAACAACCAGATTCGCAACACGTTTAACATCGGCGAAAGATTTTATGCATATGCGAAGTATGACTTCAAGTTTTCGGATGGCGCAAAAGGCAGTGTCTTTGTTATCCGCGAGCGCAGTCCTTTTGGTGAGGTTATCCGCAAACTGCTGCCGATTCTCGTGTTCCTCCTCCTCGGCGTCATTGTCATCGCAAACGTCTTATTGTACCGCTGGATCACCCGCAGCGTCGTCAAGCCGCTCGATTTACTGCGCAATTCGGCTGAGAACATCAAGGAAGGCAATCTGGACTTTGAGCTCCATCTGCACACGAAGGACGAGATTGGACAACTGAACGAAACATTCGAAAACATGCGTAGACGATTGCAGGAATCAGTGCGGCTGCGCCTTGCGGACGAAGAAAGCCGCAAAGAATTGATTTCCAACATCTCGCATGATTTGCGTACACCGATTACCAATATCAAAGGCTATATCGAGGGAATCCGCGATGGCGTAGCTGATACCCCGGAGAAAATGGACAAGTACGTGAACATCATTTACTCCAAAGCAGTGGACCTCGACATGCTCGTCGATGAGCTGTTTCTCTACTCCAAGCTCGATCTGAAACAAGTGCCCTTTACGTTTGAACATGTAGATATCGTGCAGTTTTTGGATGATTGTATCGACGAGCTACACTACGATCTGGAAAAGAAGGGCATCACGATTCAGTGGAATAAGCGTACAGCCGAGGGCACCCTGGTCATCGCCGACCTGGAAAAAATCAAGCGCACTGTCTTAAACATCATTGGCAACTCGCAAAAATATATGGATAAACCTGAGAAAATCATCTACGTCTCGGTTCAAACGGATGCTCATTGGGCCACCATTGAAATAAAAGACAACGGCATCGGTATCCCGCAAGAAGCCATTCCTCACCTGTTCGAACGCTTTTATCGGGTGGAGCAATCCCGTAATTCTTCCACGGGCGGTAGCGGTCTCGGACTCTCCATCGCACGCCAGATCGTCGAGGGTCACGGTGGCACCATCTGGGTGGAGAGCAAGCAAGGAGTAGGTACAAGCCTGTTCTTTACGTTAAAACGTACCTACAAACAATAGGAGGTGCACATTCCCATGTCTTCACGCATCCTCATCATTGAAGATGAGACGACAATCGCTCAGCTGGAGCGGGATTATTTTGAACTGAACGGCTTTCAGGTTGATTTATGCCACTCTGGCAGCGAGGGCTTGCCGCTTGCCATCAATGGCAACTACAGTTTGATCATCGTTGATTTGCAGCTTCCGGGCATGGACGGCTTCGAATTGTGCAGCCAGATCAGACAAGTCAAGGAAGTGCCGATCCTGATCGTCTCCGCAAAAAAAGAAGAGATCGATAAAATCCGCGCCTTTAATCTTGGTGCCGATGACTATATTACAAAGCCCTTTAGCCCAAGCGAATTAGTAGCCAGAGCCAAAGCCCATCTGACAAGATACGAGCGTTTGACAGCCCGACAACCTCAACCATCGAACGCAGAGATTCACATTCGCGGTCTCGTCATCGACAAAGTATCCCGAAGAGTCTACGTACGCAATCAAGAAGTCATTTTCACGACAAGAGAATTCAATCTGCTTGAATTTTTAGCGACACACCCAAATCGGGTTTTTAACAAAAATGAGCTGTTCGAACGAATCTGGGGCATGGATTCCAGTGGAGATATCGCGACCGTTACTGTGCACATTCGCAAGCTGCGTGAAAAGATCGAAGTCGATCCGTCCAATCCGCAGTATATCGAGACGGTCTGGGGTGCCGGTTACCGATTTACTGTCTAAGCATAAGCTTTTCCACCATCAAAAACCTTCAGCAATTTCGCGGACGCACTTGTGGGACTGACCCCATAACGTAAGACAAATCAAAACACCTTCAAGAGAATGCG